>NZ_MKVC01000050.1:0-33132 GCF_001899125.1 Dysgonomonas sp. 37-18 | reverse complement strand
CCCGTCTTTTTAGGGGGGAGAATTTGAAAGAATTTATATGATAAATCTTCAACCTTGTAGTTGACGCTTACACAAAGCTATGGACAGTCCCATTTTATCCTTTTATCACATTTTCCATCATCCACTCATACATTTCAACATTCGATTTGCGAGCTGTAGGATGAAAACTATTTATTAATACTATGTTATTTTCTTTATTATAATATACCCAACTATTCTTCTGAATGAATGTAAGTTCTTTATAGATTATATCTGTAGCAACATTAAATACTACTTGCCCCCCACAAACAATAATATTGGGAGATAAAATATCCAATTCTTGACGTAAATAATGTGCATACCGCTTACCAAAATCATATACAATACTATCGTCAGCAGTAGCACCACCCGATTTCTTCTTCACGTTCACATAAGCATAGGAGTATTCAGATAATGCTTTCATCTGATTCTTCGCATCAAAAGCTTCTTCAATAGCAGGATAGCTAGTGTCTGTATAATTGGTCAACCCATATAGCCAAGCCGATAATCGATTATAAAATAACCCATTGGGAGAATACCCATTGATAGAACCTGTCCATTCTCGAACATCTTGTCCATCGTTGTCGTTGTTTTCTTTGAGCAGAAACAATATTTTTCTTTTAGAGTTCTGCCACAATAAACTTTCTTTTCCATTACGGTAAATCAGTCCATCTTCACAAAATCCATGATCACCATTCTGCATCATTCCATCTTTCCAGTATTGAAAAAGAGCATTTAGTTTTGTATTTATCATATCTATTATTTTAGTTACAAATAAGTTCCAAACTAAAGAAAAAGCGTGGCACTGTATGCCTATTTTGTTTAGAGGTATCGCCAAACACCTTGTAGCAAATAAACAACAGCCCACGCCTGATATGCTGTACAAAAGGTACAATCATCAAACAGGAACATCATGTTTATCCTTGCTACATTAGTCAATTGGCGATTTTCTAAACAAAGGACGAAACTTTACGCTTCTTCAAATATACATTAGCAAAACCTATCGTTTCCGATGGCAAATATATGTAAATATTTTCGGAGGCGAGTAAAAGGGCTGTTGCTATTATTTGCTCCGACAAAAATAAAATTGATAACTGCCAAATACTGTCATGTTCTTAATGTTTTACATTTTCATTCCTTTATCCTTCTTTATTATAGGTGTTATGATTTGCTTCCTCTTTTCCTCCTCTTTAGCTTCTACTACTCTCGGATCGCCCCATGACTCTTTATATTCCGTATCAGTTTTCTTCTCTTTCCACAGATATGGATGAGCGAATCTACCATCATACCATTTCACTTTAGCTTTAGTTATAAAGCCCTTTTCTATCAAAATCTTATCTCTGAGTCGCATCTCATATTTACCATATTTTATGGACTTTTCTGGGTTTTTATTGCTAAATGAGATATTGTCCTTATCATCATTGGCAAATGCATATGCAGAAAATTTAGTGTTGTCATTGGGATGAATCATGTTTTCAACAAAGATAATACCGCCTTCTCTCAATACTTTTTCCTGTTCGTCTGATAGCTCAACACCCAAAACAACAAGATTTCGTTTAACGGATATAGGTTGGATTTCTGTCTTTTTCTGTACTTCGTGTTTAGCTTTTTGTTCGGCCTGTTCTCGCAGAAATTCCTCTCGACCTCGTTTCTTCGCTTCTTCAATATTCTTATCAAACTCTTTTTTTAGATTTCCGAAACTAAATTTCCGATCAATATCCGAGCCTTTGAAAGCAATATTGTCGTATCGAAACGATACTCCTTCAATCTCTCTGGTCGTTCGTTTGAATTTGTAATCAATCTCAATATTGAATTTTTGAAGAGCGAATCGTAAATCTGCCGGATTCTTACAACTGGATAAAACAGATTTTATAGCATCATAGATATGATATTTTGTCTTGTCGGGATTGTCTAATTTCTGCCGTTTTACATTGTCTTTACCCTTACCATAAGTCAGATTATACTTGTCTTTTAGCTTCTTACAAGCCTTGATGTTTCGTTTGTAATCGTTGTTGACGGAGATAAGTTTTAAGTTGTTGTCAATACGGTTATAGACAATATGCAGGTGGGCATTATCCGTATTGTGATGTCGGACAATGATATATTGCGTATTTTTGATTCCCATTTCCTGCATATATTCTTTGGCTAGTTGGAGCATAAAATCATTGGTCATTTTTCCTTTATCTTCGGGAGAAAAGGATATTGGAATATGGCCAACAGGTTGCTTTATCTCTTTTCGTCCCGAACGTTGTATGGCAAAACTGCGGATCATATCTTTCGCACTATCCGCCCATACTCCTTCGGCCTCGAGCAATTCGGCTGTGTCATTGATCACATAATTCACACAGCCTTTAAATGATTTCCCTTTGATGTTTTTAGCGATCATCCAACAATTGTTTGATTTGAAGTGCAATATTTACGATCTCTACACTAACTTGAGCGAATCCCGATTTGTTAGCCTGTTTGGCTATCTGATTCAGATTATTCCCCATACCACCGAGCTTCCGTATGAGGTCAAGTTCTTCCAAAGTAAAACGAGATTTGACACCTCCTTTCAAGGTCATCTCCCGAGCATATTGAGTTGCTTTCATTCCCAATTTCTCTGCTTTTTCCTTCACGGTTTTAAAATCTTCTTCGGTCAATTTCAGATTAATCGAAGTAGAAAGTTTTACTTTTTCTTTCTTTGGACGACCTCTTTTAGCGCTGTCACTCTTCTTATTTTCCATAACTACTTTGTTTAAGGTTATGGAAAACTGAGTGTCTCCAAACACTCAGGCGAGCCGAAACGAAAGTGACCATCGGGAGATGAAGTGCAGGATTGCTCCACAGCCACGACAGTCAAGTGACCATCGGGAGCAGACTGTTCGGGGCTGAGCCCCCTGCAAGGGCAAGGTATGCACGGAAGTAGCCCAAAGAGACGTTAGTCGAATTTTGGGTTACCCGTGCGATTACCTTGCTCCTTTGACGACGAGAAAAAAATAAAGAGGCGGTAGTCTCTTTGTTTTTTGAATCGGTGGCAACATTTGCACTCAGGTCTGAGCATAAAGTCAAAACGCCCGGACTTAGCAATACGGTCAGTGTATTGCCTATTGCTCTTCAAGGGTAGGCAGAGCAAATGAATAGTAGAAAGTGGATTGGATTTCTCATATAGCAGTATAATTTAGATGTATCCGACATGGACACTGTAGCAAAGATAGATTGTTAATTCGATAGTTATATCATTGACAATATGACGTGTATAGCTTTGCTTGAACATGCTTTTATTTGCCATATTGCCAGACAAAATTGAGTCACTGTTATTGCTCTTATTGGTAATATTACTATCTTTAGTACATGTATAATGGTGAGCAAGACATAGATTATGATAGTAATGTTCCTGAAGTATTTCGGGCTGTGCAGCAGAGTCTCAATGACTTTGTAGCAATCAACTATGAAACGGCACTTGGTTTGGTCTCACAGCCACAACTCACTGAGGCGGAACTACTCCACTATAAAAGCAAAGTGCTGGATATCATCCGTAACAATCCTCCTTTGGCAAGCTTGCCCAAATACCTTCGTGACGATAGAGAGGATTATCTATGGTACAGTGACTTTTGCGACGAGATAAGCAAAGATGTTTATCATCAGTATCGTACATTTATAAAACCAACAAATACAATAACTCCAAGCAACTATACCGCAGAGCTAATCAAAATTGATTTGCCCTATTTCCGAGAATTGGTAGACCTCGTAAGTTTAGAACGATTATGTATAAAATATGAGAAACTTCTTCCAAAACCTAAAGTAGAGATCATTAAGGAAGAGACACCCATACAAGAAACTACCATTGCCAAAGAGACTAAAGCTACAGCTAAATCTACCAAACGTTCTTACCAATCCAAACTAAGCAAAGAGCAATACGCTTTATTAGCCAACTGCATAGAAACTATCAAATTGTTTCGCTCAAAAATTAAAGTAGCTGAACTAAAGAAACTACTTTCAGGAAAACTACCTGAACCGCTACAAGTAACCAACCAAAAGACATTGGTCTATCTCCTTGACCAACTGAGCGAACACAAGTACATTAAAGCCCAATGGGTTTCGGTTGCCGATGGGAATAAAGACTTTATTTCTTTTCGCACAGAAGGCAACAAAGAAAGATATGGTGATAATAAACACTATATTGGTATGCAACAACTACTCAACTGCCGTAACCGCAACAAACGGGAACAGATATTTGGGCTTGAAGATATAGATACCTTGATAGAGAAATTGGGGGAATATAGCCGTCAATAGTTAAAAAATCTTACCATCCTGTATTTCCTATAAATATTTATGTCCCAACCTGAACTAATATTATCTACTCAAATAGAGCATGTTAACATAAAATAGTTGATTGCCTACTATTCTCAGATTATTCCTTTCCAAGTACACACCTAAATCATAACAGGCTTATAATAAACACTATACAACCCCAACCTGTTAGGTAAGGCTATTATGCTCACAGCGCAGGGCTTGAGAATGTGCTATACTTGCACCTGAGTTCGGAAACAGCAATATAAAAAGTCGTATACTGCTTATCCTTTCGGAAAATGTAGAATCATGGGCAAGACCAATCGTATCAGAGATGTTTGAATGAATATTATCATTCTAATTTAATGAATCCTATTTATAAACATTAAAAAACAAGTATCGTATGAAAGATGAGTCTGAAAATAAAGAACAGCCTTTGGATAATAAAGAACTTATATCTCAATTTATAGGGGAGGACAGCACATGAGTAGCTAGCTCAGCCAGAGGCAAGCTTTCTCGCAAAAAAGACGAGGAAGAGTATACCAACCGATTTTTGGCAACACGGAAAATCAAGGATTATACTCCGGTTTATATTGATGTTCGGATGAAAGAGAAACTCCAGATGCTAGTTGCCTCGTTGCAACATATTGTACCCGAGATCACTCCGACTATGCTGTTGTCGAATATTCTTGCCGATCACTTGTTCCAAAACAAAGAGCTGATAACTCGTGCTGCCAATGAAGGGTTAAAACGTTCTCTGGCAAGTACATTTAATAACGATAAAGAGTAAATAACAACTAAACTGAATCATTATGGAGATTGTTTGTATCGATTTACATACATGGGAACTGTTGAAACGACAGATCAATAGATTAACTTCCGATATGGCTGCGTTAAGAGCCGTCTATTGTTCCAATCCCAGAGACGGATGAATGGATTCGGCAGATGTCTGCCGTGCTTTGAGTATCTCGAAACGTACTTTACAAACTTGGCGGAATAATGGGAAGATACCATTTACAATGTTGGGTGGCAAGGTCTATTATAAAGAAGAGGATATTCATTGCCTACTTCAAACAGAAATTAAACTAGCCAAGAAGTAACTTATGGATAAATTTATCAATTACGAGACCGAAGAGTTCAAGGAACTTTTGGAGCAGATAGAACAATCCATTGAGGGTGTGCAGGATGTTAGAGACAAGCATCGCCCAACATTGGCAGACGAACGTTATCTGAGCGGAGAGGAACTAATGGAATATCTCCATATCTCGCCTCGAACGCTTCAAAATCTGCGAGATAAGCGAATGATCTGTTATACAATGATTGGAGGGAAAATACTTTATCCCGAGAAAGAACTTCAAGAGGTATTGTGTAATAACTACCAATCGCCAGAATTACCCTTTTAATATGCAGATTCTAAGGAGAGGGAGTTGAAGTTGCTACTTACGCATAAAATGAAAACAAGCATTCTTGATATTAATCAGGGATGCTTGTTTTAGTTTGAAGATATGCGTCATCGTCAGGTCAGTCGTTTTCGTTGCAGGATATTCTTTTACACTTCGAGCAGGGAAACAGGCAAGCCTCGGAGCGAAAATACTATCCGTAGGATGGAGATTTTTGTTTCCGACCTGTAGGGCTTCGGGCTTGACTAGTTTGCCTTGTAAGAAGTGACTTTCTCCTGCAACAAAAGGACTGAGCTGACCATCATTGTTCTTATTCTATTCCACCTTAGCCCATTTGGGGATGATATAAGTTGATGGATTAACGGGGTTATTTTCTCTCTTTTTTCGGGGCAACATTTCTTTTTGCTTTTTAGTGATTCGTTTGATGTTTCTGAAATCGGATTCAGGTCGATCTGTTTCCAATTTATACTTATCCCCGATTTTATCTGTCAATACCGCCATATCTTTACTTATCTTGTCGTTGGTGATTTTGGCATAAATTTGAGTCGTAGTTATGCAGCTGTGCCCGAGCATTTGAGAGACTGTTTCGATGGGTACACCTTGCGAGAGGCACACTGTTGTAGCCATTGTATGGCGCCCCATATGCGACGTAACTCGCTTATTCACACCGCATAATTTAGCTATACGTTGAAGGCAACGATTCATATTATCGCTATGGCTTGGTACAGGAAATACAAAATTATTTTTAGCCACAAGACGATATTGTTCAATCAGTTGCTTTGCTATTGGCAATAATTTGACATAGAACGTAGCATTGGTTTTCTTGCGTTTAGCTATCAGCCACAATTCGCCATCAAAAGAAGTTTGAATATCATCAAAGGTCAATTTTTTGACATCTGCATAAGCCAAACCCGTAAATGCTTGAAAAACGAAGATATCCCGAATCTGACGTTGTTTGTATCTTCTGAGTTCTACAGTCATAAACCTTCGAAGTTCATCTTCGGTCAAATAACCTCTATCCCGAGTTTGTGCTTTGAATCGGAAGCTGGCAAAAGGATTGATATGGATATACCCCTTGCGTTGAGCGATCAACATAATTTGTTTCAGTTTGGTCACGGATGTAAGCAAAGTACTGCCCGCCAGCTTGCGTTCTTCCAATAAATAGGCATAATAGTCCTCTATAAATTGTGGCTCTATTTCCTTAATCGGAATATCGGAAAGATTATATCTATCTCGAAGAAACATCTCTACTCTCCTGCGATTAATAATTAGTTGCTCGTATGAACCTTCCGTTCTATCCTTACCTACACGTCTGCTGTATTGCTCGTAGAACTCATCGGCGATAGAGAAGAAAGTTCGGAACTCATCGCCAAAGCCGAGATAAGCGTTTTTAACTTTTTCAGCAGAAACAAAATTATCCTTGTCACAGATGCTTTGATATTGCTTGCCGATTTGGGTTTTGATGTTGTCTAACTTCTGATTGATTTTCTGTGCTTCAAGACTTTTGCCTAATGCTCGGTTTGCTTTGGTATCCCACAACTCGGGCTTTATGTTTAGCTTACAGCTAAACTGCGAGATGGTACTGTTTACAGTGATTCTTCCCATTATAGGAGCTTTACCATCTTTTAAATTGTTCTTTTTTAGGTAAAACAAAACCTTGAATGTACTTCTTGCCATAACTCTAATTTTTTAATTACAAATTTAGTTTACTTAGAGTTATCCGGTGCTATGCAAAATTACGCAAACTATTGAATAAGTGACGAATAAACTCCAGTTGAACAAAGTTACTCAGGTAACGATTTAGTAACTGAATTCACCGTCATCTTTGCTTTTTTGTGCATTTATTCTCTTTTGGCTAAAAGAACCGTTTTGCTTAATCCGTTGATTAAGTTTTAATTACATTCTTTTGCTCTCCCTTTTCTAAATGGCTGCTGTTTCATTTAAATAGTGGGTTATTCTATACTACTAAAGAGTTGCTGTTAAGGCCGGCAGTAACAATCCGAAATTATTTATCCGGTAAGAGGGTTGGATATATCAAACCTTTTATTTTTCTGATAGTATGTGGTGTTATTTATAGTTTTGTTTTTCATCTTTTTCATTTTTTTCCAATGGATGAGATGAATAAACATGAAGGTAATGTTATTCTTGAATATGTCCCTATCTATAAATTGTATTCTAATCATTACTCATCGATGCTTCTGGTGTTAACTCCTTTTTATGCGCTGTTCTCTTATTTGTTGTTTTATCGAAGGGGTTATAACTATATGGAGCATCTTGTTATGCTTTCATACTTATCTGGAGCAAGAATTTTTGTTCTTTTGTTGTTTTATCCCTTTATATATTTGTCACATTCACAGTTTGTTTATTTGGTTGTAAATTTTTTAGCCGAAATATATTTTATATGGGGGTTATCTCAATTCTTCAAAAGGTCTTCATGGTTTGCTGCAATCTTTAAGGTGTTGCTGCTTATCGTATTAGCTGTTGTTACTTTGCTTGTGCTTGTGATAGCTATTTTCTTGGTGTTTAAGTATTATCATTTCAAGTTATGACTCCAAGCCTATTTCCTATGGTTGCCCCTTCTTCATTATTTCTTCCAATCTATTTTGTTGATATTTAATCAATTTAATTTCATGTTTTGTGCTCAATGAGAACTATGATGTTTATGTTTGATTTGTATTATCTTTATAGTAAATAAGAAGGATCCTGACAGACTTTTATCTATACATAACGAATCTTCCTGACGGGTACGGAATTGTAAAAAATAAAAAATTATCTTTATGCGATTTTTCTGATTTATTACGCATGAAGAAAGAATTAGTATGGAAAGTAAGCCGTTTCGAAGAGCTTACTATAAACGAATTATATGAGATCTTGCATCTACGGTGCAAAATATTTGTCGTTGAGCAAGATGCTCCGTATCTCGATACAGACTATAAAGACCAAAAAGCATTGCATCTCTCCGGATATGCAGATGATAGACTGGTGGCTTATTGCCGTATATTTAAGGCCGGAGATTATTTTGAAGAGGCTTGTATCGGACGGGTTATTGTTGCTCAGGAGTATAGGAAGTACGGATATGGGCACGACATGATGAAGAAAGCCCTGAATATAGCATCTGCAACTTTAGGCGAGACGCGAATTACGATTTCTGCTCAGCAATATCTTCAAAAATTTTATGAGAGCCACGGCTTCAGGCAAACCAGCGAGATGTATCTCGAAGATGGGCTACCCCATATTGAGATGAAAAAAGAATAGAATTTTTTAAAAAGTCTTGTTCGTTAAGATATTAAATCATAAATTTGCAGCCCGAAACAGAGAGGAGGTTTGATGATCTTTTGAACAAAACATATTCACTTGTGGTATGATATTGCTTTGCTGAAGCAATGTTCAGAAGATTGATTTATACAACAGAATTCTCTCGTTAATGCAATTATTGCAATGATAGCGAATGAAATTTCGCTTATAAAGTTTAAAATTAAATAAGAAAACAAATAAAAACTAAAGAATAATTATGATTATTGTTCCATTGAAAGAAGGGGAAAATATCGAAAGAGCCCTAAAGAAATTTAAAAGAAAATACGAAAAAACAGGTGTTGTTAAAGAACTTAGAAGACGTCAGGAATTCCAAAAGCCTTCTGTAGTGAAGAGAGCAAACAAACTTCATGCAGTTTATGTGCAGAAGATGCACCGTATGGAAGAGTAAAAGAAGTATTGCCAATTTCGCATAATATTATTAACTTCGTCATTCAAGATAGAATGTTTCTCGAATGATGCTGTTGATAGAAAAATATATCAGGTATCTCCGTTATGAAAAGAACTATTCTTTACATACGGAGATTTCTTATTCTGAAGACCTCAGTCAGTTCGTAGAGTTTCTTGCCGAGCATTTTTCTGATACCGACATAAAGCATGTAGATAGAGATATTATTCGCATGTGGATCGTGTCTATGATGGAGAGAAAAATCTCAGCCCGTTCTGTAAACCGTAAGCTAAGCGCAGTGAAATCGTTTTACAGATATTTGCAGAAAATAGGAGAAGTAACGGTAAATCCTGCAAGTAAAATAAATGGCCCGAAAGTTGGTCGGCCAATTCCAGCTTTTGCCAACAGTTCAGATATGGAGAAGGTGCTGGATCAAGAAGACTACGGGGATTCATTCGAGTCGTTGCGAGACCATATTATAATAGAGCTGTTTTACGTAACCGGAATCCGCCGGGCAGAATTAATAGGGTTGAAAGATGTTGATGTCGATTTCTCGTCTGAAACGATACAAGTGACAGGAAAACGTAATAAGCAACGTCTTATTCCTTTTAGTGATGGCATGAAGCAGTCTCTTGAGCAATATATTGCAGTGCGAAATAAAGAAGTAGGAAACCAATCAGGTTACTTATTTGTTAAGAATAATGGAGAGCCGCTTTATCCGATGTTAGTGCATCGTATTGTGACTTCTAATTTACAGCAAATAGAAACTCTGGCCAAGGTTAGCCCCCATGTTCTTCGACATTCGTTTGCAACGGGCATGCTGAATAATGGAGCGGATATTAATGCAGTAAAGGAGTTGCTTGGGCATGCAAGCTTGGCTGCTACAGAAATATACACACATACTTCGTTTGAAGAATTAAAGAGAATTTATAACAAAGCTCACCCAAGAGCTTAAAAAGTAAAGGAGGATTAGTTATGAATATTGTAATTCAATCGGTGCACTTTGATGCGTCAGTACAACTGAAAGAGTTTATTGAGAAAAAAATATCAAAATTGGATAAATTTACAGATCAGATTGTAGATGCAGAAGTTATATTGAAAGTCGTGAAGCCGGAAGTAGCCAATAATAAAGAGGCTTCGGTTAAATTGAATATAAAAAATGGAGAGTTGTTTGCCAATAAGACTGCTGATAGCTTTGAGGAGGCTGTTGCTCAGAGTATAGAAGCTTTGGAAAAGCAAGTGCTTAAGGTAAAAGAGAAGGCTCAGGCTAAATAAAATAGCAATGTTCATGAAATTGGCACTAAGCTAGTTGAAGCTAAATAGACAATCAAAAGAAAACACAAGGGAAAATAAATCTATAAAGTGTTGCGATTCTAAAAAAAAATATCTAATTTTGTCGCCGTTTCGCTGTGTAAAAAGCGAGATGGCGATAATTATTAGACTTTTAGCCTCTTTAGCTCAGTTGGCCAGAGCACGTGATTTGTAATCTCGGGGTCGTTGGTTCGAATCCGACAAGAGGCTCAAGCTATAAGGAAAAAGAAGTTTTGAAAAAGCTATGAATCAATAGATTTGGATATTTCTTCACTTTAATTTCCATTACTTTTGCTTTAATAATAATATCTCTTGTTTTTAAGTACGGAGAATTGTTTAATTTGAAGCAAGATTTTGAGATTTAAGCCAATGTAGCTCAGTGGTAGAGCACTTCCTTGGTAAGGAAGAGGTCACGGGTTCAAATCCCGTCATGGGCTCTAACGGGGATACAAGATTCAAAATTGAATTAAATATATACATTTAACTAAATAATAGAAGATTAATTATGGCAAAAGAACATTTTAACCGGGCGAAACCGCACGTAAATATCGGTACAATCGGTCACGTTGACCACGGTAAAACTACTTTGACTGCTGCTATCACTAAAGTATTGGCTGACAAAGGTCTTTCTCAAGCACGCTCATTCGACTCTATCGATAACGCTCCTGAAGAAAAAGAACGTGGTATTACAATCAATACTTCTCACGTAGAATACGAAACAGCTAACCGTCACTATGCTCACGTTGACTGTCCAGGACACGCCGACTACGTAAAGAACATGGTTACTGGTGCTGCTCAGATGGACGGTGCTATCATCGTTGTAGCTGCTACTGATGGTCCTATGCCTCAAACTCGTGAGCACATCCTTCTTGCACGTCAGGTAAACGTACCAAGATTGGTTGTTTTCATGAACAAATGTGATATCGTTGATGACGAAGAAATGCTAGAATTGGTAGAACTTGAAATGAGAGAACTTCTTTCATTCTACGAATTCGACGGAGATAATACTCCAGTTATCCGTGGATCTGCACTAGGTGCTTTGAACGGTGTTGAACCTTGGGTTAGCCAAGTAATGGAGCTTATGAATGCTGTTGATACTTGGATTCCACTTCCTCCACGTGATGTTGATAAACCATTCTTGATGCCGGTTGAAGACGTGTTCTCTATCACAGGTCGTGGTACTGTAGCAACAGGTCGTATCGAAACTGGTAAGATCAAAACTGGTGAAGAAGTTCAAATTATCGGTCTTGGAGCTGAAGCTAAAAAATCAGTTGTAACAGGAGTAGAAATGTTCCGTAAGATTCTTGACGACGGACAAGCTGGTGACAACGTAGGTCTTCTACTTCGTGGTATCGATAAAGAAGAAATCAAACGTGGTATGGTTATTACCCACCCAGGTAAAATCACTCCTCACACAAGAATCAAAGCTGAGGTTTATATCTTGAAAAAAGAAGAAGGTGGACGTCACACTCCATTCCACAACAAATATCGTCCTCAGTTCTATCTACGTACATTGGACGTTACAGGTGAAATCACTCTTCCTGAAGGAACAGACATGGTAATGCCTGGTGATAACGTAACAATCACAGTAGAATTGATTTACCCAGTTGCTTGTAACGTAGGTCTTCGTTTCGCTATCCGTGAAGGTGGACGTACAGTAGGTGCTGGTCAGATTACAGAAATTTTATCTTAATAATTTCTATAAAACCTAAAGTCGGTTTGTAATATAACCGACTTTAATATACGGGCGTAGTTCAGTGGTAGAGCGTTGGTCTCCAAAACCAAATGTCGGGAGTTCGAATCTCTCCGCCCGTGCTAAACTCAAACAGGAGTGATGAAAAAAATAATTAACTATTTTAAAGATTCTTATAACGAACTTGTATATAAGGTTTCTTGGCCTTCTCGTCCGGAATTGACTAGCAGTGCAGTTATTGTCATGATCGCTTCCATTATTATGGCATTGGTTGTGTGGGGTGTTGATTCGGTGTTTGATAGAGCGGTTAAGTTGCTTTATGGTCTGTTGTAATCTTTATCTTGTCAAAAAACTATGACTGAAATCGAAAAGAAATGGTACGTTCTGCGTGCTGTTAGTGGAAAAGAAAATAAAGTCAAAGAATATCTTGAATCAGAGATAAAGAAAACTGACTTAGGGAAGTATATTTCTCAAGTTCTTATTCCTACAGAGAAAACTTATATTATGCGTAACGGAAAGAAGGTTCTCAAAGAAAGAGCTTATCTTCCCGGCTACATATTGATTGAGGCTGCACTCGTAGGTGAAGTGATCCATGAACTTCGTAACATTAATTTTGTTGCAGGTTTTTTACCGAATACTACTAATCCACAACCGCTGAGCCAATCTGAAGTAAATCGGATATTAGGTACAATGGACGAACTGGATGAGCAGGAAGTAGGCTTGGATATTCAATATTTTGTTGGAGAAAACGTGAAAGTAACAAATGGTCCTTTCTCTGGTTTTTCTGGTATTATTGAAGAGGTGAACGCTGAGAAAAAGAAACTCAAGGTGATGGTAAAAATATTTGGAAGGAAAACTCCTCTCGAATTGAATTACATGCAAGTTGAAAAAGAGCAATAAGGACTGGTTACGCACTCTGGATGTTCTATTTAAGTTTTAACAAAACTAAAAATTAAAAACAAAAATGGCTAAAGAAATTGCTGGACAATTAAAGTTACAGATTAAAGGCGGTGCAGCAAATCCATCTCCTCCGGTAGGGCCTGCTTTAGGTTCTAAAGGTATCAATATCATGGATTTCTGTAAGCAATTTAATGCCAGAACTCAAGACAAGGCAGGTAAAATATTACCAGTGGTAATTACTTACTATGTTGATAAGTCTTTTGATTTTATTGTAAAACAACCACCTGTGGCAATTCAGTTACTTGAAGCCGCTAAAACAAAGAGTGGATCAGCAGAACCAAATCGTAAGAAGGTAGCAGAAATTACTTGGGATCAAGTACAAGCTATCGCTGAAGATAAAATGGTTGACCTGAACTGTTTTACCGTAGAATCTGCCATGAAGATGGTTGCTGGTACAGCAAGAAGTATGGGTATTACTGTAAAAGGGGCTTTCCCTGATGTTAAATAATTAAACTTCAATTGATAATGGGTAAACTTACAAAAAATCAGAAGTTAGCTTTCAGCAAAATTGAAGCAGGGAAATTATATACACTGACTGAAGCATCAGCTCTTGTAAAAGAGATAACAACTACAAAATTCGACTCATCTGTCGATTTGGATGTACGCTTAGGTGTAGACCCACGTAAAGCTAACCAGATGGTGAGAGGTGTAGTATCTCTTCCTCATGGAACAGGAAAACAAGTAAGAGTTTTGGTATTATGTTCTCCGGATGCAGAAGCTGCAGCTAAAGAAGCTGGTGCAGACTATGTAGGTTTGGATGAATATATCGAAAAGATAAAAGGTGGTTGGACTGATATTGATGTTATCATCACTCAGCCTGCTATCATGGGTAAAGTTGGAGCTTTGGGGCGTGTACTTGGACCTCGTGGTCTAATGCCTAACCCTAAGAGCGGAACTGTGACTGTGGACGTTGCTAAAGCTGTAACTGAAGTAAAATCAGGTAAAATCGACTTTAAAGTTGATAAAGCAGGTATCGTTCATGCTTCTATAGGTAAAGTATCTTTTACTTCAGATCAGATCAGAGATAATGCAAGAGAATTTATTTCTACGCTTATCAAACTGAAACCTACTGCAGCTAAAGGAACTTATGTGAAAAGTGTTTGTCTTTCAAGTACTATGAGTCCGGGTGTAAAAATTGACCCTAAATCAGTAGAAAATTAATCAAAATTGACTGAAACATTATGAGAAAGGAAGATAAAAGTACTATCATAGAAACTATAGCGGCAACAATCAAAGGTTACGACAATTTCTATCTTGCTGATATCGCTACTCTTAATTCGACTAAAACCAGCGAATTGAGAAGAGAGTGCGCAAAGCAAGAAATTAAATTAATGGTCGTAAAGAATACCCTGTTGCAGAAAGCATTGGATACACTTGAAGGTGACTATTCGGAACTACATTCAGTTTTGAAAGGAAACACTGCAGTGATGTTTTCCAATTCAGCTAATGCACCGGCTAAACTGATCGCTAAGTACAAGAAAGAAGGAATTCCTTCGCTTAAGGCTGCTTATGTACAAGAAAGCTTCTACATAGGTGCGGAAAATTTGAGCGCATTAGAAAACATCAAGAGCAAGAACGAACTTATCGGCGATGTTATCATGTTGCTTCAATCTCCAGCCAAGAATGTTATCTCAGCCCTTCAATCGGGTGGTAATACCATTCATGGTGTATTAGAAACATTATCGAAACGATAATTCATTTAAAAAAGAATAATAACAATTTTAATTTATACAAAAATGGCAGATATCAAAGCTATTGCAGAACAACTAGTAAATTTGACAGTGAAAGAAGTTAGCGAACTAGCTGAAATTCTAAAAACTGAATATGGTATTGAACCAGCCGCTGCTGCTGTTGCAGTTGCAGGTCCGGCTGCAGGTCCAGCTGCAGAAGCTGTAGAAGAAAAAACATCTTTCGATGTAATCTTGAAATCAGCAGGTGCAAACAAATTGCAAGTTGTTAAAGCTGTTAAAGAACTAACAGGACTTGGTTTGAAAGAAGCTAAAGATCTAGTTGATGCTGCTCCTGGTGAACTTAAAAAAGGAGTAACTAAAGATGAAGCAGAAGCATTGAAAAAACAATTAGAAGAATCAGGAGCTGAAGTTGAACTTAAGTAAAAACAGTCCTGTCAAAGGATACTTTGGTTAGGAACCTTCGTTGTGAAGGTTCTTAACCTTTTTACGTCAAAAATAATAAGTTCATCAAAACTGGATATTCCATGTCTTCAATAAATACAAATCAAAGAGTCAATTTCGCTTCAATCAAAAATCCGCTACCTTATCCGGATTTTCTTGAAGTGCAGCTAAAGTCATTCCGCGACTTTTTACAACTTGATACTCCTCCCGAAAAGAGGAAGAAAGAAGGTCTATACAAAGTTTTTGCAGAAAACTTTCCTATAGCTGATACACGAAACAATTTTGTATTAGAATTTTTGGACTACTTTATCGATCCGCCACGTTACACAATCGAAGAGTGTATCGACAGAGGATTGACGTATAGTGTTCCTCTAAAAGCAAAACTTAAACTTTATTGTACCGACCCCGATCATGAAGACTTTGACACGGTTATTCAGGATGTTTATTTGGGGTTGATTCCATACATGACCGAAAAAGGTACATTCGTGATCAATGGTGCCGAGCGTGTTGTTGTTTCGCAGTTGCACCGTTCGCCGGGCGTATTTTTCGGACAAACAATGCATGCTAATGGTACTAAATTGTATTCGGCACGTATCATTCCTTTCAAAGGTTCATGGATTGAATTTGCTACAGACATCAATAATGTCATGTATGCATATATTGACCGTAAAAAGAAATTACCTGTAACTACGCTCCTTCGTGCTATCGGTTTTGAGAGTGATAGAAATATCCTCGAAATATTCGATCTGGCAGAAGAGGTAAAAGTTAATAAACAAAATATAAAAAAGATAGCAGGCCGTAAACTTGCTGCCAGAATTCTTAGAACCTGGATGGAAGACTTCGTGGATGAGGATACCGGTGAGGTAACATCTATCGAACGTAACGAAGTTATTCTTGAACGTGAAACTATTCTGGAAAAAGATCATCTGGATTTGATACTCGATTCGGGTGTATCTTCTATATTATTGCACAAAGAGTCTCAGAATATTTCTGACTTTGCAATTATATACAATACATTACAAAAAGACCCAAGTAACTCGGAAATAGACGCCGTTCGTCATATCTACAGACAATTGCGTAGCGCAGAGCCTGCTGATGATGCAAGTGCTCGTGAGGTTATTAATAACCTTTTCTTTTCCGAAAAACGTTACGATTTGGGAGAAGTAGGACGTTACAGGCTGAATAAGAAACTGGGACTTTCTACTAGTACAGATATTCGTGTTTTAACGAAGGAAGATATTATTGAGATCATCAAATATCTTATCGAGTTGATCAACTCAAAAGCCATCGTTGACGATATCGACCACTTGAGCAACCGTCGTGTACGTACTGTAGGAGAACAGCTTTTCAATCAGTTTGGAGTTGGTCTTAACCGTATGGCACGTATCATCCGTGAAAGAATGAACGTTCGCGATAATGAAGTGTTTACGCCGATTGATTTGATCAATGCTAAAACAATTTCTTCTGTCGTAAATACATTCTTCGGTACAAATGCGTTGTCTCAGTTCATGGATCAAACCAATCCATTGGCTGAAATTACTCACAAGCGTCGTATGTCTGCCCTTGGACCAGGTGGTCTTTCTCGCGAAAGAGCCGGTTTTGAGGTGCGTGACGTTCACTATACACACTATGGTCGTCTTTGTCCGATCGAAACACCTGAGGGTCCAAACATTGGTTTGATATCTTCTCTTTGTGTTTATGCAAAGATCAACGACCTTGGTTTTATCGAAACACCATATCGTAAAGTAGCAGATAGTAAAGTCGACTTATCGTCTGAAGGTATCGTATATCTTGCAGCCGAAGAGGAAGAAGACAGGCTTATCGCTCAAGGTAATGCTCCGTTGAATGATGACGGATCATTTATCAATATGCGTGTAAAAGCTCGTCAAGATGCAGACTATCCTGTTATTGAGCCATCAGAAGTAGAGTTGATGGACGTATCTCCAACTCAGATCGCTTCTATTGCAGCATCGTTGATTCCATTCTTGGAGCATGATGATGCCAACCGTGCGCTGATGGGATCGAACATGATGCGTCAGGCTGTTCCTTTGATGCGTACCGAATCTCCTATCGTAGGAACCGGTATCGAAGGTCAGCTTATTCGTGACTCTCGTACTCAGATTGTTGCAGAAGGTGCAGGTGAAGTTGTTTTTGTAGATGCCGATACGATTAAAATTAAATACGATCGTACAGCAGACGAAGACTTTGTGGCTTTTGACGATGCGATTAAAACATATTCTATTCCTAAGTTCCGTAAGACAAACCAAAATACAACAATCGACCTTCGTCCTATCTGTAGAAAAGGCGACAGAGTTGTGTTGAATCAGATACTAACAGAAGGTTATTCAACTGAAAAAGGTGAATTGGCTATCGGTAAGAATCTGAAGGTTGCCTTCATGCCTTGGAAAGGATACAACTTTGAGGATGCGATCGTATTGAACGAACGTGTTGTTCGCGAAGATATCTTTACATCTGTCCATGTAGAAGAGTTTGCACTTGAGGTTCGTGATACAAAACGTGGTGTTGAAGAATTGACATCCGATATTCCGAACGTAAGTGAAGATGCTACTAAAGACTTGGATGAAAGAGGTATTATCCGTGTAGGAGCTCGTGTTAGTCCGGGAGATATCCTGATCGGTAAGATTACACCGAAGGGTGAATCTGATCCTTCTCCTGAAGAAAAGCTGCTTCGTGCAATCTTTGGAGACAAAGCCGGTGATGTGAAAGATGCATCTTTGAAAGCATCTCCTTCATTGAAAGGTGTTGTTGTATCAACAAACTTGTTCTCTAAAGCATCTAAAAAGGGTAAGACAAAACTTTCGAGCAAAGCTTTGCTACCTAAATTAGATGAAGAGTATGAAGAAAAGATGGCAAAACTGAAAGGAATATTAGTAGATAAGCTATTGGTATTGACCGAAGGTAAACCATCACAGGGTGTTAAAGATTATTTGAATGTTGATATTATCGGTAAAGGCTCTAAGTTTACGAAGAGTGCTTTGGATGGTATCGATTACGAATCAATACAGGTAAGTAACTGGACATCGGATGAGCACAAAAATGCGCTTATCAGAGATGTTATCGTAAACTACCTACATAAATATAAAGAGCTTGATGCTGAGCTTAAACGTAAGCGTTTCGACCTCACTATAGGTGATGAACTACCTTCGGGAATAGTTCAGATAGCTAAAGTTTATGTGGCTAAGAAACGTAAGATACAGGTTGGAGATAAGATGGCGGGTCGTCACGGTAACAAAGGTATCGTGTCGCGTATCGTTCGTCAGGAAGATATGCCATTCTTACCGGATGGAACTCCGGTTGATATCGTGTTGAACCCGTTAGGGGTGCCTTCACGTATGAACCTTGGTCAGATCTTCGAAACTGTATTGGGTTGGGCTGGTAAAGAGCTGGGAGTTAAGTTTGCTACACCAATTTTTGATGGTGCTAGCCTTGACGATTTGAACGAATGGACAGATAAAGCTGGAGTACCACGTTATGGTAAAGTCCGTCTTATTGATGGAGGAACAGGTATTCAATTTGACCAACATGCTACCGTAGGTATAATTTATATGCTTAAACTCGGTCACATGGTTGAAGATAAGATGCATGCCCGTTCTATCGGACCATACTCACTTATTACCCAACAGCCTCTTGGAGGTAAGGCTCAATTTGGGGGTCAGCGTTTCGGAGAAATGGAGGTTTGGGCACTGGAAGCATTCGGTGCAGCTCACATTCTTAGAGAAATTCTGACAATCAAATCGGATGACGTTATAGGGCGTTCAAAAGCTTATGAAGCGATTGTAAAAGGTGAACCTATGCCGCAGCCGGGTATTCCTGAATCATTAAACGTACTTCTTCACGAAATGCGTGGTTTGGGATTGAGTGTCTCTCTCGATTAATATCATATTATCCGTTGGCTTTCGGCTTTAACTAAGCTGATAGCCGACGGATTCTAAATACTCTAACAAACAGCTATCGGCTAATGGCTAATAGCTACAGCTTTTAAAAGAAAAAAGTATATGGCTTTTAGAAAAGAAAATAAAGTAAAGAGTAGCTTTTCAAAAATAACTGTGAGCCTTGCATCTCCTGAAGAAATTCTGGAAGCATCAAGCGGTGAAGTTTTGAAACCTGAAACAATCAACTATCGTACTTACAAACCTGAACGTGACGGGCTTTTCTGCGAACGTATATTCGGACCTGTAAAGGATTACGAATGTCATTGCGGTAAATACAAAAGAATCCGTTATAAGGGTATCGTTTGTGACCGATGCGGTGTTGAAGTTACAGAGAAGAAAGTTCGTCGCGAACGTACAGGACATATCCACCTTGTTGTTCCTGTGGCTCATATCTGGTATTTCCGTTCGCTGCCAAACAAAATGGGTTATCTTTTAGGTATACCTACCAAGAAACTGGATTCTATCATCTACTACGAACGTTATGTTGTGATTCAGTCCGGTGCGGCAGTAGAAGAAGGAATAGCAGATAAAGACCTTCTTACAGAAGAAGAATATTTGAATATTCTGGATAAGCTTCCAAAAGAAAATCAACTGTTGGACGATACCGATCCGAACAAGTTTATTGCTAAAATAGGGGCTGAGGCTGTTTACGACCTTTTGTCTCGTATCAACCTCGATTCATTAGCTAATACTCTGCGCCATAAGGCAAGCACAGATACATCTCAACAACGTAAGAACGAGGCATTGAAACAACTTCAGGTTGTTGAAGCGTTCCGTGGATCGAAAGGTAAGAATAAACCGGAGTGGATGATTGTAAAAATTGTTCCGGTAATTCCGCCAGAGCTTCGTCCGTTGGTTCCATTAGATGGAGGTCGTTTTGCTACATCCGACCTGAATGACTTGTATCGTCGTGTAATTATACGTAACAATCGTCTGAAAAGACTTATTGATATCAAAGCTCCCGAAGTTATTTTACGTAACGAAAAACGTATGCTTCAGGAAGCTGTCGATTCATTGTTTGACAACTCACGTAAGTCTAGTGCAGTTAAGACAGATGCCAATCGTCCATTGAAATCTCTATCCGACAGTTTGAAAGGTAAACAAGGTCGTTTCCGTCAAAACTTGTTGGGTAAGCGTGTCGACTATTCAGCTCGTTCGGTAATTGTCGTTGGGCCCGAATTGAAGATGCACGAATGTGGTATTCCTCAGGATATGGCAGCTGAGCTGTACAAACCATTTATTATACGTAAGCTGATCGAGCGTGGTATCGTAAAGACAGTAAAATCGGCTAAGAAGATCGTAGATCGTAAAGAGCCTGTGGTATGGGATATCTTGGAACATGTGATGAAAGGACATCCGGTTATGCTCAACCGTGCTCCTACTCTTCACCGTCTTGGTATCCAGGCATTCCAGCCAAAGATGATTGGTGGTAAAGCGATCCAATTACACCCGTTAGCATGTACGGCTTTCAATGCCGACTTCGACGGTGACCAGATGGCTGTTCACTTACCATTAGGTAATGAAGCTATCCTTGAGGCACAGATGTTGATGCTTGCATCTCATAACATTCTGAACCCAGCAAATGGAGCTCCTATTACCGTACCTTCTCAGGACATGGTTCTTGGACTATATTATATCACAAAAATCCGTAAGGGTGCTCTTGGCGAAGGACTTATATTCTATGGCCCTGAGGAAGCTATTATTGCATACAATGAGGGTAAGGTTGATATACATGCTTTGATAAAAGTATATGTGAATGACCTTGACGAAAATGGTGAAATAAAGAAATTGATGCGTGAAACTACTGTCGGACGTGTTCTTGTTAATGAGAAAACTCCTGTAGAAGTAGGATTCATCAATGAAGTGCTTTCTAAGAAATCATTACGTGATATCATCGGTAATGTAATCAAAGCCTGTGGGGTTGCTAAAACAGCACAGTTCCTTGACGACATTAAAGATTTAGGTTATACAATGGCATTCCGTGGAGGTTTGTCGTTCAACCTCGAAGATGTAATCATTCCTGAAGAAAAAGATACATTAGTACAACAAGGTTATGACGAAGTAGAGCAGATATTGAATAACTATAACATGGGATTCATTACCTACAACGAACGTTACAACCAGATTATTGATATATGGACACACGTCAACTCAAGATTGTCTAACATCTTGATGAAACAGCTTTCGGAAGACGATCAGGGATTCAACGCCGTATATATGATGTTGGATTCAGGAGCCCGTGGATCGAAAGAGCAGATTCGTCAGTTGTCAGGTATGCGTGGATTGATGGCGAAACCTCAAAAGAGTGGGGCAGAAGGAGCTCAGATTATTGAGAATCCGATCTTGTCGAACTTTAAAGAAGGATTGTCGGTGTTAGAGTACTTTATCTCTACCCACGGGGCGCGTAAGGGTCTTGCCGATACGGCTTTGAAGACTGCCGATGCCGGATATTTGACTCGTCGTCTTGTTGACGTATCACAAGATGTGATCATTAACGAAGAAGACTGTGGTACATTGCGTGGTCTTGTTTGTTCAGAGCTTAAAAACAATGAAGAAGTTGTTGCTTCTTTATATGAACGTATCTTAGGTCGTGTATCTGTTCATGATATCCAACATCCGATGACAGGAGAAATCATTGTTAAATCGGGAGAGGAAATCAAAGAAGATGCAGCTACTATTATACAGAATTCTCCTATCGAGAGCGTAGAGATCCGTTCGGTTCTTACTTGCGAATCGAAGAAGGGTGTTTGTGGTAAATGCTATGGACGTAACCTTGCAACAGGCCGTATGGTTCAGCGTGGTGAGGCTGTAGGTGTTATTGCCGCACAGTCTATCGGTGAGCCGGGAACACAGTTGACACTACGTACATTCCACGTTGGGGGTATCGCATCTAATATTGCTACCGAAAGTAGCGTTGTTGCTAAATACGATGGTATATTAGAAATAGATGATCTTCGTACAGTAGATATTCTTGACGAATCAGGCAAGAAAACTCAGATTGTAGTTAGCCGATTGGTAGAGCTTCGTCTGGTTGATCCTAACACTAAAATCGTACTCCTTACTCATAATATTCCTTATGGTTCTAAATTGTACTTTAAGGATGGTGCTAAGGTGAAAAAAGATGATCTAATCTGTGATTGGGATCCATTTAATGCCGTTATTATATCTGAAGCCACAGGACGTATCAAATTCGAGAATGTAATAGAAGGTGTTACGTTTAAGGTTGAATCGGATGAACAAACCGGTCTGAAAGAAAAGATCATTATCGAATCTCGCGATAAGACTAAAGCACCTGAAGCTCATGTCTTGGATGAGCAGGGCAGAACTATCAAAACTTATAGTTTACCATTAGGTGCTCACCTTGTGAAAGATGATAATGATGCAATCAAAGCCGGAGATGTACTTGTTAAGATACCTCGTGCAGTAGGTAAGGCTGGTGATATCACCGGAGGTCTTCCCCGTGTAACTGAGTTGTTCGAAGCACGTAACCCATCTAATCCTGCAGTAGTGTCGGAAATCGATGGTGAGGTTTCATTCGGTAAGATCAAACGTGGTAATAGAGAAATTATAGTAACTTCTAAACTTGATGAAGTTAAGAAATATCTGGTGCCTCTATCCAAACAAATTCTTGTTCAAGAAAATGACTTTGTGAGAGCCGGTATGCCACTGTCTGACGGAGCTACAACTCCTTCTGATATATTGGCTATTATGGGACCTACAGCCGTTCAGGAATATATTGTAAACGAAGTACAGGACGTATACCGTCTACAGGGTGTGAAGATCAACGATAAGCACTTCGAGGTGATTGTTCGTCAGATGATGCGCAAGGTAGAAGTTATCGATCCAGGGGATACTCGTTTCCTAGAACAGCAGGTTATCGACAAATATGAAGTAATGGAAGAGAATGATAGAATCTGGGGTAAGAAAGTTATTGTTGACGCTGGAGATTCTTCAACATTCGAACCGGGACAGATTGTTACTGCACGTAAGCTGAGAGATGAAAACTCTATGTTGAAACGTAGAGACCTTCGTCCGGTAGAAGTGCGTGACGCAGTTCCTGCAACAGCTAACCAGATACTTCAAGGTATTACCCGTGCTGCTCTCCAGACTCAAAGCTTTATGTCTGCCGCTTCGTTCCAGGAAACAACAAAAGTACTGAACGACGCTGCTATAAACGCTAAGGTAGACAGACTGGAAGGATTGAAGGAGAATGTAATCTGTGGTCACTTATTACCTGCCGGTACAGGACAACGTGAATTTGAAAAATTAGTTGTTGGTACAAAGGAAGATTTTGACAGGATTGCTGCAACCAGAAAGACCGTAGTAGATTTTGATGCCGTAGAATAATTAATTATTCTTTTATATAGTTAGAAAGGGGAGAGAAACATTATGTTTCTCTCCCCTTTCATTTTTTGTTAAGCTTACCGAGCTAAACTCTATGTGTAAGATTATTTACCTTGTTGAGCGTCTTTTAGCATCTTTTCGTTAGGAAGTATGTAAACTTCTACACGACGGTTTTGAGCTCTACCTGCAACAGAACTGTTGTCGGCAACAGGTTGTGTAGATCCAAATCCTTGAGATACCATACGTTTTCCTGAAACACCTTTGGTTTGAAGGAAATTATAAACAGCTTGTGCACGTTTTTCAGACAAAGGATTGTTTATAGCGTCAGAACCTGTATTATCTGTGTGTCCGTATATTTGAACATCAGTATCAGGATTATTATTTAATGAAGCAGCGAAGTTGCTTAGTGCACTTTGTGAAGCAGAACTTAATGTGCTTGAATTTGTTGCAAATAGAATTCCTGATTCAAACGTAACTTTGATAGCTTGTCCATCGTTGATAGATTCTACCTGAGCTCCGTTGATTTGCTCCAATTCTTTCTTTTGTTTGTCCATTTTGTTGCCAATGATAGCACCGGCCGAACCACCAACTACAGCGCCTATACCTGCACCCCATGCAGCACCTTTACCGCCGCCTATAATAGCACCAATACCTGCGCCCAATGCACCACCTGCACCTGCACCGATACCTCCACCTTTTACAGTATTGCTCGCTCCACAGCTAGATAATAGTAATGCGCAGCTCAAAACAATAGCTGCTACGAATGAAAAATGTTTCATAAATTTATTCTTTTAATAATTAAAATTTGTGTGATTATCTTCGTTTTATTCGAATATCCCTAGTGATTCACAATATGCAATCTCGCCCTGTATAATGAATGCGATATCTTCGGCTGAGAAGTTATTTATTTTGTCTTTTTTCGTATTCTTCAATACATAAGATACAATTTCATCTTCATCGATGTCTACAATTACGTTCTCATCGGCATCTTCGTCCATGTAGCCTTTTTCTTCATAGAATTCGTAAACGATATCAATAATATAGTTGATTTCGTCACTCGAGTATTTTCCTTTCATTTCTTGCGGAAGATAGTTCTGTATATACTTTACAGCATCATCTTCGTCATACTGTATCAGATCTTTATCACTGCTCATCATCTTATATTTTAGGATTATATTATTTAGATTTATAACAACAAAGTTACTTTGATGTTCAAATATGGCTGGTTTATTATTTTCGTAGTTTACCTATTCTTCTGTTATTCTAAGTTTGGTTTTTATTGAGACTTGTTATGTGAAAGAAGGTTTAATATTTCTTACTATTTATTACGATTCAATGTTTAATCAAAAGTAGTTATTTTATTTTTTTTTCCAAATAAGATAGGCTAAAACGATCAGCGGCAAAACCATTATACCCAAATAGACCGCATTCATACTAAGTAGTTTTGCAGGCGTGTAAATGACAGCCACAACAATACCTACAATAGCACCGCCCATGTGTGCATCATGTCCTATATTACCAACCTTTTTCAGCATACCATAGATGGAAAAAGCCAGATACCCAAGCCCGAAAATCCATCCCGGGATATCTATCGGAATAAAGAAAAAGCGAAGAGGCATTGTGGGATACACAGCAATAGCAGCAAAAAGTATACCTACCACCCCTCCTGAAGCACCGATGGCACTGTAGTAGTATTCTTTTCTGTGGATGAAAAGAGAGAGTAATCCTCCGCCAATGATAGACAAAAAGTAAATAGCCAGATATATCCATACTCCGAAAGAGTAGGTAATAATATCGGAGAAGAAGTACAATGTCATCATATTAAACAATAGATGCATATAGTCTCCATGAAGTGTTGCAGATGTTATCAGCCTGTCCCATTGTTTCGAGTTTCCCAAAATAGCCCCTACATTAAACTTGTAGCGTTCAAAAAAGGCCATGTCACCAAAGCCCTTTATGCTGGTTATAACTGTGAGAGCAATAATCAAAATAGGTAAAACAGACTGTAAACTAAAATCCATAATTTTCATTTTTCGTAAAGGCAAAGGTATAAAAAAGAGTATAAGCCTTGAAAATTTTGTGCTATATTTCTTTCGACGAAGTCATTCCTCGCTTACAGATTGATAGTTTGAATATTTTCATGTAAATTTGAAACCTATAATTAATTAGAATAGAACGGCATGAAATCTATATTTATCTGGCTATTTATTACGTTTGCTTGTGTTCCTGTGGCATTTTCCCAAACTCTTTCTGAAGCAAAAGAATTATATCTTCAGGGAGAATATGCAAAGGCTTTACCCATTTTAGAGGAAGAATATAAAGCTAAGCCGGAAGATGCTAATCTAAATCAATGGTATGGGGTTTGTCTTCTAGAAACGGGAGGAGATCTTAAAAAAGCGGAAGAATACCTCATTGTTGCTTCTAAGAAAAGAATACAAGAATCTTTCTTGTATCTGGGGCAATTATATGGGCAAGAATATAAGTTTACACAATCGGAAGAATCTTTCAACAAATACGAAGCCGGTCTTAAAAAGAAAGATGAAGCATCGAGAGCAAAATTAGACGAAAAAAGAAAAGTGATGTCACGTCTTCGGCGTATGGTGTCCAACACAGAAGATATACAGATAATAGATAGTATAATTGTAGATAAGGCGAAATTTCTTTCAGCGTATAAACTGAGTCTCAGCTCAGGAAAACTAGAACCCTTTGACAAAATTTTCGTATCAGCAAAGCATATAGATGCAACGGTATATACGAATGAAAAAGGGACTAAAATGTATTATGCTAAGCCCGATAAAGAGAATGTGTTCAGCCTTTACTCTAAAGAAAAGTTGTTCGATGATTTTGGTAATGAAAAGAAACTTTCAGCAAACAATTTTGGTCTTTCCGGTGATATAAACTATCCATACGTAATGGCAGATGGAGTGACTATTTATTTTGCTGCAAAAGATGAAGAGACACTCGGAGGGTATGATTTGTTTGTCTCTCGCTACAATATGAATACAGATACCTATCTTGCCCCTGAACGTCTGAATATGCCATTCAATTCGTTGTTTAATGACTATATGATGGCAGTGGACGAAGAAAAGGGCATTGGCTGGTTTGCCTCCGATAGATATATGCCTAAAGGGAAAGTTTGCATATATACATTTGTTCCGAATAAAGTCGTGAAAACCATCCAGAGCGAGGATGAAAGCTATCTGGCAGGCAGAGCTAAAATATCTTCGATAAAGAGTACATGGCAAAAAAATAATAATTACAAAAATCTGATTGCGTTGGCTCGTCAAGAAGCTGTTGTGAAAGTAGAGGTGACTCATGATTTTGAATTCGTTATTAATGATAACAAGACGTATTATAAAATGTCAGATTTCAAAAATAGAACAGCTCAGAGTACATATTCGAAGGTAGTAGAGATGAAATCGGAACTAAAAGGACTATCCGAAAAGTTGGAAAAACTGCGTGCAGATTATAGTAATGCATCTCAGGATGAAAAGCGGAGAATGTCTTCTGATATCTATAGTCTTGAAAAGGAAGTCGAACAATTGCAAGTGAGTATACCTCAAATGGAAATACAGGCAAGAAATCAAGAGATACAAGCCCGATAGTTCTTTTGTTTAATTTGAAGTTTACTTAGAGTAACAAAAAACCACAAAGAATACATAATTGATAGTAAATCGTTATATTTGCAACCTGTTTTATATTAAATAATTTACTCTATACCAATAAAAAAAATGAGAATCGCTATTGTTGGCACAAGTGGTGCTGTAGGTCAGGAGTTTTTAAGAGTTCTTGACGAACGAAATTTCCCGATAAAGGAATTAGTATTATTCGGTTCTGCCAGAAGCGCAGGCAATGTCTATACGTTTCGTGATAAACAGTATACGGTGAAGGAGCTGAAGCACAATGACGATTTTAAAGATATAGATATTGCTTTTACATCGGCAGGAGGAAGTGTTTCTATCGAATATGCTGAAACCATTACTAAGCATGGCGCAATCATGATAGACAACTCAAGTGCTTTCCGTATGGATAAGGATGTACCTCTTGTTGTACCTGAAGTAAATGGCGAGGATGGAAAAGTTCGTCCTAAAGGGATAATTGCAAATCCAAACTGCTCAACGATACAGATGGTAGTGGCGATGAATGTGATAGAAAAAATATCTCATATTAAAAGAGCACATGTAGCAACTTATCAGGCAGCATCAGGAGCAGGAGCTGCGGCTATGGAAGAGTTGATCAATCAATTTAAGCAAATTGCATTCAACAATGATGTGGCTGTAGAGAAGTTTGCTTACCAGCTTGCGTATAACGTGATTCCTCACATTGACGTGTTTACAGATAACGGATATACAAAAGAAGAGTTGAAGATGTACAACGAAACGCGTAAGATTATGCACTCTGATATAGAAGTGAGTGCAACCTGTATCCGTGTTCCTGTACTTCGTTCTCACTCTGAGGCTATCTGGGTAGAGACTGAGAGACCTGTGTCGCCGGAAGAAGCTCGTGAGGCATTCTCGAAAGCTGAAGGAATTGTGTTGCAAGACAATCCCGCACAAAAAGAATATCCGATGCCATTGTTTGTTGCAGGACAAGACCCTGTGTATGTTGGACGTATACGCCAAGATATAGCGAATAAGAATGGTTTGACATTCTGGGTAGTAGCCGATCAGATCAAGAAAGGCGCAGCATTAAATGCTGTTCAGATAGCAGAGTATTTGATCAAAGAAAATGCTATTTAAGTCGGGAAACTGTTTGTATAATCAAAACAAACAACTATATTTGCATCGCAATTAGCGAAAAGCCGATTGCGGTTTCAGGAAGTGTGGGTGAGTGGCTGAAACCACCAGTTTGCTAAACTGACGTACGGGTAACTGTACCGGGGGTTCGAATCCCCCCGCTTCCGCTTTAAGAAAAGACAAAAAGCGACAAAGCTTGGATAAATCCTACAATATCAACGTATTGTAGGATTTTTTTATGTTTTCACCTTTCCTCCGAAAGACATAAAAAAGCCACTTTGAGACAACAATCTGTTGCCAAAGTGTTCACCCCTGCAATTTTATTCGTTCACCCTTGACGTGTCGCAAATTGGTAGTTTGTAGTCCAATATTGGCAGTGCTTATTTTCCTCAAAAACAACAGATTAAAATTAATTTTAACGCTTTAAAAAGAGGAATTATGAGAACATCAAAAAGCACGTTTGCTATCACTTTCTACCTAAGAAAGGACAAAATGAGGAAGGATTCGTTCACCCCTATCTTTTGCAGGATAACTATTGCGGGTGAGGCTGTAAGTTTTAATATCCACAAAGACATCAGAGCCGAGCTTTGGGATATGGAGAATCACAAAGCCAGGAGTAAATCGAGAGAAGCTATAGAGGTGAATCAAACCCTTGATGCTTGTCGTACTATCTTACACAATATGTATCGGGAGATATTCGAGAAAGACAATTATGTGACTGCTGAAAAATTGAAGAATTCTTATCTGGGTATATCAACTGATAACACAATGCTGCTCGTTTTGTTTAGAGACCTTATAAAAGATATAGAAGCTTTGGTAAATATCACTAAGGCAAAAGCAACCTTGCAAAAATATAAAGTGACTTATACAAGGATATCTGAGTTTATGAAATTCAAGTATAATATTTCTGATATCAATGTAAAAGAGATAAAGTATCAATTTATCTGCGATTTTGAAGTCTATCTGAGAACACAAGCAAGCTGTAGTCCTAATACAACAGCAAAGTTCATTCAATTCTTTAAACGAGTGATTCTCATCGCTCAGAATAATGGATGGATGCAACACAATCCTTTTGCAAACTATAAAATCCATTTTAAGAAAGTTGATAGAGGATATTTGACTGACCAAGAACTAGAGATTATTAAAAATAAGGAATTTGATATAGAACGGCTTGAAAAAGTGCGAGATATTTTTGTGTTTGCCTGTTGGACTGGTTTGGCTTACGTGGATACTTATAAACTTACCTATGACAATATAAAAATAGGGGTAGATGGAAAGCCATGGATTATGACTAAACGAGCAAAAACAGATACCATCGTGACTGTTCCATTACTTGATGTCCCTTTAGCAATAATTGAGAAATATAGAGGTAAGCAAGATGACAAAGTATTACCGACATTAAGCAATCAAAAGATGAATTCATACTTGAAAGAAATCGGTACTGTGTGCGGGATTGAGAAACGATTAAGCTTCCACCTAGCACGTCACACATTTGCGAGTACAACCACTTTAGCTAAAGGTGTTTCTATTGAAGCTGTGTCTAAAATGCTAGGGCACACGAATATTCGTACAACTCAAATTTATGCGCGAGTTACCGAAAACCTGATAAGTAACGAAATGAACACACTTTCGACCAAATTGAAAGCCAATAATATTCAATTATCAAAAGCTAAATAAATATAGAGGAATATAAAACCATCAAAAATAATCATATGGAAACAGGATATATAAAATTCACAGATATAGATACCAACAAACCGACCATTGAAGTGAAAATCGTTGATGGTACAGTTTGGATGACAGTAAACGAGATTGCTAATTTGTTTGGGGTATATTCCCCAACAATAAGTAAACATCTCAAAAATATTTTCAAGTATAATTTATTGAGAGAAAGTGATGTTACGAAAGAATATAGATATACGAAAGATGGCGGAGAGTATATTCGTACATATTACAACCTTGAAACAATTATATTTTTGAGTTTTCATATTCAATCACTTTATACCAACTGTTTTCGAAAATGGGTCTTGAATGCTTTTCAGGAATATCGTCAAAAACAGAAAAGCCATGAAGTTATTGTGATATTCAATACAAGTACAAAACAACATTCACTTAAAACATTGAATTAATATGGAATTAGAAGTAATACAGAATCGAATATATGAAATAAGGGGATATAAAGTTATCCTTGATAAGGATTTAGCTGAACTATATGAAGTAACAACTAGCAACTTGAATAAGGCTGTAAAACGGAATCTTGATCGTTTTCCCGAAGATTTTATGTTCCAATTGAATAATAAAGAATTTGACTTGATATTCCAAAATGGAACATCAAGTTGGGGAGGAACAAGAAAGCTACCTTATGCTTTTACAGAACATGGAATTGCAATGTTAGCAGGATTATTAAATAGTCAGAAAGCAATTTCTGTTAATATCCAAATAGTCAGAGCTTTTATTATGCTTCGTCAATATGCTTTGGGGTATGCTGAGCTAAATCAAAAATTAGAAAACTTCATGTTAGAAACGAATCTGCAATTCAATGATATTTACCAAGCATTAACAGAATTAGCCAGTCAGAAGGGACAAGATACAAAATCAAGGAAAAGGGTTGGTTATGTAAGAGATGAATAGACATTATAGTTTCGACTTAATTAATGGGGTAAAAGTATTCTTTTACCCTTTTTTATGCCGTCACTTTTTATCATCTGATAACAAAGGTCTATTTCAAGAATAAAACGCCAATATCAAGCCTTTCAGGTTTTATCGGCAATCTCCACCCGTTGGGTAGTATTCCCTCAAAAATATGGTCTATTTTATTCTTTTCACAGGGAAGGTGTTTATCAGTTGAAAAAAGAAATAATATTCAATGAAGTTGTAGATATATACTTCATTCAGCCACTCACCCATTACTGAACTATAATATTCAACCTGTAATTTATTTGTTCCTTTCTTGATGAGTTATGTCTTGACCTCATGACTTAGTGAAGTCATTCATTCATGAAGCCATGAAGTCAGTATTTATTGGTTGGGTATCAGTCAAGAGCTAACTTATTCACTACATACTTCATAGCTGAAGTAAATACATCAATAATTAGTGAATATTTTAATGAATAAATCCAGTTATGAATTCACAAAAAGGGATGTCAGGATAGCCAAGAAAATTAACTGTCATCCAATGACATCTGCTGTCACCATTTGTCTGAAAACCTCATCATAACCTTTCAATTAACAGACGCTACCTTTGTCGTGTAATGATAATCTCTCAAATAAACTTTAAGGCAATCCATCGGAGGATGGATTTTGGTATTCGTCAGAATACAGCAAGGTATGTTTTGAAGCACTTGAAATAAATTTCCGTGCTTCAAAACCCTTGCCCTTTCAGGGAGAGAAAATCACTCCGAAGTCGTAATTTTTATTTATTAAATCTTTATGTAGTTATGAAAACAAATAATCTTTCTGAAAGAAGAAAAGGAGGGCGGAATCCGAAGAATGATCCTGCAATACATCGTTATGTTATCTATTTGAATAACGTTGACAACGCACGTTTTCTCGCTTTATATGACAAGTCATGTATGAGTGTTAAGGCTCATTTTATTACTTCTTGCATATTTAATAAGCCAATAAAGGTTGTGAAAATCGACAAAGCTGTACAAGATTATTACATGAGGTTAACTACTTTCTTCGGACAATTTAGAATAGTTGGTACGAACTATAACCAAATAGTCAAAGCCCTAAAGTCGAATTTTTCCGAGAAAAAGGCCTTGGCTTTTCTTTATAAACTGGAAAAACAAACCATCGAAATGGTTGTTCTTCAGAAAAAAATTATGGAATTAACTGAGGAATTTGAGAAAAAGTATGGATATATGTGGTTACAGAAGTAAATAGCATTTTCAATTTAGGTATTATTATTCAATTAAAAAAAGTCTTTATAGTTGGTTATCCTTGAGAAATGCACTAACAGTTAAGCGATGAACGCCGAGAATACGGCTGATGGCACTTTTGGAAACTTTCTTATCTAATAGATTTTTTATCTCAATTTCCTTTCCTGTCAATTTTTTCACTTTTGATTTACTTCCTTTGGGACGACCAAGGATAACACCTTCAGCACGTTTTCGAGCTAATGCCTCTTTGGTACGTTGGGATATAAGGTTACGTTCAATTTCGGCTGAGAGACCAAAAGCAAAGGCTAGAACTTTAGAATTAATATCACTTCCCAAGCGGTAATTATCTTTGATTGTCCAAACCTGAATATCACGGTTCATACATTCATTAAGAACACCCATAATCATAAGAAGATTTCTACCGAGTCGAGACAATTCGGAGCATATAAGAATATCATCTTTTCTCATTCTCTTTAATAGCTTACCCAACTTCCTGTCCTGTACACTTTTTGCTCCGGAAATTGTTTCTTCGATCCATTTGTCAATTACCATTACATTTTTCTCACAAAATTGGTTGATTTCAAAACGCTGGTTTTCGACTGTTTGCCTGTCTGTGCTTACACGAATGTATCCATAAATCATCTGCTGTTTGTTTAAATTAAATATATATAAAATTAAAAACAGCAAAAATAGTATATTTTTATTATACTATATAATTATACTTTTTTCCAG
>NZ_MKVC01000049.1:0-33209 GCF_001899125.1 Dysgonomonas sp. 37-18 | reverse complement strand
TAAACTCTTTTGATAAAATTATACATAAATGAAAAAACTACAAGTTTTCCAACCTGTAGTTTTCATTTACACAATATCTTGGACACTGTCCATGCTTAAAGTATTACTGGGCTATAAATCTAATATTAAATACCTGCAAATTTAGCCTAATCGACAATTTGTCAATCGACTCTTTTAATAACATTTCTTGCCACTTCTATCTTATACTTCTTACCCTTCATTTTTTCATCTCTGATATTGCTAAGAAGAGTTTTTATGGCAGAAAAACGAACAGCAACAAAAGAAATAAAATCTTTGACTTCAATCAGTCCCAAATCAGATTTATCCAGTTTTCCCTTTTGTAAAAAGAAGCCGACAATATCACTTTTATTCAACTTGTTTTTCTTACCTCCGCTTACATAAATTGTCTGATATTCTGGGCGGTTGGGTAATGGCTTTCCTGTTGCCACTCGCAACACATCTAAATTGTCAGAAATATAATCCGGAGTTTTATCCTCCTTGAATTGTATAATATATGCTGTTCCCGAAGCATGCATACGGGCTGTACGTCCATTGCGATGCACAAATTCACTTTCCTTAGAAGGAAGATGATAATGTATTACGTGATTCATTTCGGGAATATCCAATCCTCTGGCTGCCAAATCGGTGGTGACGAGATAATTTAAGCTTCCATTTCTGAATTGAACCAAAACTCTCTCTCTATCATCCTGATCCATTCCACCATGATAATATCCGGTCTGTATTCCTTTCTTATTCAATAAGTCGCTGATACGTTCGGTTACTTCTCTGTGATTACAAAAAATAAGGGCAGGTTCGGAATTGAGTGAACAGATAAGATGGAACAGAGATTCTATTTTATCTTTTTCGGGAGATAAAACAAGCTTGATCGAAAGGCTTTCGCTTTTCTCTTCTTCTATATAATCAAGCGTTACGGGAGATTCCATTTTTACAAAGTCCGGAATTTCCACATCGGATGTAGCTGACAGCAGAACTCTTTTTTGAAGATTGGGCAGTTGGCTGATGATTGTATTCATTTCGTCCTGAAAACCTAATTGCAGAGATTTGTCAAACTCGTCCAGCACTAAGGTTTTGATAGAATCAGTATCAAAAGATTTTCGATCCAGATGGTCTGTCAATCGTCCGGGTGTTCCGATAAGCAAAGCCGGAGGGCTGCTTAAATTCTTTAGTTCGGTATCAATAGCATGTCCGCCATAACAAACATTTACTTTAAACTTTGTTCCCATCTTTTTCCAGACCTGCTCTATTTGAAGAGCTAATTCTCTCGATGGTACAACTATCAAACATTGTACTTTTGTTATATTCTCATCCAATAATTGTAGAACCGGTAGGAGAAACGCAAGTGTTTTGCCGGAACCGGTAGGAGATAATAACAAAATATTTTGTTCTCTAAATATCGCCTTTTGGGCTGCTATCTGCATCTCATTCAGGTCTTCAATCCCGAGATTGGATAATATGCTTTTGTTCTGGTCTGCTACTTTCATGGAACAAAGGTAAGATATTATAGCTCACCGTTTTTCTTTTCTCCGCTTTTTACTACAACAAATATTCACTCCGGTAGATTTTAAAAATAGACATTTCCTGAAATCTTTCTTGGCTCTGATTATCAAAGAATTTCGTTAGTTATATAAGGCAATGTATGCTATGGAGTAATGGTGTATAATAGGAATTGCAGAAGTCTATAATGTTAAAAAAGTTAAATATGCTTATTCTTCTTGATTCGTCATGCAAGGTTTCAGAAAAGAGAGGATTTAATATATGAAAGTTCACAGGATGTAGTGAGTCCTGATAAAACAACGCTTAATATAATTATAAAAATGAAAAATCTACAAAAATTTTCTAGTTTATTTTTTCTGACTTTAGTAACCGTAACTACTATCGGTTTTACATCATGTGACAAAGATGACGACAAAAAAGCTCTGAAATTGAATCCGAGTAAAGTGGAAGCCGAAATTGGCAAGACAGTTACAGTAACAGTTAGTGGTGGTACAGCTCCTTATAACGTTGCATCAAAAGATCAAAAGATTGCTACCGTAAGTGTTGATAAGAGTACTGTTACTATTACCGGAGTAAGTAAAGGTGCTACATCCATTTCAGTAACTGATAAGGATAAAAAGAAAGGCACTATATCTGTGACAGTAAAAGAAGTTGGATTGGACTTTGATAAAAAAACACTTGAAGTAGCTGTTGGAAAAGAAGATGTTGTAACAATAAAAGGAGGAGTAGCCCCTTACCTAGCTACTGCTAAAGATGCAGCAATTGCTTCAGCAACAGTCAAGGATAATAAAGTTACAGTTAAAGGAGTGAAAGCTGGAACAACTACTATTACAGTGACTGATAAAGATAAAAAGAATAGTGGAACAATATCTGTTACTGTAAAATAATAAGGTTTTACTAAAAAAACAATTATAAGTTATACCTTTGATCAAAGGTATAACTTATGGCTTAAGGCACAATCTTTAATATTGATGAAAGAGTTCACATGTTCATAAATGATAGAAGACAAAGATAAGGAACAAGAGCTACTTGAAAAGATTATCTATGGAGATATCTCTGCAATGAGAGATTTTTATAACAATTATTCTGGATATTTTACAACAGTCTGCTCTCGTTATATCTCAAATCGGGATGATATTAAAGATGTTTTACAAGAAAGTTTTATTAAAATATTTAAATCGATTACTGGTTTTGAATACAAAGGGACGGGGTCTTTGAGAGCATGGTCTACCCGTATTGTAGTCAATGAATCGCTGAAGTTTCTTAAGAAAAGTGAGAAACTGAATATTGTGAATAGCCCAGCATGGAATTTGCCCGATATAGTAGAAGAGGAAGAAGAGGCCGACTTTGATGAAACTCCAACATCAGTCATATTAGAAATGATCCGCTCTCTTCCGATAGGATATAGAACAGTATTTAACCTTTATGTTTTTGAAAAAAAGACTCATAAAGAAATAGCTTCAATATTGAATATTACAGAAAATACTTCCGCATCTCAATTGCATAGAGCGAAGTCTCTTTTAGCAAAACAGATAAGTGGATATAGAAGATCAATCAAAAGGATGGAGTCATGAATAATCAATGGTCAGAAAACCTACGTAAACGGATGGAAATGCATGAAGAGCCATCCCCGGAAGGATTATGGGAGGATCTTGAACAGATTATACAAAAAGAGGATTTCGCAAAACCGTTATCAAAATCCAAGAAGATTTTGTTATGGAGCAAATGCATTGCTGCGGTGGCGGCCGTAGCAATAATTGCATTGGTGATTGGTTATAATATATCAAATCAAGAGCCGGAAGAGATACAACTTGCAATAGAAACACCTTCGCAGCAGGATACTCCTGAAGCAATTATAAGTGTTTCGGATGAGGGGGATAACTCTATGGTAAAAACCGGTAGTCAGTTGTTTATACAAAAGACAAACACAAAGAGATCAATATCAGCAATAGCAACACAAACAGAAACATTTCCTTCTATAGACACAGTTAATCTTACAATAAAAGAAGAGGCTAAAATAGCCCAAGAAATACTCAAAGAAGATACCCTTGAATCTAAGCCAAAGTCGGATAAAACTAAAAATAAACGTTTATACTCAAGTGATAGCAAGAGTTTAGACCTTGCATCCGAATTTGATTTCTATGAAAACAGACAAAGAAATACACCTGCAAGATGGGGTGCAAATCTTTATGCATCAAACTTATCGGCTAGTACAACAAACAACTATAATGGGTATGGCACGTTAGCCCCATGTAGTCCGCCAATAGATAACAGTGAAGCGGATCCCGACGCAAATGAGGATCCGTATGGAGATATTCTTGTTCAGAATAAACATAAGAGTGTCTATACTGATGTTAAGCATAGGCAACCGGTAACCGTCGGTGTGTCTGTGAATTACAATTTAGACGAAAACTGGAGTTTCACGACCGGATTGACTTATACCTTATTATCATCTCAACTTCGGTCGGGTAGTGATCGTTATTATTATAATAGTGAACAAAGCCTTCATTATATTGGTATTCCTTTAAAAATCAATTATAATATTTGGAGAAATAGAAAGTTATCCATCTATTTATCCGCAGGTGGGCAAGTTGAAAAGAATGTATCGGGGAAGCTAACCACAGATTATATTGTTGATAACAAGCTTGAATCCACTAAGAAAGATAATATATCAGTTGATCAGTTGCAATTATCTTTAAATACTGCGATAGGGATACAATACAATCTTTCGAAAAAGATAGGATTATATGCAGAACCTGGGGTAAGTTATTATTTTAAAAATAAGAGTGAAATTGAAACCATCTATAAAGAAAAACCTTTAAATATAGGTCTACACTTTGGTCTTAGTTTGTCTTTAGGTGGTGGATAAATTAATTCCAATCTGGAACATGCCGTTAACCAGATTGGAATAATTCTCAAAGCTTATTATAAATCCTCATTTGGTAAACATGCTTCTGTAAACTGACCAATGCGCAGATACTGATTATACAATGCCTTGTACTTCTCATGTTTCTCCATCTCGGGCATATATTCGCAGATAAACCCTTGTCCCATTCCCACTTGTGCTTCCTGTATATTACTATATCTTCCGGCAATCACTGCCGCGAACATAGCTGCACCCAGAGCGCAGGTTTGTTGCGATTTAGCAACCTTGATAGGCAGGCCGATTACATCCGAAAGGGTTTGCATTACAAAAGGTGATTTTTGCGAGATGCCTCCAATACCAATTACCTCTTTTATCTCTATTCCTGATTTTATGAAGCGGTCGATAATAGACTTGGAGCCAAAAGCCGTTGCTTCTACCAGTGCCCGGAAAATGAGTGGTGCCGAACTGCCTAGAGTCAAACCTGTTATCGATCCTGTTAATAACTGATTAGCATCAGGAGTGCGTCTACCATTCATCCAATCGGTAGCGATGATTGTACTTTGTTCGATAGGAATTTTTGTAGCCTCATCCGACAATTGTGGTATAATAGCTTCGCCGACTTCTTCTATCAGTTTTGTTTTTGCGTCTTTATCCAGTAATTCGCTCTTAAGTAATATGTTCTGTAACGGCCATTCCAGCACCTTGCGAAACCATGCGTACAAGTCGCCAAAGGCAGATTGTCCGGCTTCCAGCCCTACAAATCCGGGGATGACCGAACCGTCTACCTGCCCGCAAATACCGGGTATAAGCATATCTTTCATTTCGTCGTAAGGTACAGTCATAATGTCGCAGGTGGAGGTGCCCATCACACGGACAAAGGAACCGGGCTTGATCCCTGCTCCTACAGCACCCATGTGGCAGTCTATAGCACCTATTCCTACCTCTACATCGGTTGTAAGCCCCAATCGTGCTGCCCATTCGGAAGTAAGTTTTCCGGCAGAAGTATCTGATGTATATGTTTTTTCGTATAAATGTGCCCGGAATCCTGTCAGCAGAGGCGATAATCTGGTAAGGAATTCTTCGGAAGGAAGCCCTCCCCATTTTTCATGCCACATAGCTTTATGCCCTCCTGTGCAACGGCTTCTCATAACACTTTCGGGCTTTGTGTTTCCTGTCAGCAGAGCAGGCATCCAGTCGGTATGCTCTATCCACGAATAGGCTTGTGAACGTATGCTTTCATCCACCCGAAGCACGTGCAGTACTTTAGACCAGACCCATTCTGCCGAATAAATCCCTCCTTCGTAGGCAGTAAAATCTATATCCCACTTTTTAGCCAATTGATTTATCTCTATCGACTCCGAAATAGCCGTATGATCTTTCCATAGGATGAACATTGCATTCGGATTCTCTTTATATTCCTCCAGCAAAGCCAACGGTATTCCGTCTTTGTCTACCAATGCGGGAGTACTGGCTGTCATATCGAACGATATGGCGATTATCTGTTTTGAAATATCTACTCCTGCTTTTGCCAACGACTCTTTGATCGCAGTTTCGAGCGTATCAATATAGTCCTGCGGATGCTGCCTATACTGGTTTGCTTGCGGATTACAATACAATCCTTGTTTCCATCGGGGATAATATTGTACCGCTGAGGCTATTTCTTTTCCGTCGTCTGTATCAATTATCACAGCACGGCACGAATCTGTACCGTAGTCAACCCCAATAACATACTTTCTGCTCATAATATTTATATATTTTGTTATTTATTATATTCATCTCAATCGGGATTTTCCTCATTTGCCAGTTCGGCTTTCATCATAAACACACTGTATGGAAACCATAAAGACATATGGAAATATAAATTATCACCGTCGAGAGACAATGGATGTATATATGGTCCATAGAGTAGGGAGTATTCCTTTCCTGTGGCTAATAACTTAGGCTCACTCCATTCGCCTGTAATTTCATCTGCATCGCGCAAATTCATTTCATATCTCTCTTCGCAGAGGTAAGTCATTATCCATCTTTTATACTTGTTATGGAATACTATGGATAGTTCGCCTACAGCATCATCAAACAGATTCGTGGCTTTTGTTTCATCACCTTCGATCCATTTTTTCGCATCTTTGTTCCAGTATTCATATTTGGTTTGGTCTTCTATATCCGCTTCTCGAAAACGTGCTACGCGGGGACTGCTTTTGCGTCCGGTTTCTGTGCCGATCATATATACATAGCCGTCTTTCTTGAAATAACCCGCCTGACCAAAATTACTGTCCGAACCGAAATAAATATTCTCGCATTTCGCCCATGTTTGTCCGTTGTCAGTAGATTTATATATCCCCGAGTAATTGGTAATCCACCCATGCCACTTTTTCATATTGAAGTAATGCACATAGTCGGCACCATTGGCACGTATGGCAGCAGTGGGGATCGATGTCCAGTCTCCTTCTCCCGACATGTCTTTTGCTCCGTATACTATCTCACGAGCTTTACCCGTATCATTCACAGCCATTCCGTTTATGGTCATGCCATCTTCGAGGTTTTGATCGTCCGAAAAAGCCAGTACATTACATCTCCAATTACCGCCATTAGGCCCCGGAGCTTGAGGGTTGGGCTTGAAATCGCTACCGTAAGTATCGCCGAAAAATATTCCGTATTTTCCTTTTTCCATCTCCCATATTATCCCTAAATCTGTTCCGCCCACATCAAACATGCGGGGCGTATCGTTGGGGCTAAAAAGAGTTTCTCCTTCCATTGGAGTTCCTGTCACACGGGATATGCGTTCTACTTTTTTTATAACGATTCCGCTATTATTGCCTTTATTTTTATCTGGTCTCACCGATTGAGCCAAGCTATTATTTTGGCAGGCAAACAGAAAAAATAAAGCTGGTAATAGCCGGAATATAATATATCTTTTTTTCATGAATTTTATCGTTATTATGTTCTTATCAGTTAAAATGCAAGTTCGGCTTTCATCAGGAATACATTATAAGGTCGCCACAAAGACATCAGAAAATAGAGACTATCTCCGTCCAGTGCAGCCGGATGGATATACGATCCATATAGCTGAGGATAATCTTTCCCTGTAGCCAACGTTTTGGGTTCACTCCATTCGCCTGTAAGCTCGGCGGCAGCACGCATGGTTATTTCGTAACGCTTGCCACAGAAATAAGTTATTATCCAGCGCTGAAACTTTGTGTTGTATGCAAATGATAATTCTCCTACTGTATCTTCAAACAGATTAGTGGCCATAGTCTCATCGCCTCTTATCCATTTCTTCTGATCTCTGTTCCAATATTCGTAAAGCGACTGGTCTTCTATATCTTTTTCTGCGAACCGTGCTAATCTTGGATTGCTATCGCGTCCGGTCTCTGTACCGATCATATATACGTAACCGTCCTTTTTGAAATAGCCCGCCTGACCGAAATTACTATCGGAGGTGAAATTTACACTTTGGCATTTTTCCCAAGTCATACCGTTGTCTGTAGAGCGGTACATTCCCGAATAATTGGTAACCCATCCTGTCCAGTTTTTCATATTGAAATAATGTACATAGTCGATACCATTTGCACGGATGGCAGCTGTGGGGATAGATGTCCAGTTTCCATTTCCTGACTTATCTTTTCCTCCGTATATCAATTCCCGGGCTTTGCCTTTTTCATCAACAACCATTGCATCGATCGTCAATCCGTCCTCCAGATTTTTGTCGGAAGAAAAAGCCAGAACATTGCATCGCCAGTTATCGCCAAAGGCTGCCGGATCGTCCTGATCGGGGACGAAGGCTTTACCGAAAGTGTCGCCCAGAAATATTCCGTATTTACCTCGTTCCATTTCCCATACAATACCGAGGTCGGTTCCACCCACATCATACACGTCGGTAGTATTGTTAGGTGAAGCAAATTTTTCATTCTTCATGGGTGTTCCTGTCACACGGGCAAGGCATTCTACCTTTTTTATGTTCAAGGGTTTGTTCTCTCTTTTCTTTGTATTGTCTTTATTGTTACAAGGTTGTGTTTCCGGTATTATGTCATTGTTCTTTCCTGGCAAAATCAGAACAAACAATGATCCTGCTAGCAACAATAAGAATTTTACTCTAATTGATGATATCATTATTTTATTTTCGAATACAGGTTTATAATATTACTTATGGTTTTCATTTCCCCATAACTTAGGATTTTCTCCTCTGTTTTTTCTCCATTCGTGACGCCAGTAGTGCATATCTTGTACGTTGATAAATGGTTTTAATTTCCGTGTCTCCTTAGAAGGGGCAGGAGGTAATACACTCGCTTCTGTCTGATACCAGTAAGCCACTGTTGCCATATCGAGTGTCAGGTTATTGGCATGCCCATGCTCTATACTTGCTTTGAGGCTTTTTTCGAAAAAGACAGGGTCTTCGATGAAGAAACGGTAAACATGTGTCCGTCCCAGCCATCCCACATCGTTATTGACGCGAGGATATCCGAAATATGGATGAGAGTAAGGTTCTTTGGGGCACCATGATGTATTAAATAAATCTTCGGTTCCTGTTCCTAACAGTGATGCTTCTTTTTCGCCATCTATAAACCAAAAGTCATCACCTTCGCCGTACCAGATTGGGGAGGGACAGTGTACATAGTAATTAATTCCTACAAAATGTCCTTTGCCCTTGATGTCTGCAAAAACATAATTCCGGTCGCCCGATGTGTTTTTATCTTGCTTGCCTATTATCGCCCATTCTGTCTCTCCCTCCGGAGCGGCTTCGGTCAGCTCTTGATTGTACCAGGCATGAAAGCGTCCCAGATCGGGAGGAAGTTTCTTTGTCTCGTAGTAATCGACATAGAAATAAAACTTTTCAAGATTTACTTCCGATTGGTTTTCTATTTCTATCTTCGCACCTTTGGCAAACGGCATGGAAAAGTATGACACCATTGAAGTTCCATTTGCCGGACCTGCCGTTATAGGCAGAGCCGAATAATTGTAGCGCTCGTTCCATCCCTGCCCGAAGAAAGGGCCGATAGGCGACTCCACAGACGGATAACTATTTCCATCCCAATACATACGGATAATAATATCGCTACGGTTCAATATATGAGGCTCGGGAGCAATCGTAATCCATATATGATTTATTATTCCAGAACCCGGAATCTCTGCAACGATACGCTTTTCGCCTGGTTTTATATCCGACAGGTGATCTAATACGCCTCCTGTAGGATCATTACTACTGATGCGTCGGTTGCGCATTCCGTTTTTTATTTGCGATAGATCATACATTGTTCCCGGAACGGGATTTTGAGCCTCAATTTCAGGGCTATATAAAAAGGTAGCCACGAGGCATACTATTATAAGTTTCAAATAATCTTTTCTCATATTCTTGTGTATTCCAATCTTATTTGGTTTTAAAATACTTCTATAAGGAAACTGCAACTGCATAGAATTGCAGTTCCAAATAGAAGTTCCTCTAAAGCCTAATAAAAGGTTAATAATTGATTGATTCTCAAAACAACATTATTTATATAGAAACTATATCCAGCGTACTGGAATGCTAAAAATTTAAAGGATACGTCAGGTTATAGTCTTCGGGTACTATAATCATAGCTGTGATGCCGTAAAATTTAGCCCATTGTGTATTATCCGGCCCTGGTCCTAAGGTGATTTTTATTTTACCATCGTTGTCAGGCAGAATATTTTTTACTGTAGCTACATTCGATTGGTTATTCGATGTATATAAGAGAACTTTCTCTTCAGTATTACCTTTAACTATATATTCCGTTTGAGTAACATTGTTGTCTGCAATTGTTGCATAAAAAATGAGTGTATATTTTATGTTTGCTTTCAGCTTTGATAAGGTGAATCCGGCTGAAGCAATATTAATGCCGTCGTTGAAAAACATATCGAAAGCCACATTATCAGGAAATCCTAATGTATTGAAGTGGGTACTTCTGTCCAGAGTCAGGAATGAGCCGTTGACTTCAATTTCATATTTAGATGTAAAACCTTTTATATCTGTCAATCCTTGTAACTTCCCACTCGAAGAACTTAGTAAATTATTAAATGGATTTGGAGATTCTATAGTTCCAAAATCCATAAAAATCGGGTAGTTGAACTGAAAAGACTGGTTGATTTGCAGTGTTGAGGTATATTGCAGTTTTCCATTTTCAGATTCTACTTTTAAGTAAGTTTTCCCTGGTTTTAGTCCGGTAATGATAACTGAATTGTCTCCATTTTCAACGAGGCTTGCTAACTCTTGATTCGCAACACTCCATTTGTATTTTCCTGCGGCTGTCTGGTCGCTATCAAATTCCGGAGTTACGGTTATTGCATTATCTTTATCGGTTTCGATCACAAGATCACGGTTAGGAATCCTCACATAAGGTCTGGCTTCGCCTTTTTCGTAACCAACCTCTTCTGTACACGAACCAAGCACAAATGCGAATAAAAGGAAATAGACTAAATACTTAGTTGACTTCATATAACGAAAATTTAGATGTTAAATTCATAGTATAATTTGATTGATGAGGATGTCTTATGAGACATCCTCATACTGATAGAGTTAACCTTATTTATAAATAGGTCCATAAGCCTGACATGCCCTGTAGTCCGAACCTTCGGTATCGGAACCAAATGCAGCCCATGCAGAAGGACGGAATATCTTATCTTCTTCTATATTGTGCATACACACAGGTATGGATAGCATCGATGCCAACGATATCAGGTCGGCCCCGATATGTCCGTAGCTGATTGCACCATGATTAGCACCCCAGTAGTTCATTACCGAATATACGTCGCGGAAGTATCCCTTACCTGTTACACGAGGCACAAAGAATGTCGATGGCCATGTTTTATCGGTACGCTGGTCGATAACGTCAAACGCTTTGTCGGGGAAAGTTGCCGTCCAGCCTTCGGCTATCTGCAATACCAGTCCCAGACCTTTGACGAGGTTTAATCGGCACATAGTTACCGGCATACCGCCGTTGGTAAGAAACTTGGAAGAGTAGCCGCCCCCCCTGAAATATTCACGTGAAGATGGCCCCCATTGGGTGGCTTTGAGCATTTTGCCCACTTCTTCCTCTTTGATTTCCCAGAATGGTTTCATCACAGGGTTACCGTTTTTCTCTTGCTGACCTGTGCCGTCGAGTGTGCATGAGCCCGAATTGATAAGGTGTATGGCTCCGTCTTTCATAATGCCTTCAGGCTTCCAGCCTGTCACACGTTCGATAGATTGCGGACTCCAATAAGTACGTACATCGGCAAACATCTGTGCTGTGTTGGTCAGGTATTTACCCAACAACATCGACAAGCCGTTCAGGTGATCGTTTTCGGTAGCGAATGCAAATGGTTCGCGAATGCCGTTCCAGTCGAATGATGAGTTAAGCATTGCCTCAGAAAAGTCTCCGTTGGGCATAAAGTCTGTCCATTGGCGTTGTCCCTGAAATCCTCCGCAGATGGCATTATGTCCCATTGCTTCTTCTCCCCATCCTGTTTCAGCCAGTTTCTCGTTACCGGTCATCAGGTCACGGAAAATTAATGTCATTTTCACTACAAATTCCCAATCTTTGTCTTTTTGTTCGCGGGTGCTTACCAGATGTTGCGGGTTGTGGTCGGGCAGTTCGTTGGGTACACAATGTTTTTTAGTCCATGCCAATGCCTTTTGGTATTCTTCCTTATCATATATTTCTTGTTGTACACGGCGAAGTATCTCCGAACAGTCTACATATTCGGTACGCATGCCGAAGTATTCCTGAAGCATATCGGCGTTGACCATCGATCCGGCAATACCCATCGAAACAGTTCCGATAGACAGATACGATTTGCCACGCATCAGGGCAAGAGCCAATCCTGATTTGGCAAAGCGGAGTAGTTTTTCTTGTACATCAGCCGGAATAGAATTGTCGCCGATATCCTGCACATCACGCCCATAGATCCCGAAGGTGGGCAATCCCTTTTGGTTATGGGCTGCCAGAGCCGCTGCAAGATAAACCGCCCCGGGGCGTTGTGTTCCGTTGAATCCCCAGATCGCCTTTGGTATCAACGGGTTCATGTCTATCGTTTCCGAACCGTAGCACCAGCATGGGGTGACGGATAGAGACAAGCCTACATTCTCTTTTTCAAACTTTTCGGCACAATTGGCGGCTTCTTTTACACCTCCGATACAAGTGTCGGCAATAACGCATTCAATGGCTGAGCCGTCAGGGTATTTCAGGTTTTCACTGTAGAATTTGGCTACGTTTTTTGCCATGTTCATAGTTGTTTCTTCCAGTGACTCACGAATGCCCTTGCGGCGTCCATCAATGATAGGACGTATGCCTATCTTGGGATAATTTGTTTTGCGCATAATTTTTTTAGTTTTTGATATTAAACTTCAATTATTATTGTTTTTCTAAAGTCAGTACGTCAAAATGGAATTTTGATCCCTGCTCTGTTTTTTTTACTTTAATGGATATTGAATTAGTATGCCTTGTGAGTGTAAATGTTCCTAAATCGGCATTTTCAATTCTTACTTCATCTTTGCTGTAGACATTCTCCCACGACTTCAAAGGTTTCTGACGATTCCACACCTCAAAAGCACCACCATCAGGTGTCTTAAAGTAGGTCAGTTTTACTTTGTATACACCTTCGGGTATTTCATCCAGCATAATTCTTACCATCCCTTCATTTTCTGCTTCAGCGATTAAACGCCCTTTGTTTTGAATTTTTAGCCCATCGCCAATGGATAGGTTCATCAGTTGCGGAAAGAAAATGTGCGTTGTCGGATAATAAACCGTCCGCAGCTCTTCGGTGGGTTCTACCCCGCAGGTAGCAGGCTCGGATCCGTAATAGAATGCAACGGAGGTGTAGTCTACAGGGAAGAGATTTTTCTCAGGTCCGTGTTCTATCGTAACCAATAAGTTTTCATTGAAAGTAACTTTATCCGTCAGGAAGAAACGGTAAGCACCTGTACGAGCCATTGGCAACGAATAGTCGAGAGCTCCGTGTATGGGCAGGCTGACACCACGATCCCAACGGTCGAGTAATGCATACCAGCCTCCGTTGTAATAGTCTTCCGATCCTGTGCCGTGCATTCTCAGTTTATTGTCAACTATAGTTGAATCATCCCCTTCGAAAAATAAGGTCATGCCGGGTTGCAGTCCTTGTGCAATATGGGTGATGCCCATATAATGCCCTTTGCCTTTGATGTCGGCGAGGAGATAAGGTTCAAAATCTTTTGGTTTTATTTCCCTGCGCCAGATAGTATACAAACGACCTTCCTTTTCGGTGTCCTGAGCTTCTTTTGTATAGTATACCTTTGCCTTAACTTCTATCTTAGACTGATTGTCGCCTTGTCTTTTTTTGTAAACAAGACTCATTTCCGCCTTATTTTGGTAAGGCATCGGGATGTACGAATAATTCACTCCTTGATGGTAGCCCAGTAAAATGCTTTGCATCGCCGGTTTGCCATATGCGTAACCAAAATAGTCGGCAGCCGGGCTGTAGATTGCCGGTTTGGAATCATTGTCCCATAAGGCTTGCAATAGTATATCTTTGTTCGTGCCCTCGAGTGAAGAACCGAGTTCCAATTCGAATCCGGCTATGCGCCCACCTTCGTTTGCCGTGAAGAAAGGGAGAGTTTCGCCCGGAGCGATGAAGAATTGTTTTGTTTCGGTCAACGTCGTTGTTTTGTCAGGTACAGTTAGCGGCTCAACCTGACGTCCCCAAAATTCACAGGCCTTTGCTAAAGCGTCTTTTTGCGGTTGCTTCCAGTCCATAGTGAATGATTCTACCGTTGTATTTTTAGGGTAGGGGCGATACTGTATTTGGTGAAACATTATTTTCTCGCCGCAAAATACAATCTTGCATGATTTTGCAAACTGGATGGGTATGTAACAATAATATCCTCCTATCTCGTTTCCGCAAATTGGATTGATGAACGGAAACGTTTTACCCGAAAACAAATCAATAAAAGGAATGCTGATACGTGGTGTTTTTTCGCCATCGATATAAAACTGTATAGTGTCGTTTGTCGGCGTGGGTGTCCAGATACGGTTTATAACACCGGGCCCTTTATAATCGGCAAGTACCAGTTTATTATCTTCCTTGCGGATAAAGGAGTATTTGCCCGAAAAACCGTCATCATTATTTCCTGTACGGTCATAACTCGATTCCTGTTCCATCACTCCTTCGCGGTATAGGGGCAACAGAGCGGGGTTGTACAGATGTTCCAGTTCATCCGTTAAGGAAATGGCAACAGGCGTCTGTTTGGTCTTTCCCTTCTTCTGCGAATGGGCAGGAAGTACTAATAACAGGCACAAAACTGTAAAAAATAATTGTCTCATAATTTATTTATTATCAGGGTTATCTTATTCAAATATTGCTGCTCCAAATCTGTCTCTGATACGATTGTAGGCTTCGGCCGCAGCGCCATTTCCCCAGTCGTAGATCGTAAATTCGCCAATGCCAATTCCTTCTTTGCTGGTTTGACCTCCGTGTCCGTAGTTTTCCATGGTGAAGCCATAATCCTTTTCATTGAAAAACGGCCATACTTTTTCCCATTGTTCTTTTGCTGTCGGATTCTGAGGGCAATACATCATTGAGAATGAAGCGCGCAGGGCTGCCAATCCGCGTTCGGTATATTCTTTCTTTTTCAGCAATTTGCCATATTCCATTATGGTCTCGGCAAAAAGGCTTTGGCGCGAATCATTCCATTCTCCGTCAGCATTCATCACCCCGAATCCGCCTAATCCGTTGACATAGATATAAGGTGGTTGCCATGCACTTTGTGTCATCAGCATTTCGTCGAGTGTCCGTTGTCCGAGAGATAAGTATTTCTTGTCTTTTGTCAGCTTATAACATTCCAGTAAGGCTTCGGCAGTCCAGAATATGGAGAAGTTGCATTGCTTATACATGTTGTTTCTCTCTATCTTTTTACCTACCCAATCGCGGCTGCCCAACCGACTGCAAGACCAATAGGTTTCGAAGTCCTCCCAACGTCCTTCTTCAATGACATCTTTGCATACGGCATCCATAGCTTTGAGCGCTGCGGTGCGATATTTCTGATCTTTGGTCAGCTCCCACAATTTAAGGAGGAATGTTACGCTCATTGATGTTTCGGGCGAATCGTTTAAATGCTGCATCGGTTGAAGGGTTTCTACGTCGAGCCATCCCGGGAAAAAGCCCCGTACATCTTGTTTCTTTAATAATGCATCTGCATAGCTGCGTGCATAGTCGAGTAAGCGTTGATCTTTTTCTAACTCGTCGTACCAGCGAAGCATCAATGTGGCAGTCCAACTCATATCCAAAATATGGAAAGGAGCTTTACGTGCATCCGATGTATAAGGATTACGATTCGAATTGCCCCAATAATAGGTATCCCATCCTTTCGATCGGTTGTAAGACTTGCCATCGATCTTTACGGTTTCCATTTCGGTACCAATCAGACCATAGAAGAAACCATCTTTGGCTGGTGCTGCCAATACCAACTCTTTGGACAGATTGGCTTTTTCGAGCAAATCACTGTTACTCATACGACGTGCATAGCGGTACAATCCACTTGCCGAACGTAAGGAGCTGAACCAAGCCTGATTCCAGATGGAACGGAATTCGCGTTCGTTTACTGGCTCAGGGTAATTTGGACTTTGCGTTGTATTAACTATAAATACGGGGGCTCCAACCTTTTTTCCGTCGATGACAAATTCTTGCCATACGGCATGCTTCCAAGTGTTAAATGCCCAGTTATAGGTATGTTTTATATATGGTTCCAAATCTCCCTTTATGGGGTTGCCGTCTTCGAAAAGTTTATGCCCCCAGTTAGACCAATAAAAGTCTAGCGGCTTGCGAAAGGGATTATCCAAATCTGATTTCTGATTATAACTCATCAGGTAAAAGCCAAATTCGACTTTACCTTTAGGATATGTAGCACCGTTTGCTCGTTCGTAGATTACGTGATCCGAAACGAAGCTTTCGCTCATTCCCAATGTCAATATATTTTGAGGCGCATTCATATCCATATACCAGCGCACAGGTGTTCCGCCTTGCATGATTGCCACATCGGGCATAACCACTAATCCTTGCTTTGCGTCTGTAACAATCATTGCCGGTGCTCTGAAAACATGTTGGTCTATGATATTCTTTTCGTATGGACTTATATGTGGTGCCCAATTGAATATGGGGCTGAATGCTGGGAAAACTGTGAGTTGCCAGTCGTTTTGTTTTATTTCTTTTGGCAGGTCGAATATCAATTTTACATGTATCAGGTTATTTCCTACAATCTTGATTTCTTGTGAAGGCTGTATTGTTCCCAATGCCCCGAACTCTATCTTATTTATTATTTGTTTAAACTCTTTTGGGAAACCGCTTGTATCAAGTCTTAATCTTTCGGAAGCATTAATTTGAACCAGAGCTAAAAAACTTAGTATACTTCCTAATAGTGCTATATGAAATATTCTTTTTGTCATATCCAAATTATAAAGCATCGGGGCGGGAATACCCCGACGCTGATTTTGTATTGCTTTTTAGAACGAATTTATAATTTCTTCAATGGAAACTCCAAGCAGTTTTTTCGCTATCGGATTCAGGTCGGCAGCCTCACCTACAAAATGATACACATTGTGATTGTGTGACTGAGCCTCGCCCGATTTCAAAAATGCAGCAGGCGAGCAGCTTTCGACTTCGAGGAAGGGCCCCATTATACTACCGTCTTCCAGCGGGCCGTCATTGTAGGCATTCATCGCATCCCCTACAAGTGGGTTTTTGGTGGGGTTCCACTCCTGATTGAGGTATGTGGCTCCTTTCTCTACGCCGAACGTTGTAATGGTCAACCTCTTCGAGTCGGGATCATAGTTGCCTGCAATACCTGTTGTACGGAACGAATTCAATCCTAATTTGCCACGATGATTGCCATCGGTTTTGAAAAACAAGGTATTCCCCTTTACTGTCAACCGATCGGCAGGGATTTCGCCAAAGTAGTCGCTGGTAACGATTTTTCCCATTGCTCTTTCGTCTCCTGCATGGAATGGGATAACAGTGACGGCTTTAGGTGCAGGTATAAACATATCCAGCATCCATATACAAATGGTTCCTGTTTTTTTTGTCCACTCAAAGTTGTTTTTGTTTGTGATTACGTTCTGTGTACTATAAGCTACAGACTTAACCTTGTCACTTAACTCAACACCGAGCGAAGATTTGATTTTGTCAGGATTCAGAAATTCAATTGTACGATCCACATTCAGCTTGAGCTGTGTTCCTACATAGTTTTTCACTTCCATTTCCTTCCTCATCTCAACCTTTTGTCCTGTTGCCGAGACCAGTACCCACGGCTCAATATCGATCGGCTTTGGGGTATGCCAGTTGTCATATACCTGCTTTTTACCCGGTTCGAAATAAACTGAGTATTGTCCACCTTCGGGTCCTAGCCAAAAGCGGTTTTCGCCTCCAAAGCCATTCATGTGCTCGTCGGGAGTGGACAGCTCGAAAGCCTTATAGCCTATAAAGCCCATGCTTCGTCCCGATAGGCCATCGGCAGTACTGGTAAATACTTTTGCTTGATATTTGGGAGACACAATTACTTGGGCATTGTCGTTTTCTCCCTTGAGGACAATCAAACTGTCTTTCTTTGATAAATAATTCAGATCGTATCCGAATGTTCCTTTTTTGTAAGTTTCCATACTCATACTCTCATCTCCTTTTTTGGTGTTATTATTCCCACAGCTTAACAATAGGCTTGTTGCCAATGTTATGGTAACCAAATGATTGAAATTTTTCATAAGATTATTTTTTGATTTCTATTTCGCTCTCCTTGCCCGAAACCATACATTTCTGGATGTTGATTTCGCCTGATTTTATGTTTATGAAAGGTTTTCCTTTTTTCATGCCAACATTGGCAAATCCGGTATTAGTTGACAAGAAAGATACAAAATCATTTCCAATCTGGGAATTAAAATAGAGAGTTCTATCGACAGCATCGTAACGAATACCTGTTAAACCTTCTAATAAAGCATAGCTTGCCATAGCACGTGCATACCATGCTCCGCATTCATATTCGTTAAAAGGATTACGAAGCTTGCCATCATATCTATTGCGGCATGTACGGACGATTTCCAACCCTTTTTCTACTTCGCCCTCGAACATCAAATGTGCTGCAACCTGATACTCTATGCCTGTCCACACTTCGTCGCTATACACAAACGGCAATTGAAGTTTGCCTCCTTTGGGCCATGAACAAAGTAGCAAGCCGCCTTCGTTGCCTAAGGCATAGGTGGGTCGTTGCGGATTGGCGTGTTCACGAAGATCTTGTTTCAGATTGTATTTGTAGACAGCATTCAGGTGACTGGTAATCTTATTATTATCCACCACCTCAGGCATCCCGCATACCAGTGACATCCAAGAACCGAGTACTCCGTCGGACAAGCATCCTTTTCCGTATTGATATTTAGGGCCTTCCTTCTCTAATATCTCGAGTGCCTCAGCCGAATATCCCGAATTGAAAGCTTGTACTTTGGTTGGGTCTGCCGCATTTAGTCCTTGCCAACGTATATCCTGAATAAAATATTCGCCGTCGTAGAGCTTATTCTCCATATATCCTTTACTCTTAGTCAATAAGGTTTGGTATTGGCTGATATCCTGATTCAAGTGTTTTCCCATCAGGCATATTGCCTGCAATGCTCCTGCATAAAAACTGGTCATCATGCCATTAGGTCCCCAGAATTCAATATCGTAGGTGTTGTGGTGCGGTTCTTCCAAAGCTCCTACCTGACGAGGATCCCATACTCGGATGCAGTAGTCCATACTGGCTTTTACCGATGGATATATATCTTTCAGCCAGTTGTCATTGCCATAGATGCGCCATTCGCGATATACTTTCATGATGCCTCCGAGTTGTCCGTCGGCTGCTGAATGAAAATCGTGGATCAATGGTCTGATAGGCAAATTGGAACGGAATGCCTGATGCCCTTCTTTATTTTGATCGACATAGTATTCCACTTCGCGTAACGACCGTTCCATGTCAGGAAACAGATGAGGTACTGCCTGTGCATAATTCCACACATGGGTGCATGATCCGTGACATGATCCCCAATTATCTCCGCACCCTTCCCAATTCCACATACGCCCATCATACTGGCGAAAGACCGTCGGCGACTTCAATATGGTGAGGTTTGCGGCAATGGCTTCCGTTACTTCGGGTGGCAAGGTATTATTGTAGAATGTTTCGGAAAATAGTTTCGACTTGGCTTTCAGGTCTTCATAATTCTTTAACCAATATTCGGCTACGTCATTTATACTTGCAAATTTGCTGCTATACCATGGGCGATAGTTGCCTTCGCCTTTGTTGTCGTACGTATAGTTGTAAGGAATATCAGGCATATCACTCTCAGACTTTGGTTCACCGCCGAATCTTTGGTTCGAAAACGGTACATACCATGCCATATATAATCTTACGGTTTTTGATTCGCCCGGTTTCAGTTTCACTGGGACAAACAGCGATGCTCCTGTAGCACCTTCCAGTTCGGGAGGGTTATTTCCAATTGTACCACCGGCTATGTTATTCCAGCAAATAGTCAACGGGTCGAACCATCCTCCACGGAACCAGTTATGGTCTATTTTGGTTTCGGGATTGTCTGTGAATATGGCAAATTCGCCCTGATGAAACGGTTCGGTTTCTGTTCCCGACTGATAAAGAATAAAACCGTTCTTATGCGATTTAACACATGATGTACCTTTGCCATGTACATACATAAAGTTTCGGGTGCTGTATGAAAAAATTGCATCTACCTCAACGCCACTTGTATTCTTAAATTCGTATTCGAACCCTCCCACAGGCAGGCTCGAGTTGTCTGCATCGGTTGGGATGAATGGATTCCATGTGTTTATTTTTACCTCTACAGGCATTGTATTATCTTTCAGTTCTATTTCTGCAAAAGGGAAACGAGCTAGGAATGTATTCTCTTTGTATCGGGGTAAACCCCATGTTCCGCCACCGCCCAATGCGGAGTTTGGCATTCCAAATTTTTTCCAGTCGGGTACTTGTCCTTCGAGGACTCTGGTTGCATTATCAATTCCTTTTATATGGAGTGCCGCAAACATTGTTGGCTCATGAAAAACTTCAGGTCTATGCCTTAACGACATATTGGATATGGCACCGCTTCCTTCAACACAAAACATGCCGGTGCCCATTCCCCCTATCGGGAAAGCAACACGATTTGTATATTCTCCTGTGTACTTTTGATTATAGTCGTGACTGATTACACTCTCAGCATTCTTTTTGCTGCAAGAAAAACATATCACACACATCAATAATAGAGACAGAATAGTGAAGTCTATTTTTTTCATATCGTATTATTTTTGTTTAAAGGAAGGAATACGGAGTCCATAGTACATTTTGATCTACAGACTCCAAAGTATCCTTATCATAGTTTATTCATTCTTAGTCCAACCCGGATTCTGAACCAGAACACGTTCTGTCTTATTAATCTCATCCTGAGGGATTGGGAACCAATAATGTTTTGTTTTGTCAAATATGCGAGGCTCACATACTACTCTTTCGTAAAAAGCATTGTCTTGCAAATGTGTACCAGCCATGATATTCATAGAATGAATGGCGCGGTTGTCGGTGCTTTCGGCTATACCCCAACGGCGAACATCAAAATATCGATGGTTTTCGAAAGCTAATTCTATCCTACGCTCACGCCTGATAGCATCTCTCATCTGTGCCTGATTGAGACCGGTTGGAAGATTGGCTACGCCTGCCCTGCTTCTTATTCTGTTCACATACGGATATGCTTTGGCTGGTCCTTCGGCTTCGTTGATTGCTTCGGCATAGTTCAAATAGATTTCGGCTAATCTGAAAAAGACCCAGCAACGTTGTTCATAACCTGTTCCTGCAGCCGGATTTACATTCGGATTTACAACCTTGGCTATCAGATAGCCTGTTTTGCAATAGTCACTTCCAGCTCCTTTGCGTCCGTCTTTTCCTGTATACCAGAAATCGCAAGTAGTGCCTTGCCATTTTTGTCCGGCAAAATTGATAGAAGCATAGAACCGGGGCTCTCTGTTTGCATACATAGTGCGTACTCCGGCAGGGCTCCAGCCATTGTCGCCTACAGCAGCAGTATAACCGCTTTCCTGATATCCCGAAGCATTGTTGATGATTGGTGTTTTTCCATCCGCTCCATATCCGGTGATCGGTACTGTACCGTTGGCCATGTGGTAGGAGTCTACCATTTCCTGAGTTGGATTTAATATAGAAAATCCTCTTAGGCTGAGTATAGTGGCACAGTTATCGAAATGGTTATACCAGTTTACATTCCGCCAGAATATCCATTCGTCATTAAATCTGTCTAATAAGATGTCTCGATAGTTTTTTACATAATCGGGTAGCTTTGTTTCATATAACTTATGCATTGGAGAGGCACTCTCTAATGCCGTAAGGCATTCCATTGCAGCAGTAGCCGCCTTGCTCCATTTGGCAGGATCGTTTGTGGCGGGGAAGAGATTGACGCCATCATTGTCTTTGAAATCTTTGAAAGATTCGTGACCATTGTAGATTGGAGATGCGGCATAAAGCAACATGCGCGATTTCAAGGCTAAAGCGGCACCCGCAGTGGCACGTCCAAGTCTTCCATCAGTATAACGAATTGCTAAGAATGCTTTTGCCCGATCGCAATCATCAACAACAAATTGTATACATTCTTCCAGAGGGCTACGCTTGATACTACTATAATCAAGGTTGGTGGCAAGCGCATGATCTATGATAGGTACCGGACCATAAGTCCTTATTAGCTGGAAATAAGCAAAGGCACGCAAGAAGTATGCTTCACCTTTCCATTGATTGCGGCGTTCTTCTGTAAACAAGTCAGTGGATGCAGAACTTCCTGCTTCTACCAACGGAGTATTATCTATGTTCTCCAGAAAGATGTTAGCCTTACGGATACCCATGAAACATTCGTTCCATACAGGAGAAATATTGTGTGAGTTGTCCGCATTCAAGGCTCCACTATTCAGTAAATGTGAAGCTGCGCCTCCATAGGCGATTTCCATTTCGTCAGATCCTGCTGTAAAAGGATTTCTTGCCCAAGTATCACCTGTTCCGCACATAAAATTTATTTCGGCAGGCAAATGCATATAAGTATTCGCTAAAAATTTCTCAGCTTTCTTATAGTCTTTAAATACTTCTTCTACTGTTAAGTCTCCTTCGGGTAATTTGTCGAGATAGTCATTACATGAGGCCAAAGCTACAATAAGAAGAACTGCTGTATATTTTAATATTTTTGTTCTCATAATACGATAAAATTAGAAGTTAACCTGTGCTCCGAAATTAATAGTGCGTTGTAAAGGATAGGCATCACCCACATTCTGTTCCGGATCAATTATTTTGAGTTTGTCAAACGTTAAGAGATTGGAACCATTCAAGAATAGCCTGATTCCTTCAATTTTCATTTTCTTCAGCCATAGTTTAGGCAATGAATATCCGATCTCTGCATTCTGAAGCTTTACGTAACTGGCACTACGCATATAAAGCGTGGAATTCCTGTTGTTGTGTTCATTCTTTCCGGCAATAACTGTCGGGTATTTGGCATTTGAGTTGTCAGCACCCGGAACCCAACGATTGTCATAATATTCTCTCAATACATTATAGTTTGGATATTCCAGCATAAAAGGATACATTCCTTCTTGTGTGAGGAAGGTGGTGCGATTAGCAACTCCTGAAAATTGCACAGATGCATCAATATTTTTATAGACCACAGCACCTCCAAAACCGAACATGATTTCGGGTATTTGCGGATGTCCTATAAATACCCTGTCTTTGTCGTTGATTACTCCGTCGCCGTTAGTATCCTGATATTTTATATCTCCGGGTAATATTGTAGTCTGATATTCAGACTTTGCCCAATTATCGATTTCTTCCTGATCATTAAATAATCCGAGTGCAACCAATGCAAATGCCTGTTCGAGAGATGTACCTTTTGTCCGTTGATAAAGTTCTGCCGGCTCTGCCTTATCGTCTTCTATAATTTTGTTGCGTGCAAAAGTAAAGTTGCCTCTTAGGGAATATGTCAGACCATAGGCTGTTGTATTTTTAAATTCGATAGAAGCATCAAATCCTTTATTGTCAACAATCCCCACATTACCATAAGGAGTACCATGCGGAACCAAACCTAAAAATGCAGGTATTTTTTGCCTTTTCAATAAGATATCTTCGCGACGTTCTTTGAATGCATCGAACTGGAGATTAAACTTATCCAATATGCCTATATCGAATCCTGCGTTATATTTTGTTGCTGTTTCCCATGTGAGAGCCAATCCGAATTTCTTTTCTTCTATCCCGCCTAGATAGTTTTGTCCCGATCCATAATAGTATCCAGTGGCCGAAGAATTTACGGCTGTAATATACAAGAAACGGTCTCCGATCACTTTGTCGTTACCGACCTGCCCGACAGATCCTCTTATTTTCAGATGGTTTACTACCGACTGATTCCAGAAGCTTTCGCCCGATACAACCCAACCTACAGATAGTGACGGGAAAAACCCATACCTGTTTCCTTTGGGAAATTGTTCGGAACCGTTGTATCCGAAATTCACTTCTGCTAAATAACGGCTTGCATAGTTGTATGAGAATCTTCCTGCCAATCCCTGATGACGGTAGGGTAGGTTGTCTAATGATGTGCCTGCTGTCAGGTTTTTATATTCTCTTCTGTTTACAAGTAGCATAGCACCCACATCGTGCATTCCGAAACTGCGTCCATAGTTGATGGCAGCTTCTCCATACATGGAATAATTAGAGTCCTGTATGTCGACCTTATATCCCATCGTACCTTGTTCACGCCATGTTTCATAGGTATAATCGCCATCAGCATCTATACCTGTAACTTGTTTCACTCCGAAGTCGACCCTGCGAGCCACTTCGTTCTTGTAATAATGGTCGAATGAGAATTTAGCTCCTATCGACAAACCTTTTGTTATCAGCTTGGATAAGTCCCAGCGTGCAGATAAGTTACCTTGATTGTTACCAATATACATTTGTGTATATCCTGTTTGTGTAGCCAATCCGTATGGATTCCCCAGCAGGTAAGCCGTTGCACCTCCTCCGGCTATTGATCCGTCCGGATTTGTAACGGGATATATTAATGGTGATGTCTGGCGTATGGCTTGCCATATATCACCCGAACTGGTACCCTGATAGCTCCTGTCCTGAATAGTTGTAGCTAATCCCAACTCAAGGGTCAATTCTTTGGTTATATTCACATCTATATTAGACCGCAGGTTGTAACGGCGAAATTTTCCTCCGCGGGTTTTCCAATCATACGACTTATCTTCCCTATATAGACCATCTTTACCGACATATCCGAGATTCACATAATAACGCACAACTTCATCTCCTCCCGAAACATTGAGATTGTGTGTTGTTTGCCAAGTGTCTGTTTTGAATACTTCGTCTATCCAGTTTACGTTAGGGTGTAAGTATGGGTCTGATCCATCCTTAAATTTTTGAATATCATCGGCAGTCCAGGGTAATGACGACAGCTTGGAATTGTATGATGCTTCGTTCATTAGTGTTGCAAATTCATAAGCTTCTATATATTTTGGAAACCTCTGTCCTGTGAGGACTGCATATTCGCCTCGATAAGTTACTTTGGGTTTTCCTTTCACTCCTTTTTTTGTAGTGATCAGTATGACTCCATTAGCACCTCTTACACCGTAAACGGCTGTTGCCGAAGCGTCTTTGAGTATAGTGAAGCTTTCTATTTCCTGTGAATTTACCAGATTGATATCACGTTCTACACCATCCACTAAAACGAGTGGAGCAGTAAAGCCCTGATCGGTATTGAGGGTAGCCATACCACGTATATAAAGAGCTGCTCCGTCGAATCCGGGTTCACCACTGGATTGACGCGTAATGATTCCGGGTATTTGTCCGCCCAGCGCATTTGATAAGGATGCTGCCGGAACCGACTGTAGTTGTTTGACCTCGGCATTGGTAACGGCTCCTGTCACCGATATTTTCTTTTGAGTACCATACCCCACTACCACCACATCGTCGAGTTGCAAGGTTGCTTCACGCATTACCAGATTGATTGCGGTATTTTCTCCGACAGGGATTTCCTGTGATTGGAATCCCAAATAAGTAAAGACTATAATATCAGTGGCTTTAGCTTTGATAGTAAATTTTCCATTAACATCGGTCATAGATCCCGTGGTAGTACCTTTAACGGCTACTGTCACGCCAGTAAGAGGGTCGCTATTTACATCTAGCACAACCCCTGAAATGTTTTTTTCTGAAGGAGTTTGTTTTGTTTCGGCTAGCAAAGGGCTTATTTGCAAAAATAGCATTACAAAAAAGAGACTTGCGGCATAAAAAAATCCTTTTTGACATTTTTTCTTTTTCATAAAATTGGATTTAAGTCATTCTTAAGGAATAAAAATTAAACGATTAACTAATAATTCATACTCTTTTTAAGCATAAAAGATTTATCACAATCAAGAGGGTTATATTCTTTCTTGATGAGAAGAATATGAATGAAGGATCTAAGGTGTAGACAAGAGGGATTATTGGAGAGATATTCCCTCTTATTTACTTTTTACATATATTTTTGATTTCAACAGTTTTGGTAAATCAGTTTACTTCTAAATCCTGCCATGCCGGTATTTTGGGGAATCTGGCATGCGGCTCGCTCTGATACCAATATACAACTGACGAAATATCAGATTTTTGAGGTAAATAGCGGCCTCCAACTCTCCATCCGAGATCTTGTATTGTTACTCGCAGGTCTTTATCGAAGCGTACAGGATCGGTGATGTGCCATCTGTACATTCCGAAACGTTCTTGCGAACGATAAGTCCCGTCGGGACGTATCACCTGATGTAATCCGGCATAAGGAGTGCAGAATTCGACATATTTTCCTCCTCTGTCGAAATTGTAAGAGCCACAGAAATAATCTTCTGCTCCTGTTCCGCAGATTGTAGGGAATTTGGAATCTCCGTCCATGAAGAACTTGATTTCTCCTTCGCCCCACCATCCGTTGTTATGAACACCGCAAGCCATATACGTACCCACATAGTGACCTTTGCCCTTTATCCCATCAACCAAGGTATAGTCCGACGATTCATTATAATGTGTACGGCGAAACTGAGCATGGAAATAAGCAGCATCGGCAGGAACTTCTGTCAATGTATAATCTACCTGATAATACAGAATCATAGCATCCTGAGGATTTACATTTTCCATCGTAATGCGGCATTTCTTACGGAACGGCATAGTCCAGTAGCAATTGAATGCACTGCCGGGATTGACACACACGGCAAGCGACGACAGTGGAGCATATTCTCCCCAAGCCATTCCGAAGAAGTCGCCTACAGGACATTCTACTGATGGCTCTTTCTCATCATCCCAATAGAATCGAAGGATAGAAAAACGCCAGTTTCCGGTTGGGGTCATCCATATATGCTGGATGGCTCCCGGTCCTTCGATCTCAGCCAAAGTAAAGGTTTCTCCCGGAGCGATATGTACATAGGGATTCACTTTCCATGTTTGTCCCAGATCGCGGGCTGCATGATGTGCATTGGCTATATTGCGTTTTTCGCCTTGCATATTTGGATCGGCCATTCCCCCTTTACCTTTTTCTCCGGTAAAGTTCTCGGGGCTGATAGAGCGTGTTTTAGCGTCGGATAACCGATATAGATTACCCATATTAGCATCGAGTCCGTTGTATTTAGCCTGACTAAATACCGTTAATGAAAAAAGAAATGTAATAAGAATAAGAATGTTTTTTTTCATGATAAGATGTTATTTAGTTTTATTTAGTGTAGGACGAATTCGGTTATCGTACTTTGTAGCCTTTAAGTCCAAAGAATGATATATATACGAAGCATATCAGAGGAATGATAAATCCTATAGCCATATTTTCTTCTCCTACGGCACCCATTATTATCGCCGAAAAAGCACCTCCTGCTACAGCCATCGTGAGAAATGACGCAGCTTTTTTGGTATGGGTGCCCATTCCTGCAAGCCCTAAAGCATAAATAGTAGGAAACATGATGGACATAAAGAAGAAGCAAACACACAAAGCCACCAGTGATATAAGACCTATATTCATTACCACAAGTACCATGCAGATCACGCAGGCAATAGCATATACCGCTAATAATTTATTTGCTTCGAACCTAGCCATCAGAAAACTGCCACTGAGGCGTCCAACCATAAACAATGCCATTCCTCCAAAAGCCAGATACCTCGATGCATCCACCTTTGATATAGAACTGTCCAGCTCCATCACATAATTGATGAATAGGGCAAATATTCCTGTTTGTGCTATCATGTACATGATTTGTGCTATGAAAGCCAAAACAAAATGCTTATGTTTCCAGAGCGATTTTTGAGGAAATATTTCGGCTGTTGGAGCAGCATCTTGAATTTTCTCAGAACCCTCTTTTGTATCGGGGAGCTTAACGAAGAAAAAAAGGATAGTGATAATCAACACACATGATCCTATAAGAATATAAGGTTTAGTCAAGGCTGTAGTGTCTCCCGCCTCTGCTCCCAGTATCAGATGTCCCCCGATAAGCGGACCTAATACCCAACCCAGACCATTGAGAGACTGGGATAGATTTAATCTTCGTGATGAACTTTCCTTTGGACCTAAGACTGTCGAGTAAGGGTTTGCAGCCGTTTCCAGAACACATAAACCACATGCTACAATAAATAAAGCAACAAGAAAAGGTGCCGGAGATGTGCCGTATGCTGCGGGAATAAAACTGAATGCCCCTATTGCATATACAATGAGTCCTAATATAATACCTTTCTGATATCCGTATTTTCGCATGAATATTCCTGCGGGAAAGGCTATCAGACCGTAGGCTATGTAAGTAGAAAATTGTACCAGACCCGATTCTGCTTTACTCATTGTGAATGCTTCCTGAAAGTGCTTATTGAGAACATCCAGTAAGCCATGAGCAAATCCCCACATCAGAAATAATGAACTGATGAGGATAAATGGAAATAAATAGCTTCCGCCTTCCGGACTTGAAAAAATACCACGTTTCTTTTCTTTGTTTTTCATGGGTTAAATATTAATGTTGCAATACCTGCTAATTCGATTAACTTCTTTGTGGGTAAGATTCTATCGGTTACTTGTGGAAACAAAATCATAAATTATTCAATTCGTTGATTCTAGCTTGTAATACTACAGACTCCACTTCATCAAAAGACGGATCTTCTATCTGTCTGAATAAGATTTCGAAAGCCCTGCGCCCCAAGCCTTCAATAGGCTGTTCTATGCATGTGATAGGCAATCTCGAAACTTTGTATTCATCAGGATTATCGATACTTCCATATTTCAGATCCAGATATTTCTCGTGCTTTTGCAAGGTGAGTAGTGACTGGATTCCCACTCTATTGGTAGAGAAAACCATTGAATCAGCTCCCTCTTTTATTAGTTTTTCTATGCCCTGTTCTACAGCCTGTTCAAAGTTTTCGAACGAAACAGAGCAAACAATTTCTTTATTCAGGGAGATCCCGCTATTCTCCAATGCTTTTTTATAGCCTTCATACCGCTTACTGATATTGGGCAAGCCGATGTTACATGCTATGAAACCAATATGCTTACAGCCTCGTTTTATTAATGAATCGGTAAGGGAATAAGCTGCTCCGAAATTGTCTATCTGAACCGAACTTACCGGCAGTCCCTCTATGCATCTGTCTATCAATACTGTCGGGATGTTTCTGTATATCAGCTGCATTATGGTATCTTCGGAGTCCTGAGGAGGGGCTAATATCATACCATCCACATTTTTTTCGATAAACAGATTGACCAGCTTTTGAAACTTTATACTCGATTCATCCGAGCTTCCAAACATCACCTGATAATCTTTCTTATCAGCTATGTTTTCTATATGTCGTGCCAGTTTGGCAAAAAAAGGATTCGAGATATCTGCAACAATCAGTCCTAATGTTTTCGTCTTACCTGTGCGTAGACTTCGTGCCGACATATTAGGGCGATAATTCATTTCTTTGGCGGCGTCTTTAACTTTTATTGCCACTTCTTTGCTTATCCGTCCCTTTTTATCCTTACTGTTAAGTACCAATGAAACTGTAGCAGTAGATACTCCTACATGCTCTGCAATATCTTTAATTGAGACATTCGCCTCTTTTGCCTTATTTTGAGTTCTATTTTTTTTTTGCATACACAATCTGAATAAATTCAATGTAAACACCTGTATGATAGATGTTAGTAGGGTTGAAATTTTTAATATCAATTTCTGTCATTTCCTAAGTGACAGAAAAGGAAAGTAAAGAGACATCACAAAAGTATACTTTATTTAATCCATTTAGCATATACATTTTTACCTTTTTTGTTCACTTTTTTACCTATTTGAGTGTTTTGTTCTTATTTTTCCTTGCTTCCTTAATTCTGTAGGGGTCAATCCATAGTGTTTTTTACAGAAGGTATAGAAATAAGATTGTGATGTAAATCCATATCTATCAGATATTTCACAAAAGTAATCCTGAGTAAAACATATGTCTTGCATAATCCTTTTAGCTTTAAATTTCGTTATCCACTGATAAGGAGCTTCATTGAAGCATTTTTGAAATTTTTTTATAAAGCCTGATGAGCTATAATTTGCAAGTTGAGCCAATTCAGAAATAGAATTTACCCTTAAACAGTTGTTTTTAACCAAGTCTGCGAACAATATATTCTCATCTAATAGAGGATGGAGAAACACACTTATCTCCTTCATCGAGTAATATTCTTTAATCAACATAAACAACTGATCCTCTATTAATTGATCTATACCATTCATGTCTATACCATCCTTAAGATATAGAAATATTAGCCTCCAGAACTCATGGAAGTGACCTCTCGCTTTCAGTATATTCCACTCCTCACCCTCCGAAATTTCTATAAGACTCTTTATTGAAGTCTGTGAAAAATGTCTGACAATATTTTCCAGTTTCAGAAATATCAAGACAGCCTTGTCTATTATCTCAAATTGTATAAACGTATCTTTTGTTATAAGGAGCGTCTCTCCTGTGGCTAGATTCCTTCGTCTATTTCTTTCGTAAGACACTGTTATGTTACCATTTAGTATATACACAAAGCTATCACTCGCTTCATATAATTTTCTACAAATGCCATTGTCTAATTCAATATACCTGAAGATACCGGAGTTGCTCATTTGCTAAATGTTTTTCTGTCACTTAGGAAATGACAGAAATTGATATTAGATTAAATTCAATTTTGAACTTATCGGGTCAGGCGTAAAAATATAAATGCTGTATCGATTAACCAAGAAATATTTGTTAAAAGTGAATTGGTTTATAATTCAAGAAAAAATATCCCTGCTTTAATTCAAATAGAAGAAATTACTTTCATATTTGCCTTATGGAGTGTTGCACTGTTGAATGAAGCTAAATATATCTGTGTTGTTTGCACAGAATTATGCCCAAACTTTCACTTATTACAGGTAAAGGAATATTTTTATTTTTGGCTATGGTAGCCCAACTATGGCGTGCAACGTAGCTAGTCAATATATTGTCCAATCCCAATAATATAGATATTTTGGCAAGTCTGTTATTATAAGTGCGCAAGGCGCTCTCATATTGAAGCCTGTCTTCTATCTTTTTACTTAATATAATGGGTAATAGATATTCCGAACCTTCTGTCTTGCTCTCATTCCGTTTTATAATGGAGATAATTTTGTCAGTAAGTCTGATTTTTAATAATTGTCCTGTTTTGTGGCGACGATACGCAATGTGCCCATCCTTGATGTTTTTCTTTTTCAGGTAGGCTATATCTACAAATGACATTCCTCTGGCATAGAAACTGAACATAAATAGTTGTTGAGCAAACTCCAACCCTGCGTCGTGCTTAAGATCCAGATTAGCAATCTTTTTTATAATATGTTCCTGCACTGCTCTTTTGGTAGTTCGTTCTATTCCGATAAAAGTATTATCGAACGGATTGGCTACAGGACGAGGAACAAGTAATTCTTTACAGGCTTTATTATATACAGCTCTCAGGTTTCTTATATAAAAAGATATTGTGTTTAAGGATTTACCCTCTTTCTTTAAGAACATTTCGAAACGCTTTACCATTGCATTATCAATTTTCGCAAGCAATATATCATCGCCTTTGTTGAACGCCACAAAGCAATTGAGCATACTACGATATGCCCTTGCTGTACGATATTGCCTATTAATTTGTAATTCCTGAGTTTGTATTTCAACATAATCGCTCAATAATAGCGATTCATTTTTCTTGTGAAAAAAGACATTCTTTAGTTTATCTAACATTTCAATTTAGGATAATTATCAATACTAGTTAACAAAGTGCTAAAATAACGATAAATATTAGCAAAAGATAGAAATGGCATCAGAAGCTTATAAGAATAGCGTCTTGTAGTTATATAAGGAAGGTGATACAAATTAAATGGCTTTATATGCTAGGGGAGTTAATCCGGTATGTTTCTTGAAAAATTTGGAAAAGAAAGAAGAATTAGAAAAATTTAGATCTTCCGATATTTGAACCACAGTGAGTTCTGTAGATTTCAGCATAACCTTTATTTTCATAATCACGATCTTATCTATCCATGTACTTGTCGATTGGCCGGTTGTTTTTTTCAATATTCTGCACAGATACCTCGATGTGATACATAGTTTATTGGCATAAAATAAGGCTGTTCTCTCCTTGATGTAGTGTTCAAATAACAGTCTGAAAAACTGTTCAGCTATAATTTCATTACGAGAAAAGGCTTTGGTATGTTCCTTTAATCTTTCATTTGAATATACTGAAACTGTTTCTTTAACTAAAGCCAAGAGTAAGTTTCTGGTTACTTCTTCCGTATATATATGCTTCTCCTTATTTATATTGTCTACAATAAACGAGTGTAATTGCAGTAGATAATCTACGTGATCAACCGACAGATCGATACATGGATGATAAATAATCTTATCTACAATATTAAAATTTTTGAGTAGAGGCTCACCAACAAAAAAGTCATTTGAAAAAATCAGAACGCCGATAAATAAGTCATCAGTTTTTTCAGTAGTTTCCATTATTTGGTTAGGAAGTACTGTAAATACTGTGTTTTCTTTGATTTTATATTCTCTGAAATTAATTTTTATTGTAGCATTACCTTTAAGGCATAGCCCCATAAGGATGCCTTCAATAGCGCAAGGGTAGTTGATTGATATCTTTGGCGGAACTTGTGTAGAGTTAACCGAAACAAAGTTAAGAACGGTAAAGTCTTCATTCTTTTTTGCGATTTCGGCAAAAGAAAATGTCGTAAGAGTGTTATTACTCATGGTATTAGCAATTCACTTTCTGCAATATTGCCAATTATTTTAAGAAAAGCAAACATTTACCATGAAAAATAAGCCGCCTCTTTGCTCTTTTCGTTAGATGATAACAAGTTTATTTTATAATATCTGTTCATATAATATATTAACTTATAACTGTATAGCTGCTATAACAATAGGAAATACAATTTTTCCTGTAACCCAATAGAACACATTTCTATACCTTAATATACATTAAATAAGCCAAAAAGTCCCTTTTGGAACATAACTGGGTAATATTGGAACTGCAAACCTCGCGATCTTCTATCGACATTTGTACTAGTATTAATTGGGATATTAAAGATGGTAAGGATTACAAGTTGCAGATTAAATCAGGCTAGAATAAAGTAAGTTTTTATTGTCATAAGTGTCCATATAATAAAAGAGGGAGATATGAAACACACAAGAGTATATCAAGAGTCACCAGATAAGCTTGAAATCTTGACGTGCAAGGTATCCAAGATGTTACATAAAAAAAGAAATCGGCTTTTGAGGGCTCTTTCCTAAAAGTTGTGGAGATATAATTTTTCCTAACTTTGTTTAATGGAA
>NZ_MKVC01000048.1:0-34042 GCF_001899125.1 Dysgonomonas sp. 37-18 | reverse complement strand
GTGCTTAGCCTACAGAATAAGGAACTTTTCCCTATCGTTACCATTATCATCATGGAAGCATTTATTTCAAAAATGCGCAGGTTAAAAGGGGTTCGCAAACAGTTTATTTGTGAAGAAGCATGGAAAGCTTTGTCTTCGCCAAATATGGCAGCCTATCTCAAATACCTCTATAAAACAGTTCGTAAATTCTTCGGGGAAGCCATCGTTGTTACCCAAGAGGTAGATGATATTATTTCATCGCCGATTGTCAAAGAAGCCATCATCAATAACTCCGATTGTAAGATATTGCTTGATCAACGCAAATATATGAACAAATTTGATTCGATACAAGCGTTGTTGGGTCTGACTGAAAAAGAAAAGGCTCAGATACTTTCCATCAATATGTCCAATAATCCGGGTCGTATCTACAAGGAAGTCTGGATTGGCTTGGGTGGAATGCAGTCGGCTGTATATGCTACCGAAGTATCGACCGAAGAATATCTGACTTACACAACCGAAGAAACCGAAAAAATGGAAGTCATGCGGTTGGCGGATAAACTCGGCGGAGATATTGAACAGTCCATAAAGCTGTTGACTGAGAGTAAACGAGGTGGATAGCTATCTATCCCATTTCGGATTGAACTCAGTTCGATATCCGTCTTCACCGGAATAGGCATCCAATGAGTTTTCTTTCGACTGAATAACTATATAGACCATTTGTTCATCCGAAGAATTGCGTAAACCCCGTGTTGCTCCTGTTGCTACTCGAACGACTGAACCTTCAGATATGGGAAAACAGGTGTCATTTACCTGAAAGTCTCCTGCCCCTTTTAAAACAATATAGGTTTCTTCATCGGCTTTGTGGGTATGAAAATAAGGAACTTCCGTTTTAGGAGGAATGGCATTGAACGAAATTTCAGTTCCTGTTGCGTGGGTAGCATCTTTCAAGAACACTTTTCCTTTAATCTCCTGTTGTGTTTTGGGATGGATAAGAGAGTGTTCGTAGAGTTTATCCAATGTTCCGAAGTTAATGGCAGTATAGTCTGTCCCATCTGAATCCAACGTAATCTTTTTCATTTTACACCAATTTAGATTTCAAGTAAAAATACGAATTATAATCATTAAAACAATTTCAATATGAGAACAAAAATCTTCATGTTGTGTGTGAGCCTTGTGCTCTTCACTTCGAATATCAGTGCCCAATGGACTGTATGGGATCCGAGTAATTTTACTCAAAGCATTGTCAATACCAGTAAACAAATTGTGCAGACATCCTCGACTGCGAGTAGTATGTTGAAGAATTTTCAAGAGGTTCAAAAGGTGTACAATCAGTCAAAACAATACTACGATGCTCTTAAAGCAGTCAATAATTTAGTCCGGGATGCCAAGAAGGTGCAACAAACCATTTTACTGGTAGGCGAAGTATCGGATATCTATGTCAACAGCTTTCAAAAGATGCTGTCCGATCCCAATTACTCCATAGAAGAACTCAATACCATTGCCAACGGCTATGCCCGTTTATTGGAACAGAGCAATGATGTGTTGAACGAGCTGAAAGGGGTAGTAAATATCAGTACGCTTTCTCTCTCCGATAAAGACCGGATGGATGTAGTCAATAGTTGCTACGACTCGATGGTGGAGTATCGAAATTTGGTGCGTTACTATACGAACAAAAACATCGGTGTCTCCTATCTGCGTGCCAAGAAGAAAGGCGAGACTGCCCGTGTGAATGCGTTGTATGGTAATCCAAGTGATCGTTACTGGTAACGATCTATGTGTAAATTATCCAATGTGCCGATAAACTACGAATATTATTTCTTGATAAGAGCTAATTGGCACATTGTCACATTAAATTATTAGAATTATGGATTTCGATCAATTTCATCAGACACTACGGACGCTCTACGACAGTATGATGCCTCTCTGTGGTAACATGGTTGGTATCGCTAAAGGAATTGCCGGATTGGGGGCTTTATTCTACGTGGCGTATCGAGTTTGGCAATCCTTAGCACGTGCAGAACCAATAGATGTGTACCCTTTGCTTCGTCCTTTTGCTATCGGTCTTTGTATTATGTTCTTTCCGTCTGTGGTACTTGGTACGATTAACAGTGTAATGAGTCCGGTGGTACAGGGAACAAATGAAATGCTACAATCCGAAACACTGGATATGCAACGCTATGCCGAGATAAAGGACAAACTGGAATATGAAGCCATGCGACGTAATCCTGAGACAGCTTATCTGGTCGATAACGAGATATGGGATGCCAAACTCGAAGCATTGGGTGTTATGGATGTCGGGACAAAAGCCGGATTGTATATCGAACGGGCTGCGTACCAATTGAAGAAATGGTTGCGGGAAGCATTTCGGGAGATATTGGAGATCATCTTCAAATCGGCTGCCCTGATTATTGATGTGATACGCACCTTCTTTTTGATTGTCCTTGCCATATTGGGACCACTGGCTTTTGCCATCTCGGTGTGGGATGGCTTTCAATCGACACTGACCCAATGGATAAGTCGGTATATTTCGGTGTATCTGTGGTTGCCTGTCTCCGATCTGTTCAGTACAATATTAGCCAGACTTCAATCTTTGATGTTGCAATCGGATATCGACCGTATGGAAACTGACCCGAACTTCTCTTTAGACAGTTCAGATGTAATTTACATTGTGTTCCTGATTATTGGTATTGTCGGCTATTTTACGATTCCGACTGTGGCAGGATGGATTATCTCTGCCGGAGGCATGGGCAATTTCGGTAAGAATGTAAACAGTACGGCTACCAAAGGTGCTGCTATGGCAGGAGGTTTTGGTGGTGCTGTTGCAGGAAATATTGCGGGAAGGTTAAAAGAAAGTGGCAATTCCAGTAGCAACAGTAGCAGTTCTGGTGGTAGTGGTAGTAGCCAACCACAAGGGCGGAACTATTCAACAGAGAATGGAGGACAATCCGGTTCATCAAGGAAGACTCGTCAATAATTAATATATGAGCCTGTTGAATATGCCAATCTGCTAATGGTAAAGGATTATAAAGGCTCAGTAATCTTCATCGGCATATCGGCATATTTGCTAATTATCACATTGAAAACATGGAATTCAAATCATTAAAAAATATCGAATCAAGCTTTAAGCAACTCCGCATTTTCGGCATTGTCTTTCTTTGCCTATGTGCTGCTGTTGCAGGTTACTCCGTTTGGAGTGCCTATGACTTTGCAGAGGCACAACGGCAAAAAATCTATGTGCTGGATAACGGCAAGTCGCTGATGCTCGCTCTTTCGCAGGATTTATCACAGAATCGTCCTGTGGAAGCCCGTGAACACGTCAGACGGTTTCACGAATTGTTCTTTACCCTGTCTCCCGATAAGTCAGCCATTGAAAGCAATATCCAACGGGCGTTATTCCTCTCGGACAAATCGGCTTTCAACTATTACAAAGACTTGTCGGAGAAAGGATATTACAACCGGATAATATCGGGAAACATCAACCAGAGCATTCAGGTAGATAGTATCTCCTGTAATCTTGAAGTATATCCTTATCAGGTAATGACCTATGCCAAGCAGATGATTATTCGGGAGAGTAATATCACGGAGCGTAGTTTGGTAACCTCTTGTCGTCTTCTGAACTCTGTCCGTTCCGACAACAATCCGCATGGATTTACCATCGAAGGCTTCGAGATACGTGAAAATAAGGATTTAAGAGTTTTAGACCGCTAATACCAAAGCCCATGAAAGAACGAATAAAAGAACTGGGGTATTATTGGTTGGAGAATAAACTCAAAGACCTGTGCGGAGAGATTACCCCCGATAAGCGATTGACGGTAATTGTCATCATGCTGCTACTCTTTGCAATCCTGAATCTCTACTTCACTTTTACCTCGATCAGTAATTGGGGCAGGGAGCAGGAGCGAAAGGAACAATTGAAGATAGAGCACATGAAAGGATTGGAACTGGAAAAGACAAAGCCAAAAAAGAGACAATTTGACTTTGACTTTTTAGACTCTGAACTGAATATAGAGGTGCCGGATAGTATTAGGGTCGCAGACCCTTTTATTTCTCCCTCTTAGAATAATAACGATAAGTCACTATGACTTTGAGTAGTATAAATTATAACAAAAAATTATATGGCGGGTAAACCAAAATTAAGCGAAGCACAAAAACAAAAGCTCATTAAGTATGCGATTTTCGTACTGATGGCGATTGTTTGTGCGGGATGCTTTTGGCTGATCTTTGCCCCATCGGACGAAGATATAGCTAAAGAGCAGATAGGTATGGGCTTCAATGTCGATATACCCGATCCCAAGAAAGACGGCATTGTCGGCGACAAAATGAGTGCCTACGAACAGGAGCAGACACAACAACGGCAGAAAGACCGGATGCAATCTTTACAGGGATATGCTGATATGCTGGAAAACTCTAAGAGTGAGCGGGTAACAATTAATATGGGTGATGATCAAAATTACAATGAATCAGTTTCGACTCCGAAAGCCCCGATCAACAACTCGGTATCGGCATATCGGGATATTAATCGCACATTGGGTAACTTTTACGAAAAGCCCAAAGACGATCCCGAAAAGGAAGAGATGAAGCGAAAATTGGAGGAACTGGAAGCTAAGATGCAAGAAAAGGATGACAAACAGTCGGCAGTCGATGAACAACTCTTGTTGATGGAGAAATCCTACGAGATGGCGGCTAAGTATATGCCACAAGGTCAGAATCAGGAAACTCCGAACAATTCGTTAAAAAATAGGATTGATAATTATGGCAAAGATAGTTCCTCTAAAAATGGTAAAACGCCCCTTAGTCCTGTTCGGCAGATACAGAAGAACACGGTTTCATCTTTGGCTCAGAATGTTAGCAATAGTGAATTGTATCGGATGTATGATCAGCCCCGAAACATGAGTTTCAATACAATGGATGGAGAGATTGGTATAAATACTAAAAATACGATTTCTGCGGTTATCCATGACGATCAGACGATTATAGACGGGCAGACAACCCGCTTGCGATTGACTGAACCTTTGGTTGCCGGAATGACACTAATCCCCGAGAATACGATTTTGACAGGAATAGCTAAAGTGCAAGGCGAACGATTAGATATTCTCATTTCCTCGATAGAATATGAAGGTACTATTATTCCGGTAGAAATGCTCACGTATGACACAGATGGTCAGAAGGGGATTCATATTCCCGGCTCATTGGAAATGAATGCTGCTAAAGAGATTGTTGCCAATATGGGCAACAGTATCGGCAGTAGTTTTACCATGACACAGAGTACAGGGGCACAGTTGGCCTCCGACCTAAACAAAGGAGCGATACAGGGCGTATCGGCCTATATGCAAAAGAAAATACGACAGGTCAAGGTAACACTCAAATCGGGTTATCGGGTAATGCTGATGCCGAAACAGTAAACAATTAGTAGTCATTAGTTAACAATCAAAAAACGAACAAGTATTTATTAATCAAAGAAATAAAAACATGAAGAAATATATTATTGCATTTGCATTGGTGCTGACAGTAATAACAGTCCATGCACAGACAGAAGAGACAAGAGATATACAGGAAGATCTGCAACAAGTGCTTAAACCGACTTATGGGGACTATTACGAAGGCTTATCCAAAAAGATAACTTTCGATAGAATGATACCTCCCTACGGATTAGAGGTAACTTTCGATAAGACGGTACATATCATTTTTCCTGCTGCGATAAAATATGTGGACTTAGGGTCCAATAACATCATCGCTGGTAAGGCCGGAACGTCTGAAAATGTATTGCGTGTAAAGGCTGCAACCCGACAATTCGAGACGGAGACCAATATGGCGGTTATTACCGACGAAGGTAGTTATTATACGTTCAATGTGAAATATGCCGATGAGCCGGAAAAGCTAAACATTGAAATGAAAGATTTTATGCATGATGGCATAGCAACGAATCGTCCCAATAATTCAATAGATATCTATCTGAAGGAATTAGGCAGCGAATCGCCCCGCATTGTCTACCTGATTAATCGCTCTATTTATCAGAATGATAAACGGATTGTAAAACATATCGGGGCGAAACGCTTTGGCATTCAATACCTATTAAAAGGTATTTATAGCCACAATGGACTTCTGTATTTGCATACGCAAATTAAGAACTCCTCGAATGTGGCTTTTGCTATTGATTTTATCCGATTCAAGGTCGTAGATAAAAAAATGGTGAAGCAAACGGCTGTTCAGGAAACCGTTATTTATCCGCTCCGTGCTTACAATTTTATTTCTCAGGTGGGTGGTAATCAGACCGAACGAACTGTATTTACCATTGATAAGATAACCATTCCCAATGACAAGCAGTTGGTCATTGAGTTATTCGAAAAAAATGGTGGCCGTAACCAATCATTTATTGTAGAGAATGAAGACCTGATACGTGCAGAGCAAATCAACGAACTAAAAATCAAGTAAGCATGAGGACATTATTGATTATTACACTATCCTTTGCTTTGAGCCTATTTCTTATAGAGCAGGCTTATGCCCAACGCTATCTGCCGGGGCAAAAAGGGATTCAGATTACAGGCGGTGCTGTGGATGGTTTTCAGTTTAAAAAAACGGATGGCCAGGCTTTCTTTGTGGGTATGGGGCTATCCACCTATACGCACAATGGCAATCGCTGGACATTTGGTGCGGAATACCTACAAAAGTCATATGAGTACAAGGATAGGCTGCTGCCACTCTCGCAGATAACCGTAGAGGGTGGGCACTACCTGAAATTCTTATCCGATCCTTCTAAGACGGTTTCCTTTTCGGTGGGTGTATCGGCGATGGCCGGCTATGAAACGATCAACTGGGGAAAGGAACTGCTCTTTGATGGGGCGACGATTACTTCGGAAGACAACTTCTTGTATGGTGGAGCTGTCAGTTTCGAGATAGAAACCTATCTGACTGATCGGGTGGTTCTGTTGTTGAATGCTCGGGAACGCCTATTGGGTGGTTCATTGGTTAATAAATTCCACACGCAAATAGGTTTGGGCATCAAGATTATAATCAATTAAGAACTAAATAAATACAATAACAATATGAAGAAATTTGCATCATATATAATATTTACCCTATTGCTGGTCGCAATAGGGTATGCCTGTAGCGATAATATTGATATTCGTCAGGGTTATACATTTGAGGTTAGTCACCTCCCTGTTCAAAAAAGACTAAAGGTTGGGGAAACAGCTGAAATTCGTTGTCAGTTGGAACGTTCGGGAAAATACGACAATGCGAAGTATTATCTGCGGTATTTTCAGCCCAATGGGAAAGGCAGCTTACAATCGGATGACGGAACGATATTCCTACCCAATGACACTTATGAACTGACAAAGGAGACGTTTAGACTGTACTACACATCCCAATCAGAAGACCAGCAGGTTATTGATATTTATTTCTCGGATAATTATCAGAATGTTTTTGAACTCTCGTTTTCGTTCAACAATGATAATAGCGAAGAGGAGGTAGAATAATGATGACGATGATGGTAATTTCGTATATCTCTACATGGGTAGGGATTATTTATTCGCTGGTGACTGCTCCTAAAGACGTTGATCTGTGGGGTGAAGAAATAGAATAAATTTTATAGAAAAGGATGAGAAACTTAAATTCTCATCCTTTTCTTTTTAAATTTGTATTTATTAATAATATAATGTAACCTCTATGACTGATCAAGGTATTTTGATTCATTACTACGACACAGTGAAAGCTTTGTTAAAAGCTAAAGGTGAAACTGAAATTCTAAAATTATTCAAAAGAGATAATTTGAGCTGTATGCAAACCGGACATGATAACTGGAATGGTGGAATTGATTTTTATCAAGTAGAGCTTTCTGTTTCTGCTACTGAATATGTAAGACTAGAAAAGAAAGATGAAATTGGGAATATAGAATCCTTAATAAATACAATTCTCAATGATGTGACTAAAGGAGACGAAAGTATTGTATTTAATAAAGTAATAATTGTACCTTTTGATTCTGCTAATGATATTGATTCCGAGGAAGATATTGCTGATTTTACATTTTGAGATTTTGGCTACTATAATGTATTTATCAGCCATTTAACCAAAGATAAAATATCAGCATCGAATTTAAAGGTAGCATTAGCCTCTTATGGAATTTCTAGTTTTGTAGCACATGAGGATATTGAACCAACAAAATTGTGGGCTAACGAAATAGAGAGTGCGTTAAAGACGATGCATTGTTTGTGCGCTATAATTACTCCTGAGTTTAATAATAGCAAATGGTGTGATCAGGAAGTTGGCTATGCTTTAGGTAGAAATATCTTGGTCATTCCTATAAGAAAGGGCTGCGATCCTTACGGGCTTTTTGGCAAAGTTCAGGGTATACAATCTAATGGTAAGAGTGCGAACAAATTAGCCGAAGAAATATTCCATATATTATGCAGTAATAAAATTTCGCAAAAGACTTACCTTAAGATATTGGCTGGCTTACTTCTAAATTCAAAGAACAATAATGAAGCGTCTAAATGGTTGAATCTCATTAAGGATATTAAGTCTATGGATAATGAAATCATTGAGTTCATACACTCTAATTATTTAAAAAATGACAATTTAACGGACGACTCAATTCTGAAAATAGCTAATGAGTTCTTTACAAAATACTCTTTTAAGCCTTTGCAAAAAGTAGCTGTAGTTGAAGAGAATATTGGTGATGATTTACCTTTTTAAAGGTCGCAATTCTTCCATTACAAATTTCTCATTTGGAAGTTAGTTCGGGAATAAATTAATTTTCTTTTTTTTGACAATATTACAAGCTCCTTTCTCTTCGGTCTGAATGACCTCGTACTTATCTAATTTATTATAAATCTCGCCCAATGTCTTGCAACCATAACGGCGAGGCTTATACTGAGGATATATTTTTTTCAGCATAAATCCGAGCTCAGATAATGCTACATTCTCTTTTTCATAAAGATTGATGCTTCATCAAAGATGTGTACTTCCTTTTGCAATATGGTTTCAGGGATATCTCCGGCATCTAATTTTACCTTTGTTATCGGCTTTATGTTCTTGTAACTGACCTTTTTTATGTTCTCGGCTTGTCCAATGGGCTTTTCAGTAATTTGTCCATCGTTAGCTGTAGGCTCACTTTCTTGAGGTCTGGCTTTTCGTTTTTGTTCTTTTGCCTTTTTCTGCTTCTCTTTTTTTACTTTCTCTTCGGCAATTAGTTGTTTAATGGGTTTTACTATTAATGGCTCTTCCCTTTTGAAACGTTTGAAATAAATATTTTCTATAAATTGTGGCAGGGGAGCTTTCCAGAGTTCTTGCTTGTGATTATCTATTTTGCCTAATTTATCCGGATTTAGACCTAATTTCCTCGCCATCATAGTATGTTTATCCGATAGGCGATGTTTCTTTTGTGCAACTAACCATTTATCCAGTTTTACAGCCATAATACAACAATATTAGTTCTGCGAATTTTTCAGATGGTTCTCAATCAGAAATTCATTAATAGTATAACCCTTTGCTTCCTCTTTGGCTATCAGTCCATATTTAGCAACCAACTCATCCAATAGATTCAGTGGCAGATGTAGGTAGATTGCAAAATCGGGATAATACGACAAACCGAAGCCAAACATAATGCCGTCCTGTTCATCTTCGCTGTCAATCATCAAAACGCAATAATTGTGTTCGTGAGTAGCATCAATACTCATAATTACTTCTGCATCCGAAATATCTGCGGGTTTAATACCTTCAGGCATCAGCTCATAATAATCAAAGTCTTTCCAACCCTTTCTTATATAGGTAGTGTACAACTCCTGAAGTTGGGTGGTAGATAAATGGCTTATATCGTAAAAGCGTTCCGTCATATTTTAGAAGTTTAATCCATACCAAAGTAAGTAAAATTCGATGAACAGAAAACAAAAAAGGGTAGCAAAAATCTACCCCAATGAAAGTTATCGTATCTTTTGAACTTTTTACTTTGAGTGTTCAATTGATTTTTTACGAAATTCTTTCAATGCTTTTTCAATAGCCAGAGATGCTTTACGGGCACGTGTTCCGGCTGCTTTGTTTCCGGCTTCTACTTGCAATGCTGCATCTTTTGCAAAATCAGCAAATAATTGATTCAAATTGTCAGTTAGTTGTTTCATGTTTGTTTTAAATTATTTCAGGGGCAAAGATAGTTAAATCGACTAATTTCATCTCATGGTTTTTTGTTTCTTTTTTCTCCGCATCAGGCTCACCGAAAAAAGAAACGGACTGAATTTCTCAGTCCGCCAATAGTTGTATATATGATAGTTTCTGTATCATAGTTCGTTATTCGATTGTATATCTTCCCAAAAAGTTTTCGCATGGGACAACTAACATATCACTGCCCATTAAAAATACATCTGCATGTCTGAGGGATAGATTTTCGTGTTTAATAATATTGGCACATACCCAAAACTCGTTCCAATCCCATCCGTAAACGATTAGACGTGTCAATCTACGACCTACAATCCTCATGTTCCTTAAACTGTCGTTCCGCTTTGAATATATGCTCTCTGTATCTGAACTCATCAGCCTTTAGTCCTTTTGTTACAACAATTTTCAGTTTTTCTTTGAGTTTACTTTTTCGAACGTAGAAATAGGTCGGTATTTTTTTGTCCATCCTCTCGTAATGTTTCATCGCTTCCTCGATTTCAGCCAATCCTGCCAATAAATCAACTTCATCGGTACAATATCAGGCGTGTGTATATGTTGTTAATCTTTTCATATTCATGCTGTTTTTTTGTTGTTATATTCTGCCAATGCCTTATCTAATGCTGCTTGTAACTTTGCAAGTCCATCGACACGTTGTTGTAATTTGACTTGTGCATCCAACCAAATAGGATCATTTTCAAAATCGTGGAATAATGTTTTCAATCTTTCGTCCTCGTATTTCTTTATGATATTCTTGGCTCTTGTTACCAATCCTTTCCAACGGATAACCTTCGAATACAAGCTATCGTGATCTAATCTCAACGAAGTATTTTTGTCAAAATGGCTCTGCCATATACAGATATATTCTTTGGGGTGTTTGCATTGCAATTTAGCTGCTCTCCATCGAAATACATAGCTGTATTTTTTACTCATATCAATGGAGAGCGTGTATGTATAGAGTATTACATCAGCTGTCTTGCAATCGCTGCCTCTGTAACCGATGGATATAATTACCCATCGGTTTACATTCAACTCTATCTCTATTTGCGGTTCAGCCTTTTGCTGTTCAAAATAGTCATTCATAACTGATTGTTTTTTAGTTCTATCATTTATGCTATCATCCGTTCCTCTATCAAAGTAATATTCTCATTGATAAGACTGATGATTTGATTGTGGTATTTGGTCATCTTATTGCATGAGCCTCGACTTTGGATAACTTTCAGTTGAGAGATTGAGACTTCGACCGTTTCGATTCTCTTCCCATTGATACAAGCTGATAGAATTAACGAATCTTCTTTTGAATGATAGGTCGATACACAGTGCTTCAAAGCCTTTCCCTCAGCTATAATCTCCGCTACACTTTCCAATACACGGATATTAAGTAGTCCATTGGAGAATATGATACCGAAAAACTTCGCTTTGGCTTCTTTGTATGAATCTTCCTTTTCGAGTTGTTTCTCTATTTCTAACAGTGCATCGGCTTTAGCTTTTTTGACTACATATCTGTCATGCTCTGCTTTCAGATTGGCAGGACAAACATATTTTGCGTTGTGCAGGTCTTTACCAAAGAATCGGAGTAAGTCTATATAATCGCACCAAAGGGTTGCATCCTTGATTCTATAATTGTTTCTCTGGCATATACGAACGGATGCCCAATAATTGTCTATATGCTTCCAACCCATGTCTAAGATTCGTTTTAATAATTTAGTCTGTTTCGTTTTTATCAGTGTTTCTGCTTTACTATCCGTTAGTAAGATACGGTATAGATCCAACGGCTTTTGGTTGTATAAGGCTGTTTTATAGCCTGTACGTTTCAATTCGGGTATTAGCTTTTGTTTCGGATAAACTGCTCCTGTAGATATTCTATCATAGATATTTATGTAATACTTATTATTCGTATTTTCGCTACGCAATTCCAATGGAGTATAAAATAGCCATAAATCATAGTACATCGTTCCCATTGTTTGCCGAAGCCGTGCAAAGGTGCAATGCTTCCCATCGGGTGCTATCCAGCGTTGCATGACCTCCGAATGGGTATACTCGGGTAGTTTTCCCACTTTGGTAGTATAGCTTAACATAATTGTCCGCACCACATGATAGCCTTTGTGTGCATCTATGATAGTCATATAATAGCTATCATTGAAACTCCGCTTTTGGCTTGTCTTGACGATTAGTTTTGATTTACAATTTGGGCACTCACAACCTAAGAGTGTGGTTTTTAACTCTTCCATACTCTGCCACGAATGGGAACATTTACAACAGGTAATTTTACCTCCCTTTGTGCGTTGTCCTACATAGCTGATGGCATTGTCATAGCCCCACTGTATTTGCTCTTGGGTAATAGAGGGTAAGGTTTTACTTGCTTCTACAATCTGTTTTTGGAATATATTCTTTGGTTTCATCTGATATTTTTTTTAGCGTTAATCGAATAGACTAGTTTGTCCAGAGGTATTGAGTTGAACTCTTACTGCTTTCTTCTTGGGTTGCATCATCTTGTTGTAAGCATCGTCTTGTGCCTTTTGAATGGCATCCTGCCGTGCCTGTTCTCGCTCTTCAGCAGTTAATTCTACCACATGGTTTACAGAAATTCGGACATTGATAGGCTTACCTACCTCTATATTATCCGCTGTATAATAACTTTCAGCCAATTCGAGAATTTCATCATCGTGGAAGCCATTACAGCCCGATTTTTGAACTTGGTTTAAAATGTAAGTACAGCACTGATCTATGTCTCTATCGGGATTGGCAAACGACTGGGCGAACAAAGGGTCTTCTGATGCTCGTTTCTCCAAATAGGTTAATATGGTCCGTGTAAAATATGCTGTTGATTTCATAATGCTTTCTATTTTATTCGTTATTTGTATATATCGTGTACTTGTATCAGTAATAAATCTCCGTACTATTTTTCTTGTATCTGACCGCTTTTGATTTGATCGTATATGATCTTTATATCTTCTTCACTACCCGAGTAAAGAGTACCTTTGTTGTCAATTATTCTCCACATGGCTATTACTTATTTAAGTTTAATACTATTTCTAATTCGGCTCTCTGACTGGGGGCAAATATCCACCCTGCCTGTTTTTCATCATTATGTGTCAATCGTGGATTGAATTTTCCACCCATAGCTTTGAGTAAATCTTTGATTGCTTTGGTATCTCCAAAGAGGGCGATTGCTTTCTCTGAATAATCGACTATCTCAAAAGAAAGGTTCTCAGATTTTATATGTATGGCTGTTTGTTCATTCTCTATTATATCAGCTTGTCTGTCTTGTCTATTTGGTTTAATATGGATAGCATCGGGACAGCCAGCAATATATGAGAAATGTTGTATAGCCTGTTCCTTGCTCCCTATAGACTCTTTCTTGATTATCCAACCGCTGTAATAACTTTCCCCTAAATAATAGCCTTTGCCCATGCTGTATTTTTCCTTGTTCTCATAGCTTTCGTTATACTCGGATAGATGGGCGGTTTCTTCAAAATTGGATGCACATTTCCGCATTTCGGAAAATATATCCCGCGTATGTTTGGAAAAGCCAAGTATCACGGTACGCACAGTAGATGCCCCATAGTAATCCGTTTGTGAATCGGATTCGTTCTGTTTCAAGCAAGCGATAATAATGGCTTTGGTATCTTCGGGCAGATTGTTTGTAATCCACTCCCGACCGATCACCCGAATATCCTCTCTGCGTTTTTCTTCGGCTCTCTGTACTTCCATTTCATCCACTCGTTTGGTTTGTGCTTTGGCTAAGAGTACTGCTACTTCTTCATTAGTCTTGAATGTCGGGTTCTTATCATCGTAATACATACCGATACCGAATTTCTCGCTTAATGGTTGTATCAGTTCGCTTGTATGGAAAGAATAATCTTTGAGATTGATTAGCTTGTAATGTACTCCCCATTGGTCTTTCTTAATTTCATAGACTACATATTTTGAATAGCTATACCCCTCTAACTGTACGATTTGATTTACACTTACAGTTTGAGTATCTGTATCTATCTCTTTTCCTGCGAATATTAAAAATTGCTTTGCCATGATTGTATTATTTTATATAGGTTAATAATTGAAATGTTATTTGTTTCCGCTCTGCGGACTGTATGGCCTGTACCACTTCGGAACGAGTGATTGTAATAGGCTATCAGTAAAGAGCACTGTTCTATCATGTAATCGTTACGGCGGAGGAAGCAGCCGTCATAGTAATGAGAGGATAGAATAATATTTGCTGTTGCCTTGTCAGCTATATGGATATAGCGTTGCATGGATTCATTTCTGAAATAAATATGATGCCCTGCATATGGAACAGCACACAATAATTGTATATCTGTAAACTCCTGTTGCAACTCCAATACAATCTCTGCTGCCAGTAAATCGAATCCCACTGCACCACCCACAATTGTATGTAGTATAGCCATTGTGGTACTGCTCACGGATTGTATGTGTTAATTCTTCTCTCAAGGGAGCAATATTATCAGCATTGATATGGCGATGTCCTGTAAATGCTATTGTCTTTGACTTTTTAATATGTATATTATCCATAATGATTTGATTTTAAAGAATAAATAAGATTATTGCCATGCAGATAAGAATCAGATAAAGTAGGGATATAAGAGAGAGAATAATCCGAATCGACAAACGGATGATTTTAAGCACGCTACGGAGAAGTATGCACACTCCTGCAACCCACAGTAGTGATGCTCCCGTTTCGGTCACACACCACACACAAATACCCAACAGAGCCACTCCCAACACCATTTTTATGCTAAGTGGAAAGTAGGAAATATTGTTTTCTTTATTGTTTTCTGTTTTTTTCATATCCATCGACTTTTTTTTTCTGCCGGAGCGGAGCCAGTGAGGTTTCTATTGTTTCGTAGGCATCAAAAGGTCAGATTCTCGGTATGACAAATTTTTTGTAAAGAATACGCTCGACCGATAGGGAAAGAGGAAGATTGTTTACAAAACCCCTTGTGGGCCCCCGAATTTATGTCGTACCGGGAATATGAAATACCTTTGCCTAACGAACAGGAGAACCTCACTGGATTTGTTTCGTGCCAAGAGGAGATAGGATAATGAAAAGGATGGAAAAAGCGTTAAATTCGAAAAAAGGAAGTATGGGGGGTTACCAAAACCAATCAATCAAGCCAAGTGTATAACCAAAAGGCGTACTCTTGCTTAATCTATCCGAGACTATCTATCCGATAGTATGAGATTCGGAACGACAATATCCGGTGCTAATGGATATGATAGTGAACCAATCCGAAGGAGGGAGGGAAGAGGGTCGCAGGATAAGTTTGTAAAAAATGGAAACGAATTTTTATTCTATGTTTGATAAATTATATATCTTTGTTAGTGAAAGAGCTATTTGAATCTATGAAAATCAAAGCAGAGTAATGAGTCTCGGTTGTTTCTAAATCATTACCTACCCCTTGTTTTGAATCAATTAACTTCCTGTAATTCAATCGAATACATTTTTGTTGGAGTGTCCTTCTGCTTACGTTCAGCATTTGGCACAAGTCTTGATTATCTAAAAGACGTTCACCATTTAGTACGTTATGGCGTCCGCTCATGATATCCATAAATTTATCCAATCGGTCAAAACGTCCCATGAATTGCTCGAACCACTTTTGTATGAAATCTTTTAATCCTTCGTCATTGCTCATGGGTTACCTCCTTTCTTATCCTTGTTTACCACAAGTCCCGGTAATAGACGTTTGACCTCTGCCAACATATACCACACTTTTCCTCCCCTGATTGAATAAGTTATTTCTCCGTTACTGCGTAACCGCTGCATGGTGCGTTTACTTACCCGCAATATGGTAGCAGCATCTTGATCACTTAGCCACACCTCTGATGGATCGGATTGTTGTATGATAGTATTTTCTTTCTCTTGTTTTTGTATAAAAGAATGAATCCGGTCGATTTTTCGTACTAGTCTTTTATAGGCTTCCGATTCTATAACTATTACTTTCATGCTACTAACTATTGATTTGATGCAAAGATCTGAGATTAAAAGATCTTATATTCCACAGTTAGGTGGGATATTTTTGATAGATACATATAAACGGTTGATGCATAAAGTAATGTAAATTATCAATTATAAAAAAATAGACGAGAGGAATGGGGTAGAATTTCTTTAAAATGTATTTTTGTATTAAATATGTAAGAGAATAATAATTTTTTTAACTATTAATCTGGGGAGTATTTAGTTTATTAATGCACTTATTTACAGAATAGAATAAATGAATTAATTAAAGATTCATGGAATAAATATGGGGGATATAAGAATACAGATTATATATATATTGGAGAAAAGAAAAACGAGAAGTTCCTACTCTTTCAGTATAAGAGATTTTATATATTCGATTAAATATAAAAATACTAAGCTATGCTTATTTTATAATTAGATATGGCCATTATTACCTGCTTTTTAGAAAGATTTCAATTTGAAAATTAACGATCTCTCAATTAAGACTTTTTTAAGAGTTTATATCTTATTTAGCTACCTATATTTATTAAAGAGAAAACGTATTATAACATCTACTCTATAGTTATTATTTACAAGATATGAAACTGTATATAGTCTTGAACTCTGTTTCAAGCACTTCCAAATCATATCCATTAGGGAGTGCACTACCCGAATAAGCAAGCCCAAAATAAACGTTATGAAATAATGAGGCTATTAGATCAGCACTCATATCATTACGTATCTCCCCTTTATCAATAGCAATTCTGACAATCTTCGTCCAAGTACTCAATTGACTTCTCATCCATTCCGAATATCTTTCTGTCATTACAGGACAATAATAAAATGCCTGGGAACTTAGATTTAGCATAGATAAATTTATATTCTCTATACCTCTTTTTTTTAAATACTTCTTTTCCAATCTGGAATTTTCCAAAAATCGATCTATGAAATTTTTAAGACTATCTCCATTCTCGAAAGATAGTTCTGGAATGGAACTTTTTTTTAGAATAAATTCGCTGACCACTATCCCAAATAGGTTCTTCTTGTTTTTTATATGATACAAAATAGCACCTCTACTTAAACCTGTTGCTTTCTCCAAATCAGTGTATGTAACCTGATCATATGGTTTTTTTGAAAATAGCTTAAATGCTTCAGTAAATACTAAGTCTTTAGTATCCATTTTGTTAAAATGTTAATATTCAATATATACGAATTTTGACTCACAAATATATATATATAAATTAAAAAAATCAAATATAATACTGTATATACTGTTTATTTAATATATATATTATTCTGGTAATAAGTTATATAGTATATATTATAAAAACATACATATATACTAATTATTCAAATATGAAATAATGAACATCTACATTTTGAATATTTCAATTATTTGAACTAAATACAAATCATATATATAAATAAAAAACAGTCTATACGTACTATTATTTAATAAATGATTTAAAGCTATCATTATTTACTTTAGAGTATCATATGTATATTCAATAAAATAAAACACAATTAACATACGATTAAATATCTCATAATAAACAATATAAATAAACAATAATACAATAAAGGCTAATGTCTTATATATAATATTAAACGTAAAACATCAAAAAAACATAATAAATAGCATTGATTATTAAAATCAAATAAATACATTTGTACAGTCCATACGTACTATAAATAAAAAAAACAAACTGATATGAAGCAACATTATGATTTGAATGACTTTATTAATAAAGTAACAGAAACGATTGATGTAAACACTATCGAAAAAATAGATAGTAAATATGTTCATAAGAAGAATGAAGATTATGTTTTAATATCGAAAATAAAAACAGTTCCAAAGGAATATCTAGGTCTAGATACTATCGATTCGCATCACTATTTATATTCTATTGCACTTCCTAAGTACGATTGTTTGTTTTGCTTTGATCACGAATTGGATCATCTGCCCTTCATAATGGCTATTGAGGTTGTCAGACAAGCAGGAATCGCCGTAGCCCATACCATACATAGTGTCCCTACTGTTGGCTATTCTAACATAATGGATAATATAAACTTAAATGTATTAAAATTCATCGAATTGGATGTACCTCTTATTATGATAATGGAAGATATTATGCTTAAAAATAAAAAATCAAGGCAGGAACGGTTTATGCATTTTTATTTATATCAAAATAAGATATTATGCGCAGATGTAAAAGTTAACGCCTCTGTTATGGAGAAAGAGATATACACAAGGGTACGACTAAACAGTAGAACTGAAATGGTAAAAAATACATGTTTAGAGAAAATCCCAGCAACCAATATTCAAATGTTGAATAGAGGGTATGAGAAGTTATTTAGTCGTATTGAAAAGTAAAATTTAATAGTATGGAAGTAATAGAGCTTGTGAACGATGGAAGATGCAAATGGCTTGAGAGTCAGGTGATGAATAAAGTTTTTCCAGAAGCGATCAGATCTGCGAAAAGCCCCAATGAACCGACTAGATATATGATTATTGATTGGATTAGCAATGATAACGGCAAAGTCGGTGTCGATTTGAAATGGTTTAAAAAGCTTGGAGTACCGGCTGTTGAAACTTTTAATGATTTACCAAAAGGAAGCGACTTTATTGTAGTAAATACAGGATATGATTCTATTGTTCACGAAGAAAAAGCATTGTTGCATAGAGGTATAAAAATAATAGATAAACCCTGTCCATTTGTCCGAAAGTTGCGTAAATTATTTGAAAATATTGATGGTACTTATCAATACGTACTATTATGCGAGCCAAATCATATCATCATAAAGAATTATGCATCGCTTTTCCCTGAAGATATGATATTAATACAAATGGGGAATTATAAGGAACGAATTTTAGAGCAGTCGAATGGGAAACCTATAAAGTTTATTTCATACGTAACTTTCTTAAAGAAACATTCCAATCAGATATTTGATTTCATAAATGAATCTTTTCCGGATAAAGAGCATGTTATGATTAATACTCAATGTATGTGGGCAGACGGTAAAATCAGCCCTTTGGATGAGATCTCAAATATGCCGGAGGAAAAACTTAATCGAGTAAAATATGCGCTATTGATCGGCTCACCCGGTTCTACAAATAAATCACTGATGTCATTAGAAGAGACAATAAGAGATAAAGGTTTAGAAGTTGTTAATATAGGGAGTCTACAGGATTTTTTGAAATTCCAGAAATCTCACAAATATGAGAAAATCCTGCTGGTAAAATCTCCAATACCTAATCAGGCAGAAAAACCTATCCTGGCATATTTAAGGCATGGGTATATATACTCATACTACACTTTCTTAATGGAGAAAATGCGTAAATAAACTACACTCAAGATAAAAAACAATGAAAAATCTTAGAATTGGAATAACGGGGGGGACAGGATTTTTAGGAGGTAGGTTAATTGAAATGCTATTAAAAAACAATGATTCTGTCACGTGCCTTGTTCGTAAAAGTAGTAATATAAGCAAATTACCCGAAGCGGTAAAATTAGTATATGGTGAGTTATCAGATATTAATTCCCTCGTCGAGTTTGTGAAAGAGAGTGATGTGATTGTTCATCTGGCGGCGCAAGTTTCAAGAACAACAAAAAAGAATTATATTTTATCTAATGTTGTGGGCACCGAAAATCTCTGCAAAGCAATTTTGAATAATAATGGTAAATGTCGGTTAATAAACTGTTCTTCAATTGCAGCATACCGGATTAAAGGAGTTTGTAAAATGCAATTTACTGATTATGCCAAAAGTAAGTTAGCTGCCGACCGAATTGTTGATTCCTTTATGTCAAATATAAAAGCAACTACGATTGTACCCGGTATGATTTACGGAACGGGGAATAATGTATTTATTCCGACAATTATCGAAAATTTGAATAATAATAGTTTATTCTTTGTTACCGGTGGAGAAAAACATGCTCCATTGAGCTACATTGATGATTTATGCGACTTATTTATCCGGGCAATATACAATGAAAAGTCCGTAGGCAAAAAATATTTTGGTATTAAGGATAGCGAAAAAGGCATTCACGATTTTATAAACCTCATTGCACAAAAAACAAACAATAATCCACCAGAGAAGAAATACTCAAAACGAACATTGATGACTAAAGCTGTCATTCTCCAAATGCTGTATTCTTTTTTCAGAATTAAGAAGAGTCCCAGTCTGTCAATACGAATGGTAGATGTTCTGTCTATAAATTATAAACTATCGGAAGAACAGAAAACGAATAATTTAGGATGGGAAGCTAAGGTTGATATGGAAGAAGGAATAGAGAAAGTTTTGTCTGCTTACAAAACAGAAAGCAAATCCGAAGAATCGAAAATGATAACATTGTAAAGTTAAATTAGCAGTTTAATACATCGCTAAAAATATGAAAAATAGATATATTATATTAATTATCACCATGATATTCATACTACTTACAGCAGTGAATTGCAAAAAAGAAGTAAACAGAAACGATGAAAGTGTACCAGTTGATATTATATCAATAAAGCCTGTTCTCAATTCACCTATCTATAATTATTCTGGTATTATTGAAGAATCATATTCATCTATGATTAGCTTTCAAGTTACCGGAAATATACAACAAATTTATTGTGGTGAAAATCAGCATGTAAAAAAGGGTACACTCTTGGCAAACCTTGATAAAGTTGTTCATCAAAATAGCTACGATATGGCTCTTTCCACATATAAACAAGCGGAAGATGCATACAATCGGCTAAAAATATTATATGATGATAACAGCCTTCCCGAAATAAAATGGATCGAAACACAAACGGCTTTACAAAATGCAAAATCAATGGTGAATATAGCCAAAAATAATTTGGACAATTGCAATCTATACGCACCATTTAGCGGTGTAGTAGCTAAGAAAATAACAGAAGTCGGTGCCAATGTAATGCCCGGTGTGCCAGTTTTTAACTTGGTTAAATTGGAAAAAATAAAGATAAAAGTTGCGATTCCAGAAAAAGAAGTATCACAGATCAGTATCGGTCAAAAAGCTATAATAAAAATAATGGCTCTTGACGAAAATGCAGAATATACAGCTTTTATCACGGAAAAAAGTTCAATGGCGAATCCCTTATCACATACATACGACATTAAAATTGAATTAGATAATGAAACAGGGACGTTCATGCCGGGAATGATTTGCGATGTTACAATTATGTATGATAAAAATGAAGATGAGGAAATAATCATCCCCAACAATTCCATAATGATAGATAACGATAATAATAGATTTGTATGGAAAGTAGAGAATGATATTGCCTACAAACAATCTGTCATAATAGACAAATTATCAGATAAGGGAGTAATTATTAAAGAAGGACTATGTAATGGTGATCTAATTATCATAAATGGTAATCAAAAGGTTAGTGCAGGAATGAAAGTAAAAATAAGATGAAAAAAGGTAGCAATATAATTGATTTAGCCCTAAAATATTACAGAATTGTAATTTTGATTGTTATTGTATTCGTAGCGGTGGGTGTCTATGGGTTATATGTAGCCCCTAAACAGGATTTTCCGACCTTCACAATACGACAAGGATTGGTCGTTGCTGCCTATCCGGGATTAACTTCAAGCGAAATAGAAGAGCAGCTCACAAAGCCACTGGAAAATTTCATATTTGAATATAAGGAAATTAATAAGGAAAAAACATTTTCACAAAGCAAGGACGGGGTTTCAATTATTAATATTGAACTCAATGAAAATATAAAAGACAAAGATGCCTTTTGGTCCAAATTCAAGCACAATCTAGAAGACCTGAAAAGCAACTTGCCTGATGGAGTAGTTGCGTTGAAAGCCCTTGATGATTTTGGAGAAACATCTGCTATTCTGATTACCATTGAATCAGAAGATAAGACCTATCGTGAATTACAGGAATATTCAGATGCCTTGAAAGATAAATTACGCAAAGTAGATGGTGTTTCTGGGTTAAAAAACGTTGGATTGTTATCTGAACAAATCGTTATCAGAGTTGATCAAGATAAATTAAAAAATTATGGCATTAATAATGCTATGATTATTGCAAAATTACAGACACAAGGATATAAAACTTATAGTGGGGAAGTCAAAAATTCTCATTTAGTTGCTCCCATTCATATTGAAAGTGAACTAAATTGGGAAAAGGATGTAGCAGAACAGATTATTTATTCAGATCTGTCGGGAAATATTGTCCGGCTGAAAGATATTGCAGAAATAACAAGAGAATATCCGGACTCCGAACCTTACATTCAAAACAATGGGGTTAAATGCATCCTTCTTTCCATAGAAATGAGGAAAGGGGTCAATGTTGTAGAAAAAGGAAAACAAGTTAATGAAATACTTGATGATTTTCGACATGATATTCCTAAAGATGTAAAACTTTATTCAATAGCCGATTTATCCAAAGTAGTAGATAATTCGGTGAATTCATTTTTATTGGAAATGTTGATTGCTGTAATTGCAGTTGTAATTGTCGTAATAGCATTTATGCCTATGCGGGTAGCTTTAGTATCGGCTATAACAATCCCTATAACTATTTTCAGTGCATTAGCCATGTTTTATGCTTTTGGCATCGAACTGAATACTATTATTCTCTCGGCATTAATAGTGACATTAGGAATGGTGGTCGATGATTCCATCGTAATTATTGATAATTATGTTGAAAAGTTGGATGAAGGTGAGAAACCTATTATAGCCACCGCTCAAAGTCCTCGAAAGTATTTTAAATCAGTTCTGACGGCAACTTTAGTTATAAGTGTAACATTCTTTCCTTTTCTTTTAACAACCAAGGGTATGTTTAATGATTTTCTTATAACATATCCGTGGGCAATGACTATTATATTAGGCTTCTCTCTGCTAATAGCTCTTTTATTCACTCCATTTATGCAATACACTTTTATAAAAAAAGGGTTGCATCGGGAAAAGAAAAAAGGAAAAAATTTCTTAGATATTGTTCAGGTAGGCTATGATCTTCTTTTATCCAAATGCTTTAAATATAAGAACGCGACTTTATTGACCGGAGTGCTAATCATTGCTATTGGTGCGTTTTGGTTTTTCAATTTACCGCTGCGATTAATGCCATTTGTTGAAAGAGATCAATTTGCAGTAGAAATATTTCTACCCAATGGAAAATCAATATATCAAACAACAGAGATAGCAGACAGTTTGGATAATATTCTTAGAAAAGATGGTCGCGTTGTATCAGTTACCTCTTTTGTAGGTTTAAGCTCTCCGAGGTTCCATGATACTTATGTGCCACAATTCCCGTCGGATAATTTTGCGCAATTTATAGTTAATACTTCTGATAAAAAAGCAACAAAAGAGATTCTTGATGAATATAGCCGTAAATACTCTGATTATTTTCCTGAAGCGTATATAAAGTTTAAGCAGATGGATTTTTCGGAAGCCCGATATCCTGTCGAAATCAGAGTAAGCGGAGAAGATATTCTCACAATAAAACAAGCAAGCGAAACACTTATGGCAGAAATGAAAAAGATGCCGGAGTTATTACTTATAAGAACCAATTTTGAAGAAAATTTACCGGGAGTTTCAATTAGGCTAAATCAGAACGAAACGAATAAACTGGGCATCGACAAATCAATTATTGCAATGAGTACCGCCTTGGAATTGGGAGATGGATTTCCTATTACAAATATTTGGGAGAAAGATTATCCTGTAAAAGTAATACTAAAATCAGAAAGAAAACAGGAAGAATCATTTTCAAATATCGGTAATGTCAATATACCTACGATGGGTGGCATGTCAAACATTCCATTAAGACAAATTGCATCTATCTCTCCCGACTGGAATGATGGACAAATAGTAAGAAGAAACGGTGTCCGCACATTGTCAATATTAGCCGAAGTGGAAAGAGGGTATAATGAAATAAACATAACAAATAAAATAAAAAACAAAATAGATGAAATTGAATTACCCGAAGGAATAAAAGTAAGTTACGGTGGTATGAAAGAAGCTGACGGAGAAAGACTGCCCCAAATCGTAAATGGTTTATTAATTACGGTTTGTTTGATGCTATTTATTCTAATCTTCCATTTCAAGAAAATAGCCTTAGCCTTACTCACACTAGGTTCCACAATGTTATGCTTATTAGGGACAAGTATTGGTATGCAAATAATGGGTTCCGATATCAGTGTTACCTCTATATTGGGAGTCGTAAGTTTAATGGGTATTCTATTGCGAAATGGTATCATCATGCTCGATTATGCAGAAGTTCTCAGAAAAGAGCAAGGATTAACAGTCGAGAAATCTGCTATTCAGGCAGGAAGCCGTAGAATGCGCCCGATCTTTCTTACATCTACAGCCGCAGCCGTTGGGGTTATACCTATGGTTATCGGCGGTAGTCCATTGTGGACACCGCTAGGTTCGGTTATCTTTTTCGGGACATTAATAACTATGGTATTTATTTCAACAATACTACCCGTAGCATATTCTGTAATATTCAAATTCAAGGATAAAGAACTAAATAAATAGTATTGAGATGAAAATATTTTTTCTGATATATATTTTAGTGTTGGTCAGTACCCATGATTGCTTTTCTCAACAAAAGCTAACACTAGAAGAATGTAAGGAGTTGGCAAAACAAAACAATTATGAGATGAAAAAATCGGTATTGAGCATACAAGAGGCTCAACATGGGAAAAAGAATGCTTTTACAAAATATTTCCCTTCGGTTCAAGCAAACGGAATCGGATTAAAGTCTAATTCCGGTTTATTGGAAACAAGCATAATGGGTATGGATTTATCTCTTATTAGAGAGGGTTTTTATGGAGGAATCAGTGTGACACAACCTATTTTCGCAGGTGGGCAAATAATGAATGGCAATAAGCTAGCAGATAAACTAGTTGATATTCAGAAAAATCAATCGGAGATTGTTGCAGATGAAGTAGAACTGCTCACCGAACAATATTATTGGCAATATATACAACTTAAAGAAAAACTAAAAACTCTCGAAGTCATCGAAGAACTAGTCGGTCAAACCCTCAAAGAAGTAAGTGCTTCAGTAAAGGCAGGTTTAATAACCCACAACAATGAATTGCAAGTTCAATTAAAACTGGACGAAGTAAAAGCGAGTAAAATGGAACTCTACAATAATATAGATGCTGTTAAAATGTTATTATCTCAACATATAGGAATAATATCAGACAGCATAGAAATTACAGAGGTGGCATTTGAAAATGCAATTCATCCAAACGCTTTTTCTGTTAATTCCGATGCCGCTTTGCATGCTAATAAGACATATAATCTACTAGATAAAGGTATAGAAGTATCCAAATATCAAACCCAAATTGAAAAAGGGAAATTATTACCAACGGTAGCAGTCGGAGCCAACTATTTTTTTGAAAATATGGTAGACAGAAAACATACTGTTGGAATGGCTTTTGTTTCGGTTTCCATACCCATATCCGGTTGGTGGGGAGGAACCCATTCGGTCAGACAAAAAAAGATAAATGAAAAAATATCCGAATACAATAAAATTGATGCCGGAGAAAAAATAATAGTCCAGATGAAAAACTATTATAAAGAACTGGAAGTAGCCTATCAGCAAATACAAATAGCAGAGAGTTCTGTAAAAAACGCTTCAGAGAATCTAAGACTCAATAACAACTATTATAAATCAGGACTTATTACCCTGAATGATTTATTAGATGCTCAAACACTTTTGCAAAAGGCAAAAGACACATTGGTTGATAGGCATACCGGATATTTAATAAAGTTATCTCATTATAAAAAAATTACAGGTCAATAAAAAATAAAAATATGGATGTACATGATATGCACTTCACAGGAACCATATGGCGTCCTCCCTATGAAGCAAATTCCGCTCTGATTCAGGCAACAATAAGTTGCAGTCACCACAATTGTAAATTCTGTAGTTTATATCCGGATATAAAATTTAAGATGTCGCCCAAAGATGAGTTTGAACATGATTTAAAAATCATTCAACATTATCAACCCAAAGCCCGGCGACTATTCTTAGTCGGAGCAAATCCGTTTGTAATGAGTTATGACAGGCTTTTGGATATAGGAATTATGATACGTAAATATCTTCCTGAATGCAAAAGCATAGGTATGTTTGCACGGGTTACAGATATAACTAAAAAGAGTGTGGAAGAATTGAAAAACCTACGTCATTTAGGATTCAACGGAATTACAGTTGGAACCGAATCGGGAGATGATATAACATTATCATACATGAATAAAAAAACATCGGCAGCCCAAACAATTGAGAATCTGAAAAAATTTGAAGAAGCCGGAATAGAGTACTACGTATCTTATCTTACCGGATTGGCAGGGCATGGTAATGGAGAGAGAAATGCGTTGGCAACCTCGGATATGTTCAATAAGTTAAATCCTTATATAGTTTCGGTCGTTTCATTGACCGTGTTTCCTGATACTCCGTTACAAAATGACATTGAACAAGGATTCTTTAAAGAAGCTACCGAACATGAAAGGCTCAAGGAATTACGTACTTTCATTAAAAGTTTGAATATAAACACCAATTTTTTTGCAAATACAGTTTCTAACCCTCTACCAATGACAGGGTTCTTGCCGACGGACAAGGATAGGTTGATAAAAGAGCTTTCTACCATAATTGATAAAGTAGATGAGACGAAACTTAAAAATTATAGAAAAAATATTAGATCACTTTAATTATTTAACAATGAGAAGAGCAGCAATAAAAGGAATTGGAGCTTACTATCCTGATGATATTATTACAAATGAGTATTTGTCCGAATTGGTTGATACAAATGATGATTGGATTACAACCAGAGTAGGCATTAAAGAACGCAGAGTACTGAAAGAAAAAGGCACTTCGTATATGGGGGTGAAAGCCGTAAAAGAACTTCTGGTAAAAACAAATACAAACCCGGATGAAATCGAAGCATTAATATTTGCGACAACAACCCCTGATTATGTATTTCCATCAACAGCATCTATTACGGCCCGAGAATGTAATATAAAAAACGCTTTGGGATTTGATATACAGGCTGCTTGTGCCGGATTCATATATGCATTGGAATTAGGTTCTAATTTTATAAAAGCAGGAAAAAATAAAGTTATAGTTGTTGCCGGAGATAAAATGACAGCAATTACCAATTACGAAGATCGTACTACATGTCCGTTGTTCGGCGATGCTGTGGGAGCAGTATTATTGGAACCGACTCTTGATGATACGGGAATCATAGACTCTCTCTTACATGTGGATGGCGTCGGTACATCACATTTAAATATGAAAGGAGGCGGCTCTATTTATCCTGCATCCCATAATACAATTGAAAACAAAATGCACTATGTATATCAGGAAGGAAGAATTGTATTTAAACATGCTGTGTCTCGAATGGCAGATGTGTCAACTCAAATAATGAAGCGTAACAATCTTGTAAACGAAGATATCAATTGGCTGGTTCCTCATCAGGCTAATATCCGTATAATAGAAGCTGTCGGTAACAGAATGGGACTAAAACCGGAAAAAGTAATGGTAAATATTCATAAATATGGAAATACAAGTGCAGGTACAATACCCCTGTGTTTATATGAATGGGAATCGAAATTAAAGAAAGGAGATAATCTAATTTTGTCCGCATTCGGAGCAGGGTTTACATGGGGAAGCATCTATTTAAAATGGTCATATTGAAACCAATAAAATGACAATATTATTAATTATCATCAATATTCTATGTGCGTTCATGCACCTCTTATTCGAGATACATATAGAGGACAGTAGAGGGATATATAGCTTTGTATTAGTAGAAAATTTAATAGTGACCTTCTCCTTTCTATTAATGGCATATCTTGTATTTGATTCAAATAGATATATAAAAAACTTATATATCAACCTTATATTCTGGTTTACATTTGTAATAGGTGTCTTGCTTTTCAAGCCTACTGTAACAACTTTGCAAATACTTGAGGAATATTTATTCCAAATACCCCAATGGCTGATCCTTTTTGGCTTCGGCATCATTACTCTATTTTTTAATATTGTGGAAATAATAAAAAGAATTGGGAAATAAAGAGATAATTAAATGTATACGATGACACGTAATCTTCATATTTATGATGAATGGAAAGATAAAAATACTGATGTATAGTCAATTAAAAATTATTTACTATAACATTTAAATCAATTATTATGCAGAAGTTAATGCAAACGAGGTTATTTCGGTTATTATCGAAACCCTCACAAGAAGAACAATATATTTCACAATTAGAAGAATCATGTGACGAATTCGCTTTAAAGCTATTAACCAGGCTCCAATTTGCAACAACCCATATGGAATTATATTATAGCCTTGGATTTGTTCATTTAAAACTTACCGGATTTTGTGAATTATTATCCGGTGAGAAGGGAAAAAAATGCTTTAAAGATTGTAATGAAGGCAGTGTATTTGGTTGGGCTGAGTATGCAGGTACTTGAATGGCGAATTACTACACCAAACAAAAACCTTAAATGTTTTTCTGAAAATAAATTTTCCCATTCAAAGAAAGATTTGCTTTCTTATCATAATAATATGGGAAGTAATCTTCTAAATTCGGACTTAATTGAAAATCCTCCACTCTTATATCCTAAAACAAGAATAACTTGGACTGCAAACAAAATTGATCTGGTTGAACTTATCTATGCTTGGGGAAAAGCAGGTTGCTTTAATCATGGAAGTTTGAATATCAAAGAAATAGTTGCTTATATAGAAGTTGTTTTCAATATAGATTTAGGAGATTACTATGGAACATTTAAAGAAATGCGTAACCGAATAAACCGTACCACCTTTCTGGATAAATTGGTTAGAGTATTAAATGACCGTATGGATGAGGTTGATAGAAAAAATAAATAAGAAAAGTTTAAAGTTAAAGCTACGTTATAATCAATATGACATTTACTGGAACTCTCACCCTGAAAACTGGTAATATTCAAAATTAAAAGAGGCAGACATATCCACTTTCATACTATACATCAGTATTCATTTATATATAAATAAATTAGCTAACTATATTTATCAGTTCTAGCTTGAAGTACAAATAGTTTATAACCTTATTCAACAGAAGAATTTACTATAAATCTTTCATAAAGAAACGAGTAAAATAACATTCATGGGAATTTATTTCATCCGATTATATAATAGGCATTTAACTATTAATAACTTGTAGAAAAAGACAAAATAAAACAATTTACTATTAGTGCTTGAAAATAATTTTACCTTTACAATACACCAGCCTTTTACTGTAAAAGATATACTCCTCTCAGAAGTTTGAGAGAAAAAGGAAAGATCACTTGCAGAAGGCATTAATTAATATAGTACAATGTCAATTACAAATATCCGTTTAGAAGTCATGCACTTCTTAGAAAAGAATGTAGATAATTTTATTACTCAGTTTTTGGTTCCTGTTGAAAAAATATGGCAACCATCCGATTATCTTCCTAACTCAGAAAATGAAACTTTTTTTGAAGATGTAAAAGAATTACGCGAACTAGCGAAAGAGCTACCTTATGACTTCTGGGTCGTATTGGTAGGAGACACCATAACTGAGGAGGCTTTGCCCACTTATGAATCGTGGTTAATGGATGTAGAAGGTATAGACAATGTCGACGGTGAAAAGCGCAACGGTTGGTCAAAATGGATCAGGCACTGGACAGGGGAGGAAAACCGTCACGGCGATTTATTAAACAAATACCTTTATTTATCCGGTAGAGTGAATATGAGAGAGATTGAGCAGACCACACAACATCTCATAAATGATGGTTTTGATATTGGTACAGGAAGAGACCCGTACAAAAACTTTGTATACACCAGTTTTCAGGAATTGGCAACCTTCATTTCACATAATCGGGTAGCAGAAATGGCTAAAAAAATGAGTAATGAGAAATTGTCTAGAATGTGTAAACGTATTGCAAGTGACGAAATGAGGCATCACCATGCTTACAGCGAATTTGTAAAGCGCATATTTGAGGTAGACCCCAGTGAAATGATGCTAGCATTCCAATATATGATGAAACAAAAGATAGTTATGCCCGCTCACTTCCTCAGGGAATCAAAAGAAAAAATAAGCACTGCCTTCGAACAGTTTTCAAATGCTGCACAGCGCATTGGGGTATATACTGCTACTGATTATGTGGATATTATTCAAAAACTGATAGACAAATGGCAGATAGATAAGATTTCAGGATTAACAGACGAGGCAGAACGTGCCCGCGATTTTCTAATGAAGCTTCCTGGGCGTATGTCTAAAATATCAGAACGGTTGGTTATTCCAGTCGATTCTTATATTTTCAAATGGGTGCAACCTGCTGTGAAATAATATCATTCGATTTAGTAATCATATCTATATAATTATAAATTACAATTCTTGATGGATGCAATAAAAATGGATGCACTCGGTGCTGTATTTGATGATATAGCGGCTAAAGATATAACCCATGATCATTATGTCCATGAGAAATTACTAAATAATCAACATCCTCTATTTCAATACCTAATTGCAGAGCATTGATATAAAATTTGTCTGAAGCTCCTACGTCAAATAAGTATCTCTGATCATCGATTTCAAAATAAATGTTTACGCCGTGCTCATTATATAACTCAAGTTGAGGATGCGGATTATTATCGATTAGAACAGTTGCTTTCATTCATTAATGATGATCGCATTGATGACCTTCTTCATGATGATTGCACCCTTCTCCGGAGTCGGTCACTTTGCCGTTCAAGAAATCATTAACTAGCTCTGTAACATCCCCAGAACAACCGCGATATACTTTTATTCCATGTTTTGTCAGGGTATTCAACGCGCCTGTGCCCATATTTCCGGCAAGCATGATCGCTACATTTTTATTTTGCAGAACTGAGGCGATATCACTTTTACAACCACATCCTTGAAGGGAAGGTAACGTTTCAGTACTTTCTATATTTTTATTTTTTCCGATTGTAAATATAGAATAGGATTCACAATGTCCAAAATGATCATCAACAGCATTCACTCTTGTTGGTATTGCTATTTTCATAACTTTTAATTTTTTAATTGATTGATAATTTCACTTAATATTTTTGTTCTCTGTGGAATGATTATCTGAATATTTTTTTCTCTTAACAGAACCATTGTTATTGTACCAAAACGGCCTGATATAACAGTGTCTACATTTTGTTCAAGTAAGAAGTTTATGGTTTTCACTCCCGCATTCTGTTTTGCTGAGCCAGCTATATTTTCAACAAACTTCATATTCTCGGTATCCGTATCGTACAAGCAAAACCATTGACATCGTCCGAAGTTCTCAGAAACCGGCTGATCCAAATCATTCATATTTGTTGAAATCGCAATAATCATCTACTCGAATTTATTTAATGTTATTTCTTTATTGCAGCAAAGAGGACATTTCATTTCGCCACCATCTTTCAGTGTAAATATAATTTCGCATTTATCGCACGTATACCATTCAGCAATCAAGCTATCTCCTCCCTCATAAGTAATGGATAATCCTTCAATGAATGCTCGTGCAATTTTAGAACGGACACTCTCATAGATACGAGTAAATGTAGGGCGTGAGATATTCATTAATTCTGCCGCTTCAGCCTGAGTTAAATGTTCATAATCACATAGCTTGAGGGCCTCGTATTCTTCAATATTTATCATAACTCTGCCCTGCTTTTCATTGAGTATTCCGAAAGGTTTGAATCCTCCAAAACAAGGAGCCATTTGTACAAGTCTCTTTTTCTTTATTCGAGCCATAAATATTATTTGATTCCGATTTTAGAATAGTCAAAGATAATATAATTATGAACATATGTTCATAATTAAAGAGAGAATAATATTTTTATTATATTTTCCTATGGAAATTTGTTTCTTTGGAAAATTATATTTTCCTTTGTCTTATATTTCCGCTGGAAATAAAAAAATGAAATAAATAAGGATATAATAAAAATGAAAAGAGCAATAATTATTACATTAAGTGCGATTTGTTTTAGCCTATCAATTCAGGCGCAAAATTCACCATACATTTCCGTTGATAAAGCCGTAGAAATGGCAGTAAAAAACAACAGTAATGTCAAACTTTCCGATTTGGATGGGAAAATAGCGAATGCAAACTATCACCAGACCGATGCCGTATTCCTTCCCCAAATTACGGTAGGGTATACAGCTTTAAGTACAAATAATCCATTGAATGCTTTTGGCTTCCTCTTACAACAGGAATCAGTAACAGCAATGGATTTTGACCCGGTAAAGCTGAATCATCCCGGAGCAAGGCAAAACTATGGTACTCAGATAGAAGCTAAGCTGCCACTATTAAATATGGATATGATTTATGCTCGTAAAGGTGCAAAAGCTAACGAGGAAGCCTATAAATACAAATCAGAACGTACCAAAGAATATATCGAGTTTGAAGTACGAAAAGCGTATACTCAATTGCAAATGTCTTATCAGGCTCATTCTATTTTGCAAAAATCATTGCAAGATGTAAAACAAATACATCAATCTGTCACTAATTTTTATAATCAGGGTTTGATTCAGAAATCAGATGTGTTAAATGCTCAGGTACAAGTCAATACTATTGAGAGTGCTTTGGCAAAAGCTGAGAGTAATATCTATAATGCATCAGATGGACTTCGCCTATTGATGGGGTTTGAGGCTGATGGTGATGTCTTTACAACAGATTCATTGTCCCAGAAAATAGAGTTGCCTCAAGATAGGGACCTCTCGGCTCTGCGTTCCGATATCATGGCACTAAACAAAGCTGTGGATGCAACAAACATGATGGTGAAATCCTCTCAAATGGCATTCCTGCCACGAATTAATGCTTTTGGCTCATATGGTTTAAATGATTCTAAAGCGTTCAAATTTCGAAATGATTCGTACTTGGTCGGTATAAATCTAAGTTGGACAATATTTTCGGGAAATCAGAATCGGAGTAGGATGAAATCGGCTCAATTCCAACATTACAAGATGCAGGAAGAGCTGAACTTACATATCAAAAAAGAACAATTAGAGCTGGATAAAACCAAGCGAGATCTGAACGATTCCCAAATAGAAATCGATAAACAGAAAGCAAGCGTAGAACAAGCTGATGAAGCCTTACGTATCCTCTCCAACCGTCATCGGGAAGGTCTGGTAAGTACCACAGATTTACTGATGGCGCAAGCTCAACTTTCTCAACAGAAACTATTGTTGGCACAGGCCATCATGTCATATAATATAACTAAGGCATATCTCGATTTTTTATCAAAGGTTAAGTAACAAATCAAACATATCAATTAATAATGAAAACTTTAAGAAATACATTTTTAGGAATAGTGGGAATATCAACTCTTTACTCCTGCTCTTCTTCTGATAAGTTAGAGGATAAAGATAAGACTATAGTAAAAGTAGAAGCTTACTCTCCGGGGCAATCTACAAACGAAGGATTTTACCTTAGCGGTGAGGTTACAGCCAAGCAAACAGCTAATATCAGCACCCGAATGATGGGCTATATAAACAAGATATATGTAAAACCAGGCGACAAGGTAGCATCAGGACAACTCCTCGTATCTATTAGCAGCGATGATATTCTGGCAAAAAAGGGTCAGGTACAAGCTATGATTACAGAGGCTGAAGCAGCAGCAAAAAATGCCCAACGTGATTATGAGCGTTTCAAAACACTGCGTAACCAAAACAGTGTATCAGATAAGGAACTCGAAAATGTGGCTTTGCAGAATACTTCGATGAATGCGAAAGTACAAATGGCTCGCCAACAGATGAACGAAGTAAATGCGATGCTTTCCTACACCAATATACGTGCTCCATTTTCGGGAGTTGTAACACAAAAAATGGTGGACGAAGGGAGCATGGCAAATCCGGGAATGCCTATTTTGACGATTGAGCAGAATGGTGAATTGCAGGTTATAGCATCTATCCCCGAAAACTATATACAGGATGTAAAAGTAGGCGATGTAGCCAAGATGGAATTGAAA
>NZ_MKVC01000047.1:0-257666 GCF_001899125.1 Dysgonomonas sp. 37-18 | reverse complement strand
GCGTAGCTAAAATGATGGGACATGCAAACATCAATACGACTCAGGTATATGCACAGATTACAGAGCAGAAAATATCGCAAGATATGGATAAGCTAATCAAACGAAGAAAAACAATGCAAAATACAGCAGTTCAAACCGCAATAATAATATAGGCCAGCCATGAAGAGAGAAAGAAGAGAAATAATTACAATGACAGATAATGGAATAGTTATTGTTTCAGGTCATGTGAGAATGAGTGTTTCTGAAATTGCAGATTTGTTTGGCATTTACTACCGGACGGCAAAACGGCATATCCGAGCTATTGAAAAAGCGGGTATTGCCGAAGGGGATTATACAATGAGTTGTATCGCTGATGGTCAAAAAATCTATCCCGAATACTATGGTTTAGAAATGATTATCGCTCTTGCTTTCAGGGTTCAATCAAAAAATGCTGAGATGTTTCGGAAGAGTATGACACAAAGAGCAAAGACCTCGCCAAGTAGGGAATTGATTCCCGCAATTTCCTGTTTATATAAGAACTTTTCGCTCAATTGAAATAAGCACCAACTATATCGTATAATAAATTAGGCATGGCTTCTTTTTTTTAATAATAAGAAAATATAGCAGGAAAGAGTCATCTAACAGATCAAAATGATTTATCTTTATTAAATTCTTATACAAACCAAATATAATATTTATTTAAATCTTTAATTATGAATAAATCGGAATTAGTTGATGCTGTTGCAGCAAAATCTGGATTGAACAAGGCAGATGCAAAAAAAGCGCTAGAAGCCGTTATTGAATCTATCACGCAAGAAGTAAAAAAAGGAGAGAAAGTAGCCCTTGTCGGCTTCGGTACATTTTCTGTATCTGAGAGAGCTGCAAGAAAAGGTATTAATCCCCAGACAAAGGCTATAATAAATATTCCGGCCAAGAAATCAGCTAAATTCAAAGCCGGAGCGGAATTAGCCAATTTATAATTTTTTTCAGGAGATAATCAGAACAATACATGAACAATGTATTAAGGCTATCCCAAGAAATGAAAAGACCGATATACTAAAAATTAGGTATTGGTCTTTTTTAGCTTAAATAACGAAATTGGAGAAAGCTTTCCGCCCTTTTCTTAGAGTCTATCATACGTATTGGATAGAAATCCCAAATATATAAAAGAATATACTCCAGGGTTGTTTTAGATTTTAACGATTTCATTTTTCATCTGAATACAAAAATAGAGAAGGTTATAAAACACCAAAACTAAACAACGTATTTTGACAAATCTTCCTTTTCAAAATGCAAAAGAGTATTTATCAAAATAGACTTGGGTTATTCATTAGCCTTCTGTTAAAGAGATGTTTACCAGTTACAAAAAGAAAAAATATTAAGTTTGAGCTTATACTTATATTGGAGATTCTTTATACATTAGTTGGATTTCTGAATAATTTTATACATTTGCTAGTACTTCCTGTTTACAATAAATAGCATCGTATAGATAATTATGTTGAATCACCTAACTGAATCTGGATATTTGTGGATATTGTTAACTTTTATTTCTATTTATTGGTTAGCGAATAAGCTTTTACATCATAAAATTAGAGGATATATTGGAGAGAAAATTACAGCTATAATATTAACAAAACTAGAAAAATCTCAATATAAGGTAATCAATAATGTTGTATTAAATATCAATGGGAGAACTTCTCAAATAGATCATCTTGTCATCTCTGATTTTGGAATATTTATTATAGAAACAAAGAATTATAAAGGGTGGATTCTTGGAGGTGAGAATTCTGATTATTGGACTCAAGTCATATATAAATATAAAAATAAGTTTTATAACCCGATCCTCCAGAATTACAGTCACATACAGTCCCTAAAGCATACTCTTAGAGAATATTCAAATGTCAAATTTATTCCAATTGTGGTTTTTTCGACCAAAGCAACTATTAAAACTCAAACAGACTCTTGCGTAATATATTCAACAAACCTTTTGAAAGAAATTAGAAAACACAGAGAGGTAATACTTACCGAAAGAGAAAAAGATGAGATTACGAATATTATATATTCCGCCAATACAAAAGAAATATATGATAATAGTCAACATATTAGATCGATAAAAAAGAGAATTAAAGAAAGAGAAAAAGCTGTTGAGCAAAATAGATGTCCTCGTTGTGGAAAAATCTTAGTTCTGCGTGGGACTGTCCATAGCTTTGTGTAAGCGTCAACTACAAGGTTGAAGATTTATCATATAAATTCTTTCAAATTCTCCCCCCTAAAAAGACGGGGGAGTTTGAAAGAATTTCTCTTTTTACAGGTTCACTCTTTCTCCAAAGATAACCAAAAATTGATTGAGTATCAGCCCCCAATTATGGATTGGCATTGTCCACTTTTTCTCAATCTCAGCAATAGACAGATATACCGACTTTTTCAAGGCATCATCCGTTGGGAATGAAAGTTTGTTTTTAGTGTATTTTCTTATTTTACCATTCAGGTTTTCAATTAGGTTCGTGGTATAGATTATCTTCCTGATTTCAAGTGGAAAATCAAAGAAGGAAGTCAATTCGTCCCAATTGTTTCTCCATGAGCGGATGGCATAGGGATATTTAGAACCCCATTTTTGTTCAAATACACCAAGTTCCCGACTGGCGGATTCTTTTGTTGGAGCGTTGTAAATGAGCTTCAAATCGGAAGTAAACTCTTTCTTCTCTTTCCATACCACATAACGACAGGAGTTGCGGATCTGATGTACGACGCATATCTGAGTGGTTGACTCAGGGAAAACAGCCTTGATGGTATCTGTAAATCCATTCAGATTATCGGTCACTGTCACAAGTATATCTTCTACTCCACGAGCTTTTAAATCAGTTAATACGCCCATCCAAAAAGAAGACGATTCTGTCTTGCCAACCCACATACCCAAGACCTCCTTAAAACCGTTTTTGTTGAGTCCTACGCAAAGATAAACAGTCTTATTGATAACCTTGCCATTGTCTCTGACTTTGAAGACAATACCATCCATCCAAACGATCAGATACAGATTATCCAAGGGACGGTTCTGCCACTCAATGGCCTGCCCTGTTACTTTATTGGTAATATGCGAGATTGCTGATGTGGATAGGTTAACTCCATAAATCTCATGCATTTCACTTTCAATATCTGATACGCTCATACCCTTGGCATATAATGAGATAACCAAACGCTCTATAGATAAGCCTCTACTTTGATGTTTCGGAACAACAACTGGTTCAAACTCCCCTTCACGATCACGAGGTACTTCTATTACAGCTTCTCCATGTTTGCCCTGAATCTTCTTCGCATAACTGCCATTACGAGAATTACCCGTATTAATACCTTCTTTTGAGCCTTTCTCATAACCTAAATGAGAATCCATCTCTGATTGAAGCATCTGCTCATAAACTTTCACATGGAGGTCACTCATGAAAGCTTCTACATCATCTTGTGTCTTAAATTGACTCAGGAACTCCTTACTTAAAAAATCTTTTGGGATATCCATAATAAACTCTTTTGATAAAATTATACATAAATGAAAAAACTACAAGTTTTCCAACCTGTAGTTTTCATTTACACAATATCTTGGACACTGTCTTCTGCGTAATGGAAAGTTTGGGCAATTTAAGGGTTGTAGCAATTACCCAAGATGTAAATACACTATACACTCCTAATCAAGTCAATATAGGAATCTATATAAGGTTTTATTCTCTCAAGAAACTAGCTTTACAATATCTTATTGGAGTCTTATTCTGATTATATAATTAAGAATTGTCTCTTCATTATTAGCTAACTCTCTTTTTAATAAATCTATATTACCTATTTGTTATCTAAGAAGTTCATTATTATTTCAAATAACTCATTAATCGTGAGAAGTTAGATGAGATAATATTTTCAACATCGCAATTGGTAATATTCCATTCTTGAACTAAATAATTAATTACTGAAGATATTTCACCTGGTTTTAAAGGTAGATTTCTCACTTCCACAAATGGTCCATCCGTTTCTGTCAATATATAATGTTTTGGTATTTTAGATATTATCTTTCTGCCTGACATAGATTTTACCATTGCAGGATTGATTGAGAAGAAATAACCAGCCTCTACAATCGAATCTATAAGATTCAATCCTCCAGAATACCAATGGAAAATTGCAGATTGTATATTATTTTTTATCAAAAGATCTAAAACTTCTTTTTCAGCCTTTCTGGAATGAATACTTAAAATTTTTTTTTGTTCTGAAACAATCTGTAGTATTTTAGAAAAAGTTTCTATTTGAATATCTTTGGTAGATATACCTTCTTTAGAAAAATCCAAACCAATTTCTCCGATATATGATGTTCTACTAATATTTTTCAGAAATAAATCAAATTCCTTTGCGTGTAAATCTGCCATTAAGGGGTGCATACCTAATGCTAATCGGATTTTTTTTAATGACTGAAAATATGGATATCCCATTTCAAAATGGCTTGGAAGATTAGTCATAGCTAATACCGTAATATTAGCTATGACAGAATCTTGTAAAACTTTTCTCGGGTTGGGATATAAATCTATATGGCAGTGTGTGTCAATAATCATCTCAAATTCAACTCTATTTTCACAAATTCATTTCCCTTATCTCTAAATAGTTGTAGGACTTCTTGTTTTGATCTTAATACCATTTCTGCATATTCAGTAAGGTCACTAAGATCTATATTACCATTAACTAATAAATCTCTTTTCATTTTTTCTAATGAAATGTTTTTCTTTAAATAGCTGAATAGGGCAGGTAAATCATTATTCCCCATAGTTATAACTTTAGTAATAAAATTCCCATAGTGGTTTTCATTGTCTAAGCCAGCCTTATTCAATGCAGCTCGTCTATATATACAAGGCATACATCGTCCACAATTGTGCATCTCGCTAGGATTATCAAAATGGTATTGCCGTCTTCCTCTTTTTCCACAAGAAACCGAATCTTGAAAAATAATTTTTAGAAATTTGAGATTTGAACATTCAAGAAACATTTCTCCTTTGGTCTTAAATGTATATGGATTATGTATTCTAGTGAATAAGCCTAATTCAGTAAGTAGTTCTTGAGTATTCTTTAAAACATAGGGATGAGTTGTTCTTGTACTCAAAGAACTCACTCTTGATGGAGTAAGGGGATAGTTAATTGAAATCGTTCCATTTTCAGGGATTATCAACTCATCAATTGGAGACAAATAACAACCTAAACCAATGAAAAACAGGGAACGACTACGGTAGTTGTTTTCTATTACTATTTTGTTTCCTTCTATATCTTTTCTAGACAGTGCCAATTTTGATTGTATCCAATATATTTTATTCGGATATTTAGTTATTAAATGTCTGAACAACTTATTCTGGTCTCCATTTGGTCCCGGAGATTTTGAATCAAAATGAGAGAGCAAAAGTATTCTTTCACTATCTTCTAGCTTTTCTAATTCATCAATAACACCTATTAAAGAATCTAATCCTCCAGAAAAAAGACTTACTGATTTAATTGAATCTATTACATAGGCCGGTGGATTTTTCCTTCTTCTAGACAAAGGACGTGGATAATAAAGTGTATCTTGTATATTTTGTCTAAAACGAACAAGCCAGTTATCTCCTGTCAAAAAATCTAATATTCGTTTTAGTTTATATTCTTTACCAGTCCAAATATCTATATTATTGACTGGAAATTCGACTTCAATATCTCTCGTCCAACCATCATTCGAATAAATAGCTCGACTCAATAAATTATCAACTCCGTAAACTATTGCCGATATAAGAAAGAAATCAAATTTTACAGATGTGAAATCAGTCGTAAAATCAAATACTCTTTCATAGCCTAAAAAAGATAGAGGAACCTTTCTTTCCACATCATTGTCTGTGTAACAAAGCTGCAAATCTGCAAATTTGCCATAATCTGCATTATCTATAACTACGCTTACTCTCATAACTATTCAAATACGGTTAGAACATCTTGTTGAATATTTTTTATTAGCCTATCGGCTTCATCAGAACTCCAATCTACATTTTGAAGAGGATTTTTTTTATGAATATCCTCAACTCTTTCCACTATGAAATTTTTTATTTGTCCGAAAAGATTATTACAATCATTCTCACTCTTGTTCTTTATCAAATTTTCATAAAACCATTTTGATAAAAGCTCATTAATATAATACCCGAAATACTTTATTATAACATCTTCCAAGGTATTCGTTGTAAAAGTCTCTTGTAATAAGGCTTGTACTTCATCAATAGATTCTGCCTGCCCCATTAATTCTTCGAATAATAATCTTGTAGCCTCTTTTGCTGCATTATCATCAATTGATGTCGCACTGCCCGAACAGTACTCAATTAAATGATTAATAATATCTTCAACTGTTTTGTTCTCAATATCAGTTAACCCTGTAAATTCGAGAGTCTGCCTAATATTATTACCAGAGCTGATAAATTTAGAAAAGACTCCTCCTATTTTCTTTGCTGTTCTGATACTACTTCTTCCACCAGCTTTTGAACCACCACGTCCACCAGTTGAGGCTCCACTCAATGCTGAAACAAAATGTCCCATTATATTCTGTAGCTTCTGAGTTGAAAGAACTGAAGAATCACAATTTGAAGTTAGCGAGGAACTAAGTACACCCCAATTCGGGATCATTGTGTGTTTTACATCAGAAAATGATTTAGATGTTCCCATGTCTATTTTTTTAGATTAAATGCTTTGCTTGCTTTGGATTTTCCATCCTTGAAATAATCATTTAAAAATTCACCTATTATCGGTTCTGATTTAAAATCTGCTAATCTTATAGCAACCGCAGGCTCAATATCCGATACACTGATTATTTTAAGGGCTTCTATATAATGATAAACTGTATTGTCAATTTTAGCTTCTGTCATTACATTGAAAATATCATATAATCGTTTTTGCTGAGGATTCCTCTTTAAATTAGAGGATAAAAGATTGAAAAATGCTTCTTTTTCAACATCATTAAATGTCTGGAATTTTTCAGAAATTAAAGATCTTGTAACCGTTGATGTCATATTATCTGGTAATAATTCATTGAAAAACGCTCTTATTATAGGTGGAATCATACTCGTTGCAGTGATAGAGTTTTCTAATTTATCCCGAGCAATCCAATAGTAATCTCGTAGATCAACTCCTGATAATAAAGGCTCAATTTGAAACCACTTTATTATTTTGGGCTTATTCCATTCTTTAAAATATGATTCTTTCATTTCAGAAATAATATCTTCAATTCCTTTCTCTTTGCATAGAGTTTCTATTTCTATAATTTCTTTAGGTATTCCATCTTGAATAATCTGCCATTCAAATAATTTTTTAAATAACTTAGGTTCAGAATATTCAAGTATCATCAGTTTTGCTAGAACAGCATCATCAAAATTCTGTAAGGTTGCCACTTCTGCGAGCCTTTTCCTAATAGTATAGGTGTTTAGAAACCGTTTAATCTGCCGGGGATTTCCATACAAGCTATTTGTAATTAAGGGTACTAGAGAAGGTATTGTTATTACATTATCTTTTACCTTTCTGAAATCATTGTCTTCTAATATTTTCTCAAAATTCGACAATCCAAATGCAGAATATTTATTTGTTGATCTATATTTCTTAAATTCGTCCAGTACTTTTTTGAATTTATCATCACCAATTTCTTTTTTACAGATAAGCATTGATATATAAGTTTCAACTTCTGATTCTGAAAGTCTTGGTAAAGAATAAGGAAGCTGAATTAATTTCTCTAAATAATCAATAATAATCCTGTTATTATCGTCCTCTATTTCTTTATTGTTTTTATACTTATATTCAATAGCATATTTAACTATTCGAGGATCTGCTCCGATGACAAATGCAGTTTTGGGGACATTCAGGAAAAGTTTAATTGCTTCAAGATTTTCAATAATTCTTTCAGGACTACATCTATCTAAATCATCAATAATTACAACTAACCGTTTGAAATTTGTCGCATCTAAGAGTTCTGAAAAATCTTTTCTAAATTCAGCGACTGCATTTGTAATGTTTTTATCATTCTCTTTCCCTTCTTTTATAAAAGATTTAAATATTTCCTTTCCTTCATCCGATTGAAGTTTTTTAATTATTATTTCTGGGTTATTGCCCCATTCTGCTAACTTCTGGATGGCAAAGGGAACTAAACTAAGCCCTCCCGTAAAATATGCAGTAACGGCAGGTAAAGCTACATTTTTCATAACCATGCCTGCTCCACGCATCCAGTCAATAGACTTCCAAAGTTTCTTTGCTTTTTCTTTTATTGTATCCTTTATTGCATCAGGAATTTTTTTGTTGTCTTCCAATTCCTTAAGAATAGAATTGAGTAATGCAGCCTTAGCATCATCATATCCCTCAAAAGTCCAACCATTAAAGTATATACAGAGCGAATCCTTATCAGCATCCTTATCAAACGCTTCTTTTACAATTTGTAAGACACTGGATTTACCACTACCCCAATCACCAAAAACCCCTATCGTAATCGGCAAAACAGATTCATCATAAATGATATTTATTAATAAATCAGCATGTACGTTGAAGCCTAATAGGTCTTCTGAAGTTTCGTTATCAGCCCACATAAACTAGTAATTATAAGTAGTTACTATACAAAAAATTATTTATGCTGTACATATTATCAAAAAAAATATCATTGATGGTTCACAATGTTACCGATAACCGTAATATTGTGAATCCAACTATTTTTTCATAATAATTTATTTACTCATTCATTTATCAACTTCTTAAATTTAGGTGTATCAAATTTAGGAGTTATTGCAGGTAAATCGACTTTAACCGAGATAGGCATAGGAAAATCAACTCCCATAATGATAGCTTCGCCTGAACCTAGAGACGGTAAGAAGGATAGGGTTTCTTTATTCGCCGTTGAGCAAGCACTACCTATTGCCTCTTTGTCTTGATAATTTATCAGCCTATGTGTAATAAATGTTCCCATTTGACTCAGCGTCCCAACTGGTATATCTCTTGGCATCTGCGTAGATAAACATAGAAACAAACCATATTTCCGACTCTCCTTTGCAATGTTATCAAAAGCGTTTAATTCTGTACTTTCAAAATATTCATCCTTAACTTTCTTATTTAAAAACTGATGTGCTTCATCTACAAAAAGAATTAGAGGATTTTCTCTAAAAGCGTTTGTTCGAGCTTTATTTAACAGATACCGCCCCAGTGAATTGGCTAAAATTTCCCTTGCCTGAAAATTATAAGGTACATTTTCAAAACCAATCCTTAAGATATTCTTATCAGTACTTGCTAAAAAATCGTTTATCTTAGTTATTAGATTACTTGTCGTAGGTGCATTAAATCCAAACATTCCTGCGTAATCATTGTCTGAAATCACATTATTAACACGCATTATTAGGCTTGTCGCATTTCCATAATTTCTGTCATCTCTACTGTTTGACCAACGATCGTTAAATATTTGATAACATTCATTCCCAATTTGTCTATGAAGTAGATTTATTCTGAAATTATTTATTGTGAAATCTTCAATTATAGCCTTATATGTGAAGTACGCATTATTATATGGCGCAGTAAAATTATTTTGTTTTACAACTAATCCATTATTTATTATTACTTGCTGACCTCTAAATGTAAAAGTATCATTAGTTCCATCATTGTTATGTCCATTATTAGGAATATTATTCATCAAACAATGTGCTACTTTTAATGATTTAATCGCCTCTAGTAAAACTGGTTGTTGTACCTGGCCAGACGGCCTAAATAGGACAAACAAATCATTTATAGTCAAATTTTGGTATGGAAAATAACTCTCGGAGATCAAGACTGAATGGTCAACATTTAAATGAGTATCAAATGTTGAATATTCTCCTGTTGGATCCAATATGATTGCTTTTGCTCCAGTTTCTATAACTCCTTCGATAAATTTACTTATGGTATAACTTTTACCACCCCCTGTTGTACCTACAACTGCACAATGACGGCTAAAAATTGCCTGCAATGAAATGTCTACCGGAACATTTTTGTCATATATTAAATTACCCATTCTAAATGTAGGTGAATGTTCTATGTTCTCAGGTTTTATCCCAAAGGTCTTAAAATGAGTAGCAAGAAATTCGGCAGAACAAATAAATACTTTGGAACCTATAAGCGGCAAACTGTTTATTCCTTTTTCTATTTTACTCGGGTCAAACAAATCAAAAGATAAAAGAATTTCAATTCTTCCTACCGGATGAAAAGCCTTTGTAGAAAAAGTCCTTTCACTTAATTCTAATCGTTCTTTTTCAGGCAACGATATTTCTAAAATTTTACCCAGAAATCCCTTTTCTTCACCTTCAATAAGAATGTAATTTCCGACAAGTCCTCCTCGTAGGACCTCCGCATGATGTACAAATGTTTTCATCAGTACAGATGATGGGAAATGGACTTTCACAAATGCAGGAGATACAAAATTTACATACCCAAGAAAATGACTATGATTGAATGGACTATTGCTCATATTTAACTTTTTGGAATGTTAATTACTATTTGTCGCGTATCTTCCGGATTATATGATTTCAGATCAGGATAATATTTAGCAAAATCCTCAAATGTTTCTGACACAATAGATATGTTAGAGTATTTGCTTGCAGCTTCAATAAAAGGTTTTAGATTCTGATTGGTTTCATCAATATTTCTATTAATAATCATCAATTGAAAACTTGGATTTTGTTCTAAGGCTTCAATGATAGCTGTTACAATATGCTTATCTCCGAAACTAAATCCTATTGTAATAAGAAAAACATTTTCCTCTCTTAAATTTGCCTGAAATCTTGACATCATCTCGAAATAGGGTTGTTCATAAGAACTTTCATACTTCGATTGATGTGGGTATATCATCAATGGATTGGCTGGATTTTCTTTTTGTACAATTCTATGATCTTGTTTTTCCCAGTTAACAGAACCATGTAATTTATATAAATGGAAAACTTTCTGAATAAAATTATCTTCTTCTTTTACTCGACTTTGGTTTCTGGAAACAATATCGTAATCATAATTTCGTCCACTGAAAGTTCTTGGTTGGGAAAATGAAAAACCATCAATAATTACAAAATTGCTTTCACAAGCTGCTTGTTCAAACATCAAGTCATAATTCAATGTAAATAACTTAAATCTGGGTAAAGTAACTTTGCGTTTTGTTATCTTGTTCAAAAGAAGCATATGAGGTGAATTATCAGGCAAATCCAATTGGCAGGCTTCCTTTATAAAAACTTTAATCTTATTTACACAATCTTCAATATCAATATCAGTTTTAGAGACATAAGGGATCGCAGGTGTTGACATAGACAATACCTTTTCTAAATTCTTAACTATAGAACCATCTTCATTCTTCTCTTCGTAACCAATTGTTTGTAATAGCTTAGTGAAAATTTCCGTGGACAAGAGAGCCTCGGCATCGTCCCATAAATTAACCATCGATTTACCTAGCTTGCCATTTTTCCCCCAACCAATAGAAGAACCAGCACCTGTAAGTAATAACAGATTTTCGAATTGATTATTCAATATTTGAGAATATTTATTTCTCTTTGTTGCAATAGCATAGTCTATTCTGTTATCAGAACTTTCCTTAAAATCGTGAAGTTTTCCATCAATATATACCTTCACATTATTAGGATCACTATCATCATATGCTACCTTGCTATTATTATTGAGTAAAATAAGCTTCATATTCTCATTTTATTATTGGTTTTAAACATTTTCCCCAAAACTACAGTTCTGCAATTCATTAATTGAAATACTTAAAAAATCTAGATAATATTTCTAAATGATATTGGAAATTAACTCTCTTAACTTTCGACTTTAACAACAAAAGCATAATCTATTCCAACTTCAAGTAAATACAATTCTTTTATTTTTACTCAACTTTTCAATGTATTTTTCATAATATGTTTTGAATTATTAAGATAAATCTTAATAATTCAAAATTAAACAAAATAATGTAACATTTGATAATGTTAAGTCCTGATTTTCATATTTATCTCTCCACGAATGAACTGTAATCCAATAAAATGACCGATCCAAAGCCTGAGCATGTTTTCCTTAGCAGGAAAAGTTTTGTTTTATTTACCTCTACTGCCATATAGTGGAAGTTGCTGGATAAAAAAATAGTTAATTGATAAGATTCTTTAATTTATACATGTAAACTGATCCGTATGAGAGTAGATGAAAAAGTAATTACCAGAATATCGTCTATGACTTGCCATACCGAAAAGAAAACAATAATTCCGGTTTCCCATTTTGCACCCTCTTCATCCAGAGTATCTCACTTCGCACTATATCCCTTTGGCAAAAATACATGGATAAGCCACGCGGTCAAATTCAGGCTCTGCGAGTTTAGGTGAAAATACTTCCCCTGCGTTATCTCTTCGGGAAAGTATTCCCTCCTAAAAATTTGACGCTTGGCTTTCTTCATCTGCAAGGCCAAAGGGACATAGCATGCGAAGCCGACATCCGACGCATAGGATATAAGAGCCTGCCCAAGGTCAACAGCAAACAAAAAAGAGGGGAACAAAAGCTGCTCTCCTCTTCCTCTGCATAAGACCGGATTGTTATAGTATTCCTTTTTTCGACTTATAGCCGAAAGGCGTTGCGGTAGTTCTCATCCAATAATACCCAATGCAGAACCTTACTGTCTATCTGTGTTTTAGGTTAAAACAGCCTTGCCAATTAAGTATTCTACAGTTTTTTATTCCCTTTAAGTCCGATTTTTTTAAGTTTTGTAATATTACAAAAATATCCACTTATTTTTAATAGTTTTCCGTTATTGCCGGATACAGCCTATGTTATTTAAACGAACAACTCACCTTATCCCCCGACTTTTCCTTCTTGGAATTTGAACCCGTTCTTTTTTATCAGCCTTATCCAACAGACCAAAACATTTGTTTTCTTCCTGGGTCATAGCTGACAAACGGGCTGTAATATCCTCCCATTTAAAGTCTTTACCCAAAAGGTCTATCTTTTCCGTAAAACGGATGTCATCATAATAACTAAGCCCTTTGGCTGCACGATAGGGGTTTGTCTGCGGATATTTTGTTCCGAATGCCGTCAGCATTTCTTTCAGGGATAAATATCCCGATAAATAAGCCACATCGATAAAGTCTTTCAACCGGGTACCATTGTCGGCAATAGCCGATAGTTTCATCGCTGCAATATCCTTCAGACTGTATAAACGTATACCATCATCCTGTATTCGAGCTTCTACATCCGGATAATCGTGACGGATAAAATCCAGTTTCACACCGTTCACTTCACCTTTCAGGCTGAAACCTTCCCTGAAATCGCCTCTGAAAGCATATTTATCCTGCAAGTATTTTTCAAGCCATGAAGGGTTGAATTCTTCTACAGTAAATAAATCCAGATCAATACTTTTCCTATGTCCGATAAGCAATGACAAAGCAGTACCTCCGGCCAATGAGAATTGATCGAATACGGTATCACTCATAATAGATTTTAAGAGTTCATAAGTGCCTGTCTCGACTGTTTGCGTATGTAACATTTGAGATCCTCCTTCTTTAAGTTAAAAGCAGTACAAACAAAAGCAATATCTTTATCGGAAAGGATCAATACTTCATCCCGTATGATTCGTCTGACACCATCCATTCCCCCGTAAAGAGCGAATAGGGCATAATAATCCTCATCCCAGCCTCTTTCTATGACACGCTCTACTACCAGGGCCCGCATATACTGCCAGTCAAAACTGCAAAGGTCATATTCCCACAATAAACTGTGCCTTACCTTTGGCTGGTGTTTGATTTGTTCTTTCCAGTCAGACCACATACTGCATTTTTTTATTTGTTAGAACAAAAATAAGTATTTCTATCCGAATGGAATCTATTATAAAGAGTTAATTACTATTGTCATGCTGCTTCTATCCATGATTAAACAAAATTGATTAAATAATGATCCTCTTATTTATCCGTCCACGAATGAACAGCAAGCCGGTAAAACACCAAAGCCGGAGCCCTGACGGGTTTTCCTGAATAGAAAAAGCTTTGTCTTATTTACCATTGCTTGCTGTGTGGTAAAAGTTACCGGATAAAAAAGAAAAAAATAGTTGGGTTTGGGCTAGCTTAGTCCACATCTGAAGTTCACTGCCATCCTTTACGGTAGTTTTCCTCCAATAGCTTCTGTATATCGCTTTCCCGATAAAGTACCTTACCTCCTAATTGGATATAAGGTATTTTCCCAGTTGTGCGGTAATCCTGCAAGGTTCTTCGACTGACCTTTAGCCTGTCCGATACTTCAGGATCGCTCAGAAAACGTTCCCCGTTTAGTGTCGGCTTGCATCCTGTCAGCGCGGCTTCGATCTTGTCCAGCATCCTGTCCAATGAACTAAAAAATCTTTTTATACGATCGTTTTCTCTTGTAATAATTTCATTGCTCATACTACTTTGATTTTAATTTGTTAATAACTGCTTCTACATCTTCAGGTTTGTAGAATATTTTATGGTTAATCTGGGTATAAGCCAGTGTACCATTATCCCTGTAGGTTTGCAGGGTACGTTTCGAGATGTTAAGTATCCGGCATACATCCTGATTATCCAGCCAGCGGTGAAGACCTTTGTCCTGATGATCGCCACACAGGTTTTCCACTTTCCCGATAAAGGCTTCAAAACGGTTCATCATCGCTTCAAAAGCTCCGGCTTCAATGTTTATTACTTCCATATAAATTCGTTTTTAATTAATAAAATTCGTTTACAATCGCAATATATACTACTAAATGGTAAGTTTTTCCTGTGTGACGTCATTTGTCGCTATTTGTCGTAATTTGTCACCTTTGCACATTCTGTCTTGTCCTGAAAATGGTTGACAATAAAAAGTGTAAACCAATGGACGGACAAAAGAAAGAATTAATTCAGTAGTGTTTTCCTGGTTTACAGCCTGATGGTAGCCAGTGGCTCCAGTTTGGAAGCCGATGGCATTGCCATTGGATTTATTCTATACCATATAGATCATATAATATAATTGAAAATCAGCCCACGAAAATTAATCTGTGGGCTGATTCTTATTGTCTATCCCGATCTTATCTATTCCTAATTCTTTACCGGAATATGCTTATTGTCTTATAAACTTGCGGTATGCTTCATTTCTGACCGACTCATAAGGGCTGCTGTCTTCTATCCGGTCCAGTGCCAGCAGGATGCGTTCCTGGGCGCGGGGAATACGGGTGATCAGTTGTTCGAAGAAATCTGTATTGCATAGTTTAAAAGCTGTCTCTACCGAAATTTTCCGGCCTTCATCTCCAACCTCTTTTCCGGTAGCCAGGTTTGCCATTGTTTCAAGATCATCCCATATCACCCCGGAATCTCCCTGATCCATCATCCGTGCGCGGGAGATGGCATAGACAAGGTTTTTATGCATCAATGCTTCCAGCAGATCCTTGCTGACAAGGGAACGGGCTACGCTTACACGCAGCTCATAGCTGCTCTCTTCGATATAATGTGAGGCTTTTCTTAATTTCTGGGATATAAAGCCGGCTGCTATCCCAGATAGCTTTACCAGTTGTTTCTTCACTGCTTCATATAGATCCGATGCCATACTGCGATGCATATCCACGAATGCCTTTCGAAGCGATGGACTGCTCAGAAACAATCCGGTCCATAGCCACAGATTTATCACTACAAGTGTTTTTATAAATGTATCCATTATTCTGTCGGATTAAGATTGTTTGTACGGTAAATAGTATCGATATCCTCCCTGAAGGTTTCGAGGTGGTTCAGGATGATATTTTCCACATAGCTGCTGATCGTGGCTTTGGATTCATCCATCAGGTGGACAATACGCATCAGCCTGCGATGGGTGGCAGCCGTAATATAAAGTGGTTTACGATGGGTAAAATCCACCCGTACAAAAAACACATACTGATAGTCATCCTGGGTTTTACGTTTTTTCTTTCCGGGAATTTTAGATGAAGGCAGTTCTGTTGATATCGATGTTGTTGATGCAGGTGGATTATCCGGTTTTGCATCCGGTTCCATCTTCACAGGATCTGAACCATCCGCTACTACATCGACAGGTATTGTATCTACAGGCTCTGCTACTTTTTCTTCCTGCCCTGTTTTGTGTACAGGCTGATCCAGATCGATTCCTTTATGTGCCGATTTGAGCAGGTCTTCGTATCTATTTGTTGTTTTATCTGCTGCCATTAGATCAGAGGTTTTAAGTGAATAATTTCCAGTATTTCATCGACCAGCAGATCCAGGTTACTGCCTTTGATCAGGTTCTTATCAGCAGGAAAGATGGTGGAGAGAAAGACGGCATCGCTGCCCTCCAGAGATTGCTCCTTGTCGTAGCGAACGGATTGGGGAATGGCTGTATGCATCAGGGATAAACCGAATTCCCGGATAACGCCTTGGTAATGGGTGAGCCATTCTTTTTTGATACGCCCGTCGATACGGTTCCAGAATAAGTGGATGGATTTGAGGTTTATATCCGTATGTTCCCGTATCAACTCGCTGGCGGGAATAATAAACGAGAGGGTGCTTTCCATCGAGAGCCGGGAAGGAGACATCGGTACAAAGACATAATCCATGCCCATAAAAGTAGTAATCACACCCTCGTTGTTGATGGTGCCGGGCAGGTCGAAAAAGACCACATCATAAGCGGCAACCTCTTCTGATAAAAATGCTTGTGCTCTGGTTATAGCCTCTTCGGGCTTGGCACAGACAATCGGATAAGTTTGTTTACCCAATGATTCGAACAGCTCAATAGCTTTGGATTGGTAATGCAGGTTGGTCTCCAATTGACGAATCTCCCGTTTACGCATCTCATAGACACTGCACTGCGGATAGTCGCAGTCTATCACGGCAACATTCAGCCCCTTTTGGTAATGAAGGTAGCTTGCTGCCAGTACGGTGAAGGTACTCTTGCCGACTCCGCCCTTCTGGGTGGAGAAAGCGATAAATAAAGGTTTCTGTTTCATACGAATTGACAGTTTTAAAATTAGACATATTATTATTTAGAAAATTTTCAGTTTTTACTTCTTGATTGAAAGTTGTACGGATGACTATCAGATTTTAAAATCATCTTATTTTCAATAAAATACTAAAACGATCAACCTTTCATGTTGTAAAATTTTCAAGTCTTCATGTTTCCAAATTACCAAACGACCAACTTTTCAAGTTTGATAATTACCGATTTGTCAAATCTGAAAGATTATCGGAAAAACAGCAGGTTTACCAACCTCCAATTTTTAGTGTTTTATATACAAATTGAAAATAATCTGTTTTTTAATCTGTAAAAACTGCACATTGTAAGTTTATCTGACTTTCAGATGCGAATATATAACAACTTATTTATCAGCACATAATACTCGTTTCTATTGCATAGAAAGACTTTGTTTTGCTCCAGAAAAGAGATGGGTTATGCCAGGTTTCGGCGAATGTGTTGTAAAAAAACAATATTTACTGACAGGGAAAACTTACCTGATTTTCCGGTATAGCAGATCGAAGCAGTTCGCACCGATATTTTTATGTCTGAAACAGTAATTTACAGCGAGTCCCCGCAGATAAATCCAATACGTATAAAGCATTGTATTTCAATGAATATTATTATTTAATTCGTGGTCTGTATTATTAAAATAACAGACTTATGAAAAGTAAAAAAGCACTATCAGCGGCCTCTTATCTAAGCCGCATTTTTAAAAATGATGTAACAATTAAATGTCCGGGATGTATGGTTTTATGTTCCGGAGGGTGTTTAACGGTTGCCGCCAATTCAAAAAATAAAGAGACTACCACCTCTTTATTTTTTTCTCGTCGTCAAAGGAGCAAGGTAATCGCACGGGTTACCCGAAAATCGCTACGCACATTTTCGGACAACCTTCGTGCATACCTTGCCCTTGCAGGGGGCTGTGACCACGCACTGGGCAGCCTGCGGATTTTGCTCCCGATGGTCGCAAAAAGTCCGGGCTGCAGGAGGGGACTCCACTGTATCTCCCGGTGGTCGTTTCCGTTACGCTTTGCTCAGATGCTAAAAGGATATGATAGTTTTCCATAACATGAAATAGAAAAGCTATGGAAAGTGAAAATAAATTGAAAGCAAAGGTTCTTCGTGGGAGACCAAAAAAGGAAAAAGAGAAGTTGAATTGTTCTATCAATCTCAAATTGACAGAAAAGGATTTTACGTCCGTGAAACAGAAAGCTGAGAAACTGGGTATGAAAGCTACACAGTATGCTCGAGAAATGGTACTAAAGGGAAGTGTTAAACTTCGCTTTTCTCTGGAAGATTTGGATTTGATGCGTAAACTCTCGGGCATGGCTAATAACCTGAACCAGATAGCCAGACAAGCAAATAAATCAGGTCTTGCCAATACGGCGATGGAGGTAATAAGTATAACGACTAGAATCAAAAAGCTGCTGGATGATCGCTAAGAATATAAAAGGAAAGTCATTTAAGGGATGTGTCCAATATGTAATGAATGAGACGGCTGAACTACTCGAAGCGGAGGGAGTATGGGCTGATAATGCCAAAGATATGATCCGAAGTTTTGCGATGCAGCGATCAGGTAGAAAAGAGATAAAACAACCTGTTGGGCATATCCCTATATCGTTTGCTCCTGAAGACAAAGAGCGGATGACAAATGATTTTATGGTACAACTGGCTAAGGAGTATATGTTGGAAATGGGTATTAAGAATACGCAATATATTATTGTAAGGCATCATAATACCGAGAATGAGCATTTGCATATTGTGTATAACCGTATTAACAATGACTTAAAACTGATATCTGTCAATAACGATTATAAGCGGAATATCAAGACCTGTAAGAAGCTAAAGGATAAATACAATCTGACTTATGGCAAGGGAAAGGATCAGGTGAAAAGAGAGAAACTCAATGATCCGGATAAGGTGAAGTATTATATCTATGATGCGATAAAAGCTGTTTTACCGACTTGTAAAACTCCTGCCGATCTACGATTTTCTCTAAAAAGATATGGTATTGAGCTTGAATATAAATTCAAACGGGGTACCAATCAGATTGAAGGTGTATCGTTCCGGTATAACAATATTGCTTTCAAAGGATCACAAATCGATCGAAAATTCAGCTTCGGAAAGCTAAAAAAGGTATTTGAGGAGAATATTAAATTACTACAAGAACAGGCGAAAGGAGAGCAAAGCTATGCTTTGAAAGAAAAGGAAGAGGCAATAAGGGAGCCGCAGATACAGGAAAAACAGCCCCCAAAAGTACAATCTCAAACTGAAAACAAACCGGAGGTACACATTATAGGTGGGGTTAAATTAACACCAGAGCAGTGGCTAATTCTGGAAGAGGGTGGCTTTATATATCTGGAAGGTCTTAAAAAGAAGGATGGCAGTGGAAACTTTTCTTCCTATGTATTCCTTAATGATGAAAAGGACAAAGCTTTTTCGTCCAAGGAAAATCCAGATGAGCTTGTTAAATATGGCAGGTATGAGATGCGCATCAGGGATAAAATACTCATAGAAAATGGCTTTAGAACTAAGGCCAAAGTTAAGTGGTGCGGTGGTATTGATTTTCAATATCCGTACCTCTGGAAAGAAAATAGAGAGGATACTGAATACAAAGTGTCATGGGGTGATCCGAGGGTATCGAAAGAGAATAAGGAAAATAAACAGCAAAAAGAGAGTCAAAGTCAACAACCAATGAGAAAAAGGCCAAGACAGAAACTAGGCTGAACTTTCAAAATGGTATAGTATAATTGCAGGAGATATAGGGCTTGTCTAAAAGACTAAAGGTGCTTCTTGGAAGTATATAAGTATATTATCTTGATAAGATTGAGATACTACCTTAAATATTAGATTTTCTATTCAGTTTAACTATATTTGTACTCTCATTAATATCTAAGATGAAACTATTCTTTTATTTGTTTTTATTAACCTTCTTGTGGAGTCTAACACTTTGTCTATATTCGGCGAACCAAGGTTTTCCATCTGATGGAAAACGTCCGGATTGGTTATCTGATAAATTGCCTGTTCCTTCAAATAATACCTTCTATTATCAGATATCATCGGCTAAGGCTTATAATCTCGATTCGGCTCGTAATGGGGCATTTAAGGAGCTTATAAACTATATAGATCAAACTAATAATATTAAAATAAGTGGTGAGATAATTACAACGTCTTCTTCTATTCAAACAGAAGATAATGTAAATGAGATTATTAATAAAGAATATTCTTATAAATACAAAATAGACTCCGAAGAGCTTTTTGTCCATTTTCGAAAGGTTGATGAGTACTGGGAAGCCGAGAAAACTAGTGATGCTAAAACAATATATCATTGCTATACTTTATATATGGTAAGCAAGAACCTGGAAAAGCCTTTATTCGATCATGTAAGTTTTTCTTATAAATATGGTATGAGTGCTTTGTGGCGTTCGGCTTTGGTTCCGGGTTATGGACAAATATACAAAGGTTCTGCTACAAAAGGAGTAAGTATATTAGGTGGAGAAGTCGCACTGATTACAGGCATAATCTTAACAGAAAATACGAGATCCAGTTATCGACGCAAGGCAAAAGAAACGTTTGACGTAAATAAGATAAAAAATTATACGGACAAAGCTGATAATTACGAAACAGTACGGAATGTCTGTATTGGAGGTGCTATTGCTCTTTATATATATAATGTGGTTGATGCTGTCGCAAGTAACGGAAAAAAAAGAACTATGACTAATAAACGAATAGCTTTTACTCCTACATTCAGCACTGAGCATAATGGAATATCTCTTTCTCTTGCATTCTAAATATACAGTTGAAATACTATGATTTTTAATAAGCTCCGAATATCCTTAATTATAATATTAACGATGATATCATGTGTCAAGACAGATCCCGATATCTATGGGAATATTTATGGAACAGTTTCCGATATGGAAACCAATGAGCCAATACAAGGAGCAGAAGTGACCCTGTCGCCCGGAGGAAAAACTGTTGTAACAGGAAGCGATGGGAGGTATGAATTTAATACGCTCGAAGCAGGTCAGTATACTCTATCTGTTACTAAAATAAAATATCAGACCAATACAAAATATACGACCATTAATCCGGGTGTAACAACTAAAGCCGATATAGCTTTACAAACCGGAAAAGGGAATCTTTATGTAGACAATAAAGAAGTCGGATTCGGAGTTGATTTGACACAGAAAGTCTTAACTATACAGAATAAGGGTGTAAATACCCTTAATTGGTCTATTTCGACAGATAGTGAATGGATTTCAGAGATCAATCCATCGGAGGGTTCTATCAACGCCAATTCAAGTTCATCCATTACAATTAAAATAGATCGAAGTAAATTGACCAATCAAGGAGTCTCTGAAAGCCGATTGTTGATAATCTCTGATGCCGGAACTGAAGAAATTCTGGTAACAGTAAATAAAACTAATAATCAAACAAGCGATATAATTGTCAGTGATGGATTAGTTACTTACTATAATTTTGATAATGATTTACTGGATCTATCAGATTACAATAATCATGCTCATACGGTTAACAATCCGGAGTTTACAACTGATACACCGAATAGTAAAGGAAAAGCTCTAAATCTGTCGGGGGCAAAAAAGCAATATCTAGTAATACCGTCAAATCCATTAGCCAAAACAGATGGTTATACTACATTGAATGAATATACGGTTTCTTTCTGGATAAAAGGAATATCAACAGGAATGATATTTTCTCTGATTGATTCGCAAGAATCTTCATCACTTCCATATTTTTATGTTAAAGATAATGCTTTCAATATTGGAATAAAAGGCAATGGTACAGCAGAAACAATTCTTTTTGGAAGTGGAGTAAATGATTTGCAAAATGGCTTGTGGCATATGGTGACATATACGACTAAACAAGGCATTCAGAGCTTGTATATAGATTCTGGTCTTTGGTCTGAGAAGAAAGTCGCGTATCCGACCTATCAGTTAACTACAAAAAATCCTATTCATTTTGGAGGAGATGGAGGTTTCCCGAATTATAGAACAGCCTCAAGCTTCATTATCGATAACATTCGCTTTCACAATATAGCTATAACACCGAATCAAATAGAACAAATATATAATAGCGAGAAATAAGCCCTGATATGAAAAGATTGAGATATTATTTTTTTATTCTATTAATAATTTCGATTAGTTCCTGTAAGACGAAGTCTGTATCTTCCTCAAAAGATACAGCGGTTAATAATCCTTGTCGATGTTATACAGAGAAAGAAAGTAATATAATATCTTATAGCGCTGTTGGAGAGAGCATCGACGAAATGTACTCGAAGACCAAGGCGTTGAGTGATGCCCGCATCGGTTTGGCTGCGCTTGTGCAGTCGAAAGTTTTATCCATTGGCAATAAATTTCAGGAGTCTGACAACTTAAACCAGACAGAAGAGCTGAAAATAAAACGAAGAGAGGCTACACGAATAGCTGTAGAACAATCTCTATCGAATATGAAAATTGTCTGTGAAGAAACGATAAAAATAGAGACGGGAACTTATAAAACTTATATTTGTCTGGAGGTTAAAGTCGAAACAATAGAAAAGGCACTTCGCTCTTTTCATCAACTTTGATTGATAACATGCATAGTTATTGAATAAAAGGTATTACGGAGACTTTATTTTTGTCAAGTTGCTCCATCACATAACCAGCTTTGCATTCTTTGCTAGACGGGTCGCAGATCATATACTTTTTACCCTTGAATATTTTATTATAACCGGTCTGTTTATTATCGAGGTAGATGCCCGTCGCAACATGTTTATCAAACTCAAACAATACAACATCCAAATTGAGAATTTCTTTAGCGATTCGGGCAAAGAAAATTGCCCTGTCTTCACAATCAGTATATCTTTCTAAAGGAGTTTGTTCTGCAAACAATGTCTTCTCGATTGCGTCTTCCTTATATGAGAAAGAGTGGTAAAACCATTTCAGTAATTTATCAACTTTTTCTGTGTTATTCTGTGGTGATACTTTAAGGGGCTGAAGTGCTATATCCAATGATTTTTTTAGTTCAAGACTTAGCGGTGTATTTAGATACACCGAGAGTTCGGTATTGGGGTATGTATTATAAAAATCAACCAAAGCCTTTGTACACCTTATATGTGAATTCATTTCTATATAAGGCGAATTTATTTTTCGTTGTATAATTGTTGATACTAAACTGGGGTTTCTTTTAATATGCAGATTTAGATCTCTATTCGCTAAACTGAAATTTTTCTGATAAGAATATATTTTATCATCTTTTTTAAAAGTTATTTGCTTTGATAACGGTTCTATGTAGTATATCTTATTTTGAATATCTATGCGATTTTGGTTGAATATTTCTGACGTAAAAGGCATAAGTAATACCAAGCGGCCTTTATCGATATCTGTATTCCGCCCAGTTCGCCCAAGTTTGATATCATACCCTATATGAGTTAAAATAAAACTGTTGAATAGTGATTTATTATTTTCTTCATTTTCTGAAAATAATTTATTTGAAAGGTCATTGATCAGGTAATAGATAGCCCAGTCATTCAGATTAAATTGTTTTCTTATCGATTGTATATCTAAGATTGTCCTTACAAAATCGGATTCGCTAAGGGCTTTCCATCCTTTAGCAACTTCACTTTCAGATAACGATTTTAATTTAATTATTATTAATGGATCTATTCTTACAGAGAATCTGTTCTCGAAAAAGTTCAACGAAATGGTATTGTAAGGTGTATTCTGAGATTTGGCAGGATAACTAAGGTCGTCTTTGTCAGGAGTGAATGACGCATTGGTAATTCTTAAATCTGAAGATTGTTTTGTCCTTTCTGTCCCTTCCAATACAGAAAATGCAGTCCATTCTTGTTCCAGATACTTATAAAAGTCTTCATCCATTTTTTTTGTATAATCAATAAATTCATCATCAAGTCTATCTACATAGGCATTGAATGTTGAATCCATTGATGCGAATATGTCGATCTGTCCATAGGCTCCAGTTAAGCAAAAAAAGGACACTGAAAATAGAAGAAAACGTAACCTCATAATATATGCAAATATACCAAAATTAACTTATCTTCGTGATAGGAATAAAAAATCAAAGGGAAGTGCTGTTCGAAGACTGTGTCAAAGAAATTATAACGAAAGAGGATGAGAGATACAAACTTGTATCAGTATCTCTGCTATCTTCCAAAACTGATATTATTAAACATATAAGTAAGCGTAAAGATCTACGACAAATAAAAGAGAAATCATCTTTCTCCGAATTGCGAAAGAAAATTATAGAAGTTCTCTATTCCGAATATGTTACTGCTCAGAAAATTGATTCTTTCTTTTCGGATGAAGCTCTTTTTAAGGATTGGATTATCCGCATTTCTAAAGATATATTGAAACGGTTGCGATTGCGGTCAAATTCATCGGCAACTATTGATAAGGACTTAGACCCTAGTCCATATACAATAGCATTTATTGTTTCTCGAACCTTCATATACGAGTTGATAGATTGGAATAAATATCAATCCCGAACATTTAATACTCCTGAATCTATTGAGTCCGATCTAGCATCGGTATATGCTCTCAGGTATCCTATAAATATTGAGGTACTTCTTGAGTTACTTAAAAAAGATGATGGGGATTTATGGAAAGTATTCAGATATGTTATCTATAAAATTACAGATGTTGTTGCATATAAATATCTATATAAACTTAATAATAAAGATGATTTAAGGAGCGAAGCATGGATAAGATCGAATGAAAAGATATATAATCTGATTCTTTCGAACAATACCCCGAATTTCGAAACCGGCATTCATTTGAGAAATTATATATGGAGAATCAGTGTGAATAATCTGGCTAATCTCATTAAGAAAAAGAATATTGTGACAAATCACATTGAAGATTTGAATGATATTGATAAAATATTGTCAGCAGATTGGGGAGAACCGACTTCAGATAATTTTTCATTTTTTGATATTGATATCAATAATTTGGAAGATATCAAATTGGGGTTAGTTAATGTTTTGTTCAATAAACCTGATGGAATATATGAGTCGATATCGAAGGGCATAGATGATAAAATAGATATTTTACTACAACATACCGATGGAAAATCTTATAAAGAACTTGCCGAAAATATATATGGTAGTAACTTATCTGCGAAAGAACAGAAACAATGCGAAGATAATCTTCGACAAGGCGTTTCTCGAGTAAAGAAAACATTGGTGGATCGGTTTAAAGATTTGATAAGTAAAAAACTAGGAGATGGAAAACGGTAATTGTAAATATACAGATAATGATATTTGGAACTATTATTCCAATCTATTATCGCGGAATGAAGAGGCTGATATGCAGGAACATATTCTTGCATGCGATCATTGTAAACAAAGGCTGCATCACCTAAGAGGTATTGCAGAGTCTTTAGATGATAATGAAGATACAGATATGTCATCTAAAGAAGAGCCTATAGGTATCAAAAAGAAATACTCTATGAAGCGATATCTGGTTTTAGCAGCTTCTGCTGTTGCTGCAATAGTCTTATTATTCCAAATAATATCTCCGAATAAAGGAAAGAATCCGGAAGATACTGAACATCCGATATATAATACAGAAAGCCCGTCTTATAGTAAGGGAGATACTTTAACTTCGGATAGTACAGATGTCGTGTTCGAACTAGATACTTTATCTATCGATCAGTAGATGTTGCCATTAAACAAGTCAATCAAGTACATATTCAGATCATCATCTTTTTCAAGTTCCAAATCTGCTTTAATTGTTGATCTATGTTTACGTATAGTCTGATCTACAATATTGTAACATAATGATATATGTTCTTTTTTCATTCCTATTCCGAAACAGATGCAGTATTGTATCCGAAGGTCATTAAAGTTTCTATTTTTTAGAATAAAGATAGAATCCCTATCTATCGTTTCAAGTTTGTCTAAATATTTTTTCTGATCGTCGGGGTAAATCAATAATTTTTCTCTAACTAAAGAAGAAACTTTCCTTACGAGAATATTCTGATCCTCTTGTATGTTCTCTCTCGCTTCTTCATTCTGCATTTGTAGTTTAGCCTCAGATTTTTGTAGCTTCACAATTGTTTTTTGCTTCAAATTTACCAACTTAATGACGCGTTTCCATTTAATTGCTAAGAAAGCACCTATAGCTATTAGCAGACAAAGAATTGATAAAAAAAAGATTATCTGTTCTTGGTGTTTTATCTGGTTTTCTTTTTTTTCTGTCTCATATTTGACCTGTATATCAGATATTATTTGATACTTTTCGTTATCCAATATCTGTTTTCTGTACTTAAGCTCCTCTTGCTGATATAGAAAGGCTTCTTTATACTCATTTAAATCCATACAGACTTCAGCCAGATTATTATATAAATCTGCATACATAACTAGATTTTTGGAGACAGACCAATTATTCATTAATTGGAGTTGACCTTTCATAATATCCACTGCATCTTTTATTCTATTTTGCCCCTTGTATATCTGCCCCTTAACCCATAAGCAGTTTACTTGCATTACGGTATCTGTTGGGGAAGCTAAACTAATAGCACTATCAACCAAAGATCCTAACTGGCTATAGTCGACCTCTTCTTTTTTCAACGAATTTACAACAAGGTTAAGATAGTTATATGCTATTTCTTCCGGTCTAAGTTCCTCTTTTAAATCTGATTTAAATAAATCAATTACTTTCTTATCTAGGATAATAGCCGAATCCAGATAACATTCTTTTAGCTTATTCTGGTAGAGAATAGAATAATAGAAAGCCTGAACTCGTGTATAAGCGACATCTATTGATAAATTTTTGTCTGCTTTGCTTACAATATTAGCCATTCTATTTCGGGCAATTTCCAGATTAGAAAGGTCTTTTTTTTGAATATAACTAAAAGATATATTATGTAATATATATATCGCCCTTAAGTAGCCTTTCTTCGATTGCTCATAATAGCGAATCGCTTCATAATAATGCTTATGAGCATTTGTTTCGTCTAACATCATATTATAATAGTCACCCGATACATAATGGTATAAAGCGATTGTATTATTATCGTTTGCCTTTTGTAAAAATATAGTTGCAGAATCCAAAACTAGTTTAGCGTGACTAATATCTCCAAGAAATATATCATTATGAGCGATTCGGGAATATAATTCACAGAGAGTATAATCCTTTTTTTGTCTTTTCGCATCCCTTAATAATATGGATAATACTTTCTGCTGTTTCAATAATTCTAATCCGGATATCTCTTCTAACAAATTATACTTCTTATCGAATGAAATTTTAGAATTTTCTAATCTATCAGTAATTGAAGAGTATTCATCAGCTTTTAGTTCAATCGGCGTGATGAATAATAAAAAGAATATAGAAACAACGAAAGAGATGGATTTTGCGGACATAAAATCATAGAATTAGAATCTGTTATGCAAGGCAAAGATTATTTATAGAACAAATTTAAAAAAAATGAGATAAAGCTGTCACAAATATTCAAGGTTATTACCAATTCATATGAGTTTAATTAAAAAATCAATTCATATGAAAAAGAAATTATTTTCAATTTGCATTCTTGCTATCACTTTTTTGAGTTTTACAACAAGTCCAGCTGATACTTCAATCGGGAGACAGAATGAAATTTCTATTATTCCCCCTATTATTATTCGTCCTCCAGTAAATAAGCAAAAATTGATGTATCATAATACCCTCTTTATAGACAAATCAACATTTGTAGACAGCAGTTTTGAGGCGTAAAATATAATTTCGGAAATAAATTAACTAAACATCAAAAGCCATGTCAGAATATCAAGAAATTGAAGAACAGCAAAGCAGAAAACCTCTTATTGAAATTTATAATGAGTATTATATCAAAGCTCCTTTAGGAAAAAGATTCTTAGCGATATTCATAGATATCCTAATAATTACAGGCTACTTTATTCTCTCGTATCTAATTACATTAAGATTGCTTATATCTTCTATACCTTATTATTATACGAATAATTACAGTGCTCTTGAGTTGTATTTCAATCAGGGCAATATTAAAGATAACATTGAAACCAACTGGTACATTGTGTTTATAATATTTGTGTTACTGCCCCCACTCCTTTATTTTCTGATTAAAGATGGTTTAGGGCAAGGTCAGAGTCTTGGTAAAAGAATAGTAGGATTACAGGTAATTTGTCTGAAGAATAATATCCCTTGTACAAAGTCAAAATCTTGCTTGAGAAATCTTATTTTATTACTACTGAGTATAATAGCGCTTATCCCTTTTATGGGATGGTTTGTTGAACTTATAGCAGTTATAGCGAACAAAGAAGGTAAGAGACTGGGAGACATGATAGCAAAGACACAAGTAATCAGTAAAAATCCATAAAGTAAATTCCATGAAAACATTCACTCAATGTGCCCTCTTATTCATAATTCTCCTATTAGTAGTGGGCTGTTCAAAAAAAACAACATCAAGCGAAGATATCGAAAGAGGGAAAAAAGCATTTGCCGAATTTTACCAAATGGACGCAGATACCTGTATTCAACTGGATAGTGTACACTTTTTATTCACGAAAATGTTTGAAAGACCTCGACAGGGTGATGGAGACTCAGTGTATGTTTATATACTTAAGGTCAATAATAATGAATGGTCTCCCTTGCTTTCTAAAGGATTGATGCGGGGCATGTCTTACCCTCCTGTCGTATCTGCCGAGGTTGTAAGTCTTGAAAACAAAGAATATCTATACATGGAATATGACTTTGGGGGAGGAAGTATGGGGAATAATGACACAGACTTTATCCTTTACGATCTTAAAGATACGAATAATGAATACACGCTATCCTTTGAATACTATCCACCCGATGTTGATGGTACTTCATCTGTAGCACCCAGTGAAAATTTGAAACGAGGAAGTACTTTGTTTACATTTCTTTATGATAAACTCCAAAGTAACGAACTGTTTCTAAAAAATGGAGGTATAGCTAAAACTGAAGATACGCCTCCCATGTCGGGATGGAAGTGCTACAATTTGCTCGGCCGTGTGAGGTCCGTGAAATATGCAGACGGTACTTACTTAGAATTCAATGTGGATGGAAATTTGACTAAGAAAACTACCGTGTGGGTCTTCGAAGATGGAAGCAAGCATATAAATACAGTGACCAATATTTATTCAAGTTTGAATGAATATTCCAATGGTGGGGCATATGAATATAAAATCGAATATGGAAAGAATACAAGAAACGAAATAGAACAGGGAGGTGAATATTTTCGTGACAGTTTCACCTTTGACAAACAAGGGCGGCTTAGCAAATATCATCCAAATGTTGGTTTTGACGCTGTAACTATTGAATATAAATACAGAAGCGAATCAGACCTATTTCCCTACAAAGAGGTTGAGAATGCCGGATATGAAGGAGGAGGGGGCTCATCCTCCAAAGTTTCTACCTTCGAATATCTGAAAACAGATATGAATGGCAATTGGATGGAACGAAAGGTTGATTGCAAAATTTCAGGAGTGGACGAAGAGGACAAAAAAAGCTATAATACGACAACTTTCAGTGAGATACGAGAAATAACGTATTTCTGAGAACCAATAATTAAAAAAGATGAAACATATTAATTTATTGATTATCATATTGGCGACAAGTCTGTTTTGCTCTTGCCGACAGGAAAAGAAGGCCGATAATAATCTTATCCCAGTGAAAACAAATCAGGATGGATGGATCTTTATAAATCAGAAAGGAGAAACAGTTATAAAACCTGTACAGAAAATACATAAAGCCTCATTTTTCTACGACGGCATTTCACTTATCGAAATCGCAGATGAGATGTCGCAAACACTATCCTCTCCACTCACCTTTCTTAATATAAACGGTGAACTCATTAATAATAAAAAATACAAATACGCAACAATTTTTAATGATGGAATTGCTTGGGTCGTGGAAGAAAATGGATACCCTTCAGCTATCAATAAGAAAGGTGAAACTCTGTTTTCCTTGAAAAATAGTAAAAAAACAAAAGTCTTTTCAGAGGGACTTGCTCCTGTTTGTTTTAAAGAAGATGACATTGAGACTTGGGGCTATCTAAATAATAAAGGAGAAATGGTTATTTCGCCAATATTCGTTGCTTGCGACCAGTTTAGCGAAGGGTTGGCTTCGGCAACAATTGATGAAAAAGTAGGATATGGGTATATCGACAAAAAAGGCGAGTTTGTTATCCAACCTCAATTTTCAGTTACCTATATGTTTAATGGCGATGGATTAGCTGTAGTTGCAATAGGAGACTATGATAGAAAATACGGAGTAATAGACAAAAGTGGAAAATATGTTATTTCACCTCAGTATGACCGGATTGTACCCGACGGAGATCTGTTCATTGTAGAAGATTCCGGAGTATACGGTTGGCTGGACTCTCAAGGGAAAACTGTGATTAATCCTCAACTCAAAGGCTTGGGGCCTTTCAATGGATCTAATGTCGCTCCAGCATCTATTGATGGGTCTAAATTCGGATTAATTGACAAAAAAGGCACATATATCCTTAATCCTCAATATGGAAGTATATGTTCATTTATAGGCAACATAGCCCCTTTTTTAATGAGTGGAAAATACGGATTTATAGATAAAGAAGGAAAGATTGTTATTAATCCTCAATATACCGATATTGCCATCGATTACATGATGTGGGCTGTGGGATACGACTACACAAAACTATTATCTGTCGAAACCGACTATTGTGATATAGAATCTATTTGCAAAAATTTTGTAATCAATTCTAATAAAGGTACATTCAGAGGAATAGGAAATAATACAGTTTTTGCCAGTATTAAAAACCAATACAATAATTTATCCTATAATTCTGCAACTTCACGGAAATTCGATGATCCAATAGATTTGGGTAATGGAGTTTCTATAAAAAATATCGTTTTTGGATTTTCAACAGAATTATCAAAATCCTCTTACAATTATTATGAAGGAAAATATGAGACAATAGAGGCTAACGATGCTGATATAGAATCAATAGGTTATACTTTAACTATAGACCAATATTCGCGGGCAAAAAATAAAGGAAAGAGTATAGCCAAAGAAATTGCCAAAGCCATAAAGAATACATGTGGTATGACAATCCAAACAGAAGAAAATAAAGGTAGAGAACAAGTCGAGATAAGCCTAGAATCATCAGACATGGATGTTTCGATTACTGGCAATGAATCAAGAATAGCAATTATAGTATCATTTGATAAATAAAAAATAATGAGAATCTTAATAATCACAATACTTACAATGTTTACTCTATCTGCAAGTATATATGGACAGAGAAGGTCTATAAAAGACATAAAAAGTATAGAGGTGACTCAGCCTGAAGCAAAGAGAACACAAGGTTGTGACCAAGCTCTCCAGATCATCAAAATTACAATTGATACCGAATATACAAGAATTGATTTCGTATACAGGCCAGACAATCCGTATGGAGTTAATATTCCTCGACAGCCACATCTGTATCTGCAGATAAAAGCTGATGATGGGAATATATATAAAGCATTGCAAACCGGAGGTATGAAAAATTATGGCAATAATGTAAAACCCGATAAACCGGAATGGTTTTCGGTTATTTTCGAAAAAATGCCTTTTGATATAATTGCTTTCGACTTAGTAGAAGGAAAACCGATAGAAGGTGTATACAAGCTTCCTAAATGGAATTTTTATGATGTAAGGATAAAAACAGAAAAACAAATACGCGCCGAAATTAATCAACTAGAAAAAAAGGCTGAGAAAGGTGACGCAGACGCCGCATTTGAACTAGGACAGAAATATGAAATAGGAAAAGAAGTTGCACAAAATATAGACCAGGCTAATCAATATTATTTGAGAAGTGCTCAAAATGGGAATGTAGAAGCCAAAGAAAAAGTAGCATTCGCTTATTTTACAAGCGAATCAAGGACTATTACTACTCTAGAGTTAGCTACCTCTTATTTAATAGATGCTGCTAAAAACGGATCGGGTTCAGCTCAGGCTTACCTCGGAGGTTTATATGAAATAGGAGCTTCCTTGGAAAAGAATTTGGAGGAATCCGCAAAATGGTATGAGGCATCTGCCTATAGCGGAAATTCCTATGGTCAATTTTGGCTTGCACAAAAAAGCAAAAAAAACGGAGATTATGCATCTGCCGCACAATGGTATGGAAAGGCAATAGCACAAGAAGATTATATAACTCCATACGCTCAAAATTCACTAGGCGAATTATATTACTTTGGACGAGGTGTAGAACAAAGTTATGAAACTGCATTTCTATGGTTTCAGAAATCGGCGAACAATGGTCATTTAAACGGGAAAAGCAGTTTAGCTCATATGTATGAATATGGCTATGGAACCTCTCAAGACAACGAAACTGCCGTTGATTTGTATGAAGACATAATCGCGACTGTCGATAATGATGATTTGAAAAGTAGCTCATTGAATGCGCTGGGTAATATTTACTCACGAGAAAATAGTTTCTACAACTTGGAAAAGGCTGTAAATTATTATCAAAAAGCAATAACATTAAATAGTAATATATATTCTATGTATTCTATAGGTAAAATGTATAACGACGGTAAAGGTGTCCTTAAAAATCCGGCTAAAGCCAAAGAATATTTAGAGCAGAGTGCGCAGAGTGGATATAATGCAGCACAATATGAATTAGGCTTACTATATAAGGCGAGTAAAGACTTACAATCTGCACTCAAATGGTTTGAGAGAAGTGCTGAGAATGATTATGCTGCAGCTCAATACGAATTGGGTCTCATGTACTTTTATGGAAAAGGTGTTGCCAAAAATAATGGAACAGCAGCCCAATGGATCGAGAAGGCATATAATGCCGGAAACGAGGATGCAAAAAAGGTATGGAATGGATTAGAACTTTGGAAATATAAACAATGAAAAAGATAATTCTTGTTATAATTCTTTTTTTTATCGGGGTTATAACAACACTGAATGCTCAAAATATTATTTACAGTCCATCAATATCATCACGAACTGATAGTCGGACTACAATTAATTCAATTGAGCTAAATGATAAAAATAAAGAAATAATTATAAATATTATTTTCTCAAATAACTCTTCAACCTCAACTGGAATATGGATGGATTATAGAAAAGTTGAGCTAATGCAAGATGGGATATCTGTTGCCTGTAAAAGAATAGAAGGATTATCTCAACGAAGAATAATCATCGAAGGAGGAGATCAAAAACCACTTGCTCTAATTTTTGATGCATCATTATTTAAAGAAGACTCAACATTTGATATTATTGAGAGGGAAGCCAATGGTTGGACATTCCGTGGAATTCAAGGAATAAGATTTAATTCAGGTCGAATTGGCGAAGTTCGACGGGAAGTCGAACTTGGCGACAAATATGCATTGAATAAACTAGGTATGATGTATTACAATGGAGACGGAGTTCCTTTGGATTACGATAAAGCTTTAGAGTTATTTAAGAAAGCCGCTGAAAAGGGACTACCTGTTGCATATTCAAATGCCGGCACATCATATCTTTGGGGAGTAGGAACCGATATAAATGCCGAAAAAGCACGGCAATGGTTCGAAGCAGGAAGTAAGCTTGGAGATTCAAGTTCTCAATATTATTTAGCCACGATGTATAAAAATGGAAATGGTGTTTTGAAGAACCCAATAAAAGCAAAAGATCTATTTCTAAGAAGTGCGAATGCGGGACATATTAATGCTCAATATGAACTAGCATTGATATATAAACAGAATAATCAACTCGTAGAAGCTTTTAACTGGTTAAAAAAATGTGCAGGTGACAATAAAAATGCTCAATACGAATTAGGACTTATGTATTATTATGCAAAAGGCACAAATAAAAATAATCAATTGGCCGCATTTTGGGTTAAAAAAGCTTATGAAAACGGAAACAGTGAGGCGAAAAAAGTATGGGATGGATTAGAATTATGGAAATATGAAAATAAATAGCATATTAAGAAATATATAAAATTGCGTTTTGCTCAAACCCTCTTCTAAAGAAAATCAATTAATAATACAAATAGAAATCATAACTACTTATGGCAATAATAGACGTAGTCAGTTGGTCACCACAAGGAAATAAAACAATTTATGCATATTGCTTTCCAGAAACAAATCTGAGTACTTATACTCAATTGCTTATACAAGAATCACAAGAGGCAGTTTTGTTTTCGAAAGGACAGATTATAGGTAAATTCGGTCCGGGAAAACACACCTTGAGTACAGAGAATTTACCCATTCTGAGGAATTTATTTGGTATCCCTTTCGGAGGTAAAAATCCGTTTATGGCAGAAATATGGTTCGTTAACAAATTACAACCTTACAATATTGATTGGCAAACAGATAGCATGTCTATTCACGATGCGGATTATAATACTCAACTTCCGTTAGTGTCAAAAGGACGGTATGGGTTGAGAGTAAAAGATGCCGAAAAGTTCTTGATAAAAATAGTCGGTACAAAAAATGAATTTACGCAAGACGATCTAACAAATCAGTTTTTTGGAGAATTCTCGATCAAAACCAAATCGACGATCCTCCAGTTTATGCTTAAAAACAAGATAGGATTTAAATCTGTATCGGCGCATCTGGATGAGCTATCTCAATATTTGAAAGGCACAATGTTATCATTCTGGGATAATTTAGGCTTAGACCTGACTCAATTCTACATTACAAGTATTGATATTGATACTTCAAGCGAAACCGGACGGAGGGTAGCGGCTGCCATTTCACAACAGAGTGCGATGTCTATTACCGGGCATACATGGCAGCAAGAGCAGATGTTTGGTGTAGCAAACAATGCTATTGATGGTCTAGGAAATGGGGGGCTTATCGGAGGTTTGATGGCTATGAATATGATGGGTGGAATGGGAGGTGCTGCAGGTGGCGGAATGATGAATCCACAATACAGCCAACCCTCTTTCGGCGGTAATAATAGACAGGAAACCCAAGGACAAACAACACAATCCACAAAGCAAGTGCGAGAGGTCTATTGTTCCAATTGTTCCCGTAAATTCCCCAACACATATGGTTTCTGTCCGCATTGTGGCGATACTTACAATCCTTGCCCCAAGTGTGGAACCGATAATGATAAAAATGCAAAACGCTGCGTAAGTTGCGGTACACCTCTACAGTGCGAATATATTTTGTGTCCTAATTGTAATGCTCCATTAGTTCCCGGTAGCACTTTTTGTGGAAATTGCGGGAAACAAGTACAGTCAGATGACAGTTGCGCCCGTTGTGGATCTGCATTAGCTCCAAATGCAAAATTTTGTCCCAGATGTGGAAATAAACGATAAATATAAAGAGCTATGGAGACAAAAAAAACAATATCATGGCTTTCTCTTTTATTGGGAGAAACATTGATTATAACTGCTTTTATCTTATTCAGAGGCAAGCAGACAGATAATATTCTTGCACTGAATATTGTTGTTTCTACAATTATTTATGGGCTGTTTTTTGTTGATATTCTCATTCCGTTAGTCGATTATAACGACAAATCAAGCAAAGCAATCGGATCTATTGGTGTTCGCTGGCTAGCTACGTGGCTATATGCGATTATAGCAGTTGCGGCAATGATTATAAGTAATATTGCTTTAGATGTAGTTTTCTCTACACAACTCATTATCCATGGCATACTGTTCTTCTTATTGTTGCTTGGCTTTGTTGCTGCGCTCCATTCGTCCGATAAAGTAAACGAAGTTTATGCGCAAGAGACAGCTAATAGTAATGGAATCAATGAAATGAAATCGGTTATGCAAGGTTTGAAATACAAAATGAGTAATAATTTAGAACTGCCGGACTACTTTATAAATCGTATTAACGAACTCGAAAAAAATCTAAGATTTGTTTCACCATCTAACAAGCAGGAAGCCAATAATCTGGAAATTTCATTCATAGATACATTGAATAACATTAGCATCGAAATTTACGATTTTGCCATGAATGAAGAATCCATAAAAAAGAATCTCCAAAAATGTGAATGGATCTATCAACGCAGGAAAAATATTTATTCAAAATAAAATAATAAGGATATGACAGGTAAAATTTTCCCCGAATCGAATAATATTTATCAAGACCTAGCAAAAATATTATTCAAATACTATCGCCAAGCTGCCGAAAAGATAGTGCAAGAAGAGGAGCGTATCGAAAAAGAAATTGCTATTCTCGAAGAAGAAAAAAGTTTTAAAGACCAAGAACTTTCGAAAACAATTTATTGGTTGTTTACTATCATTCTTTTCTTCGTTTACTTCATTAAGAAAAACCAGATTACGAAAGAAATTGATGATTTAGATAGTCGGATTAATGAATTTAGGAAACAACACTCCGAAATATTTCGCGACTATAAAGTAAGCAAACTGGGCGTAGCATATGTCCCCGTTGCCGACCAGATAAAGTACGAAGACAAAAGTTTTATCATTGATTATACCGGTAAAGTTAATGAGTCGGAGATCACTTTGCAACTCTCACGCCAGAATGATTTGCTGGTTGAAACGATTGCCGATCTGGAGCAGTTATCCTCAGAAGCCCCGATCGTAGAAACCTCTAAAAATACAGAAACGATTGATACGGATGACTATTCTACGTCTATTCAGCAAATAAATCAACATGATTATTTTGGAAAATTAGAACGTTCCCTGCGAACAATTTCCTATTGCATGGATGATCTGGACACTACTTCGGTGTCGTTGCCATTGGTAGCCGATAAGAGTGATTATCTACAATTATTGAACGAATATGCAACCTCTGATATTCCTGATAATGCTCCCATTGTCGAAGTTTTTGATAAGGGAAAATATGCTGGTAGTATCTCCAAGTTTCAAGAATTAAACAAATTGAAAGATGCGTTATCGAACAAAACTTCTCAGTTTGAAGATGTATTGAAAGGGCTGATGATGACAATGGCTAATTCGGTACAGGCAATTTCGTCTCTGAAAATAGCATCCACAGATAAGGTAGTATTTGAATCAAATAAGGTGCTTTATCAGATTCTGAAATCACCGTACAATCATTATTCTCCGGCACTTGAATTCTCTGAAATTGAAAGAATCCGCAACGAAAAATTTGATTACAGCGAATCGGTACAAGGATATGAACCATTCCAACTAAAGCCGAGTTCAAGGGTTAAATACAATTTGCTTTCGGACATGTGGACAGCCGAAGATGGCAGCACTACTAATTTTCCGTTTGGTGTTCATCAAATTTATGAAGAGATAGTTGCTCCTGTTGTTCAAAACCTAATGCAGGAAAATCGAATTGAACGGTTGAAAATATATAACCATATCAAAGACCAAAAAATTGATTACCTAAACAAATGGCATCAAGAGACAGATAATTTTTATCTTGCAAACCGTGCTGAGAGTGCGGATATAATCAATCTGATGCGAGAAAGCCTACGGGAATATGTGGCTGCATACAATACGTTAGTTTCCTATCAAAAAACGGAGGAAAATATGGAGAAATCAGGCGGTTCACTAGATTCGGCTGTGATTGATGTTATTGATAATTCGAAAGAAACGCTTGCTGCTTTTGAAATACAATCCAAACAGTTCAAGACAGTTCAAGATGATTTTGAAGATTATATGGTACGTTTGAAAGATGATATAGATATTAAGGCTAAGCGGTTTGGACATATCGAATATTACGACGCTAAACTTCGTGATGGACATTCCAGCGAAATTGCCGTTGCAGCAAACGAAGTGCGTGATTTGGACGACCGTAGGAAACCATTAGCTTCAGTTAACGCTTTATTTGCTAAAATATCCGAATTACCTCCTGTACCTCAGGTTGAAGATATCATTTTTGAGCATATATCGCTCAACTTACCCAATATAGCAAAAAGTGCATTACAAGAGTTAGGAGGAGTTCCGATTAAGGAGGAGCCTCAAAATAAAGAAAATAAAGATCATGCTTCCGAAGATAATCATTATACTTCTGAAGAAAAGTCTAATACAGCTTGCTATGAAGAAGTTGTTACAAAAAAACTTGAAATAGAAGAGGTGATCGATAACCAACATCATATGAATACTGAGCATAGTGTGGGAGAAAAAGGTAATTCGGAAATAGAACTCGAAGACAGGGCCCTACATATTTATAGCGAAGAAGAATTAACAGCATTGCCCGATGAAAGATTAAAAGAAATATGTAAAAAAATGGGAATAGAGTATAATGACACCGATTTTGATAAAGACTACTTTATTTCAGAAATTCTTTATGTTCAAGGCAATAATAACGAATAAGAGAGAACAATTATGGCAAGTATAGATTGTGTATTAGATACGACTCCGATGGCACAAGAGATTGGTAGTGTTTCCAATCATGTGAAAGCGACTACGACCGCTGTAGTTGCTATGCAAACCGCAGTGGTACTAGCTGAGAAAAATGCAGCAGAGCATGTATGTAACAATGTAAACAAAGGATTTCATACGCTTATGCTTTCCCAAATTTCCCAGAAAAGGGCAAAGTGTCAAAGCGATGTTGATTCGCTTTTGATGCTACTTAATCAGCAGCAAAAACAACTTTTAGCGATTAAAGGGCGAATGGAACGAGACTATAATATGCTGTCGAATCGTTACCTGAAACTTTTTAATGGATTGAATACCATTTTAAAACAACGGGTTTTTGAGTTAGATAGACCTGTAATTAATTTTGCTATTCGTGATATTGAAAAAGTATCCAATAGGACAAAATATCTTACAGCAACAGTGCCTCTAACTCAATTGGAATCATTGTCAATAAGCCAAAAAATTCTGGCCTCCAATGTGAAATATCGCGGATTAAATGTCATTGATTCTATGACACGATTTCTTGGAGGAATGCAAGAACAGAAAAAACTTACCGATCGAATTTTGCTCAATAGAAGCAAGAAACCAGAGGATTCAACATTACTGATACCTATTATCATTAGTGAAATGAATTATGATAAATCTGATAATAAAAATATCGAAATTACTTTGAGTAATAGAATATTGAACAGACAATCAGAGACTATTCTAAAAAATGCAGTAATGCCCCATGTCGAAAATTTGCAAGGGCAAAAAAACATGAGCATAAATAAAGATGTACAAAGTGAATTCAGTAAGCTGGTTTCATCTTCCAATATTTCGCAACGGGTAAAAGACCTGACGAATAGTCTGTTTGCTACAAATAATTACCCAAATATCTAAAACTAGTTATGAGTTACAAACGATCATTTCGTAAAACGATTCCTGTACATTATTCGGGTTCCAAAACTGTATCGGTTTCGGAAGGAACACGTTCTGTTACTGTAAACTACAGCGGTACTGTTTATGAAGATGTCAATGTAAATATTGATGTTGACACACGCTCTTTTGATACAGGCGTGGCAAGTTGTAACAACAGTGTAAATCTGCTTACCGGAGCAGTTGTAGCGGCCCAAACGGCTCAGATTGTATCAATTGATCTGAATGCAAAACAAATAGGAAATACAATTGTCGAAGGATTTTTCAAAACCATTCGGACTGAAATAAGTCAACAAATAATGGAATTGTCTCAACAAATAAATTCCAATCTTATGCATTTGCGAGAATTGGCAAAAGCGTGTGAGGCAAAGAAAAAACAAATGGAAGTTGACTATAACAGGAAATCGAATCAATATCTCAAGATTTTTGATGATTTGAATAAAGAACTGGAAAATCGAATTTTTGAGCTAAACAAGCCAGCCTTTATATTCAAAAGGAACAGCGATAACCATACTGCCAGGACATCGGGGAATGACTTGGTAAGTACAGTCGCTGTGTTTGGCAAAGAAGGAGGCGAACTTCAAGCCAAGATAAGCACTTCTATTGCAAAAAAGCGAGCATTGGATACAATTAACCAAGTAAATGTGTATTTATGGAAACAGAAAAAAACAGAAAATGCCATTGCTCAAAGTATGCTGAATTCAAATGTCGCAGCCTCCATATTTGCCCCGGTTTGCTTTTTGGAGACTGTGGACGAAAAAAATCAAATCAACAAAAAAGTGTATCAATCCAGTCTTTTGTCACAAATAAATTCCAATAATATTATCGAAAATATAAAAGCCAAGAGTTGGACTAATATTCCAAAAGAAAGTAAAGAAAGCATTCAGCGCTATTTCAATACCGAAATAAGCAATTCTTTTTCGTCAAATGACTTACGTAATAATAGAGTAAAAGATATGGTTGTAAAGCTTTTGGATTTAAGCTCAACTAAAAATATTTAATCGATAAATATATATTAAAATATGAAAGAATTAAAAGAAATTCGTTTCAACGAAAGCAACATACAACTTAAAGATAATTTAGTACGAAGTGCTATTCTACCAGAGAAAGCTGCCGAGCTCAATCGTTCCATCACTATTCAAGGAAATACTGTTGTAGAAGGTGCTGTTTATGCCCACAAACTGGAAATTCAGAATGGTGATTTAGAAATACAAGGTGCTGTTTTCACCCAACTGGAATTATATGTGAATAGTGAAGCAAAAGGTAATATTACTTTCAAAAAAAGTGTAGGCTCAGCTCATTCTATCGTATCGCGCACTCCAAATTGCAAAATTACTTTTTATTCGGATATTAACGCCAAAAGTGTTACTCTTTACAATGCTTTTGTTGCAGGTAGTATTTATGCCGATGAAATTATTCTTGAGAATAGCATCGTTATTGGTGGCGTTTTTGCAACACAAGAAATAGACCTGACCAATTCCATTATCGGAACATTTAACACACCATCTGCCCGAATTGCACAAACCATTAGTTTACTATTGCCTAGTGCATTTTCGATAGAAAAAATAATTGCAACCGCTGATGCTAAATTATTTAATTTGAGTCTGGCCGATCTGGGAGCTTTGTATAAAGGAATCCCCCAATCCCCTAACTCTGGGAAGATAGAAATGGACATCAATACTGATGAGGTAAAAACTACACTTGTGAACGAAGATATCCAGAAAACCTTACATAGCTATACTGTTATAGGGAAAGTTTTAGCTGCCGATTTGATAGATACGGATAAATTTCAAAATCATTTTTTACTTACCGCAGCAAGCTTAGGTTCGCAATTGCTGAAAACATATGATATGGGAGTTGATAATGATGGTAATCCTGTAGCATTAACATTCGAAAAAATCCAGGATTTCTTTTTCAATATTTTGCTTGGGAAAATAGAAATTCAAAGTATTGATGGCAAATTTGATATTTCAGAGATAACCGGTAGACTTTAGCTAGATGGAAACAAAGAAGTGTGATCATTGCGGCAGAACAGTTTTAGCAAACTCAAAAGTTTGCAAACACTGCGGGCAATCGTTTGTGTGTGAAGATATAGTTTTGGATGAGACTGTTAAAACTGAATCAGAACAATTGCAAACAAGCCAATCGATAGAATCAGAGAAAAACGAAGATACTATCCAGCAAAGCATAGATAATGCTCAACCGCTGGAAGAAATAAGAAAACGCAAAAAATGGTACTTATTAGCGATTGTAGGCATTCTTGTCGTTAGTTTTTCTATTTATTGGATAAGCAGAACACATGGAGAAGAAGTTAGTGCAGTCATAAAAATTGAGGAAGAGTCGGAGTTGAAGAATAATGAGGATGAACCTGAAATGAAAGAGAATATTGAATTTATCGCTCCTGAACTTTCATCTGATAAAGAAGAAAAAAAGGAAGAAAGAAAAGAGGATAATGAAATAAGTTTTACTCTTTCAGCACCTAAGGTTACCGTGAAAGGAGGGCAGATTCAGATTCAATATATTTTAATGAATGATAATGAAGCAACCAATATACAAGTACCTGATAAAATAAGCGGTTTTGAAATTAAGTACGGTCCTTCCGTTAGTCAAAATTACACGAGTAGATTTGTTAATGGAGTAAAAAAGACTGAAGAGTCTATAACACACAGCTATGTTTTAATGGCCACAACTGAAGGGGTATTTAAACTACCTGCTGCAACCATAAAATGTAAGGGGCGTATTTATACTTCGAATACAGCTCTGATAAAAGTATTGCCATCTAATGACGGTACTTCATCCAAGAATCATTCATCTTCAAACTCCAAGTATATTAAAATTACTCCTAACGATGTAATGCAAAACTATGAGACTGCTATTGATATAAAAGAATTATCAGATAATAAAAAAACTGAAATACAGTTGAATGATAAGAGAATATATAATGAAGTTGAAGTAATGCCAAGTTTTCCTGGAGGAGAAAGTGCATTAAGCCAATTTATTTCAGCAAACTTAAGATATCCAGTTGTTGCTCAGGAATCAGGAATACAAGGACGTGCGATTATTCGCTTCGTTGTAACTAGGACAGGGTCAACTTCAGATGTAATAGTTGTCCGAGGCTTTGATCCATCTTGTGATAAAGAAGCCGTAAGAGTAGTAAAGGCTATGCCTAAATGGAATCCTGGTATACAGGATGGAAATCCTGTAGATGTTTATTTTACGCTGCCAATTAGTTTTACACTGACTAGAAATTATTGATTATTCAGTAATAATTCTAAATTGGTTGTTCTATAATATTTGATACAAATTTATAATAGAGTTTATATTGAATATGTGATTAAAGTTTATGAGTACAATAATTCTCTAAACGCACTTGTTATGTCATGGGGACAACAAGTGAAGATATATAGCTATAGTGTAGTAAAAAATATTGGTGCGGTAAGGCAGAGTAGGTAACAAGCAAGGTTGACAAACGATTCTAAGGACGGTTAGAAAGCTATGCCCAATATGGGAAAACAAAATATTATGAAGACTTAATAAATAATTATGAAAGAATATTAATTAAAGAAATGGAGTATTTTAAAACTTGATTAAATAATAAGGAAAAGAGTTCGTGTTATTTTTTCTCAAAACTTCAGTAGACAAAATATAACAGCAACCAATGCTTTTGATAAAGATTTGAAAGAAGTCTTAGGTGAAGGCGATTGGTAAATAATTAGACATAATTAAGAGATTATATAAAATTGTATTTATGAAGAACTTATTAATTATATTTTTGTTAGTAGCGTTTGTAGGATGCCACAAAAATAATCCAGAAGATTTGCTCGGAGAGTGGAAAGAAATCGAAGAAATAGAGGGTAGTCCAGGGTGTTATAGATATTGCATTTTTACCCCCGGAATTTATCACATGTCTATGATTTACGAGAATAATAAGATTAAACGACCTGATCAATTTAAGATTGATATCAATGAGACACAATTTGAGATATATGCATGGTATAATGAAATTAAAGATGTATGGGTTGATGGAAAGAGAAGTAAGTATGATATATTCAAATACAAAATAACTCATAAGGGTGAAAACGTATTTCTCGATTTTGGAGGAAATACTTACAAAAAAATAAACAGATGACTTATATATACAGATTTATACAGCTTATAGATCTATATAATCGGTGTTATCAAAAGTAAAAGACGAGACAACGACCTTACTGACAAAAAAAAATATGAGAATACGGTATAACATATAGTATATTCCTGATATATTCTGGAAAGACAATCCTATTTATTTTATTAAGACGTTTATCAGATGAATGGAAACCTATATGGTAATATATTAAAAAACCACTCTTAGTATTCTATTTTAATTTTTATAGAGGACACATGTCTTTTAATATCGAATCAATAATATGATTAATTAACGAAAGCATATTAGTACAATTTACGTATAAAAATTTAAACTATGGAAATTACAGTTTGGGGTATTCTTAAAATTATACTAGGTATATGGCTTGCTATTGGTACTTTTCGCTTCTGTCTTAGTACTGTTGGTATGATATGGGGTAATATTATGTTTGGTGTTGTAGGTTTTATTTTGGGAGGTGTGATTGCTTTTCTCTCAAAGAAGTTCCTAATCTCATTTCTGCCAGTTTGGTATATCACAATTCCAATCGGGATGGCAATAGGAGTCTCTATAGACAATATTATAAGACTAGGTTTTGTGGAATATATAAAGACTAATTTATTAGGACTAGGCGAGGCTTTTTTAGACTCTTTCTTCTTTATTCATAGCAGTAGTTCGACTTCTTCTTCAAGAAATGTTAAAGAATCGGATAATCTCTATGAAAGAACAAGTAATTTTTATTCGGGACGTACCTGTTCTTCATGTAGCAGTTGGGATAATAATAGTTGTAGATGCACTTATCATGGTGGTTTCCGTTCTTCGACTAGTTTATCTTGTGATGACTATAGATGACTCTTTACGTAATTTGTAAAAAATGATAATAACTATCTTTTTCCCCACAAGACAAAGCAAGAATGACTAATGATTTTATGGTACTGTTAGCTAAAGAATATATGCAGGAGATGGGTATTAAAATCCCCGATATATTATTGTTAGACATCATAATACCGAGCATGAGCATTTGCATATTGTCTATAATTACATCAATAACAACTTAAAACGAATCTCAGTCAACAACCATTACAAGCGAAAGGAAGTTAAAGAATAAAATCACCTGACTTATGGTAAAGGTAAAGACAGGGTGAAACTCAAGAAACTAAATGTTCCAATAAGGTAAAGTATTATATCTATGATGCGATAAAAGTTGTTTTACCCAACTGTAATAATCTCGTCGACTTACCGTTCGGAATTAATCTAGAATATAAATACAAACCGACAACCAACCTGATTGAGAGAGTATCGTTCCGGTATAAGATTATCACTTTCAAAGGTTCACAGATTGATCGGAAGTTTAGCTTTGGTAACCTCAAAAAAGAGTTTCTAAAGAATATTAAATTATTACAGGAACAGGCAAAGAAAGATCAAATACAAGTTCCAAACAAAAAACAACAAATGCTAAGAGCGCCGAAAATCCCAATTATTAGTGGCATTGAACTGACAGCTGGCCAATGGCAAACACTGAAAAATGGAGGTTTTATGTATCTAGAAAATAGGATAAACAATGATACAAAAACTCAGTTTTCATCTTATGTATTCTTCAATGAAGAAAAGAACCAAGTTTTTTTGTAGAGATAATCCGGACGGGGTTGTCTAATATGGCAAGTATGATAGACCAGAGAATATTTTATAAAAAACAGCAGCCAGTGTTGATAAGAGTTGGTCATATAGTGATATTTATTTACCTTTACATTTATAAGTCGCTCTTTGAGTATTGCAGAATAGTAAAGCGAATCTACGAAGTCCGCTCGTTTCTAAATCGTTACCTATTGAAAGAGGAAGACTGTTTAATCAATTGATTAGTAGTTGATAAGAGTTTTTATTGTGTCTTGAGCAATATGTGCTTACATTTTCAGGAAGATGCTTTTCTTCGGGTAAATTATCATTTATAGACTTGATAAGTTTTTTAATATTACTATTAACAACATAAGTAATATTCTTTGTCAGTCTTATTTCATCAGCATATGACTCATCACCTTTCAGAAATGAAAAGACATAACTCTCTTTATTCATATTATTACCCCACTCTTCAATAATTTCTTTCATTTTTGGAAATAAAGGAAAAGATATATACAGATCCTCCGTAGCGGTACTCTTTGTCTTCTCTCTAATAAACGTAAACTCATTTGTCTTTCTGCTATAGTCAGACCATTTTAAACGAATAAGGTCGGCAAAATTCATTCCATTAGCCCAGAAAGAAAATAAAAATAAATCTCTTGACATTTTACGATTCCTTTCTTTTATAGAAACATTTGCTATTATTTTAATATCATCCAATGTCAATGCTATTTTTCTGCTACCTGTTTTTTTTATGGTATATGATTTTTGAGAGCCTTTTTTAAAACAATAATCACTCGGTCTTATTGTACCATCACTTAAAGCAATATTGCAAATTGTCCGCATGGCACGCATACGCATAGCAATAGTTGTTTTCGTATATCCATGTTCTAATGCTTCTTTCTCAAATCGTTGCATTTGTTCAGCAGTAATATCGTGAAAAGTTAATTCTAGAATATCTTTACTACATTTCTGCATTTCTTTTCGTTTACACCACTTACCACATTTGAAACAAACGAAAGCATTTAAAGCACCCTGATAAAACTCAGCAGTATTTAGTTTGTCTGCATCAATTAGTTTCTGAATCTTATGTTTAAAAGCTGTATTAACACTCTGTTTATCTCCTCTACCTAACAATGTTTCTAATCTGTCGAAGCTAAAGGCATTAAATTCGCAGAGCTGTTTAACTGCATTAAATATTACTTGTGATGACGCTTCTATACTTCGCCTAGCCTCTACAAGCTTAGATTCTCTAGCTTTAGGTAACCGTTGCCAGTCTTGAATAGTCATAGCTATTCCTGTAGGGTAATATTTTTGCTTTTTCACCAAAGTAACCCTAGTTCTGACAAAATACAACCCATCATAATTGGCTCTTCTTGTATCTAAAAAGCTTGCAATTTTTACATTGTCTTTTTGTTTTTGGTTAATGGTTTCTATTTTTTCTTTCATATGGTTGTGTCTATTAATGTACATACTAACTATCCCTTAATAGCATTCAAGTCCTTTATTTAAGATAAATAAATGTACATACTATGTACATACTACTCGTGCAAATATAGATAAAAATACATATATATAACAAAAATAAACTCAAAAAATATTCAATTAAATTATTGATAATCAATTATTAATAAACAAAAAGTAGAAATATGAAATATCAGAAAATAGGTTGTTTTATTTTTCATAATCATGAGGTCCCGAGTTCAATTCTCGGTCCCGCTACAATGAAAAAGACTTACAAAGAACTGTAAGTCTTTTTTATTTTTGCTGTACATAGATTGTACATAACAATTTAGGGTCAAGTGGAATACTGAGTTGGTGATTATTATCGAATAATGGCGTATTCCTGTTTTAAGGAAATCATGGTCTATTTTTTGTTTTGTGCTTTTATCACATATCATTACTCTTCTATCCGATATCTAAGATAAAGAATCTTTAGTTTCATAACTTAAAAGGAGTTTTCTTCAGATATATTTTATAATCCTTAATCATTCCTGGTTTATCAGACTCAGGACGAGGTAGATAAGAGAACCCCGAGACAACTTTATTTTCTCCCAGGTCTATCACTATATGATGAGGGTATTTCGCTTTTGTAGTAGAGTAATTCGTATGCCAGAAAGTAGATTCCTGCAAATCAAAAACATTACTGGCTATATTATTTGCAACCTCTGTCTCTTCACTATCTGCATATACAATCTTCCAATGCTGGCGCGATATCGGTTTCCCATCCTCACCTAATATTTCCAACTCTGCCATAGAGGCATAATTGTCTCCTCCATGCGAATTTAAAGCCTCCAAACAAAAGTAGCGAATTTTATCCAGCTTTCCGAAAGATATATGCTGCCAGCCATTGCCTCTATCAAAGTTACCCTCGAAAAAAGGGATCTCATTACTCAAATCTACTTCTTCTCCAAGCTTACGATGAGCATAAGCGGCAGAATCACCTTGCAACACATCTAAAATAGGCTGACGAAGTCCTTGTGATATACTTTTTTTCGGGGATGCCATATCTAAAACAATAACTTCATTAATACCTTTTTTTAACCAGCAACCCGGAACATACAATGTCTGTTGAGGGCCTATTTCCCAATAACGCCCTATCGCATGTCCGTTTACCCATAGCATTCCTTTACTCCAGTTACTCATGTCCAGAAATGTATCGCCTGTCTTTGTCAGGGTGAAAGATGAACGATAATAGGCAGGATGTTTTTGTTTATTCGTAGATCTTTTATAGTTCTTATCCTTTGCAAAAGAATAATCTACCGGAATAGTATAGACTTGCCAGCCTTTCAGATTTTTTATCTCTCCTTTATCATTTTTAAGTTCAACTTTCTTTGTAATACCTTTCCAGTCATAAATTCCTTTCCCAAAGTTCATCCGTCCCATGGCTTCCACCAGGATATCCAAAATAGCCCCCTCTTTTACCGGAGGCAGTAAAACAGTACCTTCACCTTTAAGCCGACTAAGGGTTGCTATCTTCTTCCCATCTATATATACCTGAGTCCAATCGTGTGCTTCTGTAATAATGAGGCTTTGCCTGTCGTCCGATTTTGACAATTTAGTGCGGTACAATATGCTACCCCACCCCTGGTCGAAATATTCCATCGATTTAATATCTTCAGAATATTTAGCCTTCGGTAAATTATCGAAGACCGTGGCGACCTCCTTAAATTCGAACCGGGGAATACTGATAGTCGGAATAGAATCGGGTATTTCGCTTAAGATATCGCCTTGCATCAAATAGTTTTCTAACAGATTACGTACTTCAAAATATTTAGGAGTTACTTTCCCAGATTCATTTATAGGTGCATCATAGTCATATGAAGTTGTTGTGGGAGAGAAATTAGGAAAATTTGCTCCGCCCCAATGTCCAAAGCTTGTCCCCCCGTGCGTCATATATAGACTAAACGATATATTCTGATCCAACATCTCTTTCAATCCTTCCACTAATGCCTCAGAACTGCGCGTTTCATGCTTTGCACCCCAATGATCAAACCATCCAGACCAAAACTCACTACACATCAATGGTGTATCAGGCCGTAATTTTTTCAGCTTTCTGAATTGGTCTTCGATATTGGCCCCTGTTCCAAAATTGACTGTCCATACTAAATCATCCAAAGCATTATTCTGAAAATTGGAATTCCAGTCGCATTGAAACAATGGTACTTCGGTAAAACCGGCATCTTTGACAATATCACGAACAGCTGCAACATAAGGTTTATCTGTCCCGTAGGCTCCATATTCGTTTTCAACCTGCACCATTATTATGTTTCCGCCTTTGGAAATCTGCAAATCTGAAAGTTGTTTTCCGACCTCGTTCATAAAAAGACGGGTTCTTTCCATATAATAGGGGTCTTGGACTCTCAATCCAATATCGTCTTTATTCAAGAGCCACCATGGCAGCCCTCCCATTTCCCATTCTGCACAGACATAAGGCCCCGGACGTACAATTACGTACAGCCCATGTTTTTGAGCCAGACGACAAAATTTTGCAACATCATTATTTCCGGTAAAGTCGTATTCTCCTTCTTTTTGTTCATGTATATTCCAAAAGATATATAAACAAATAGTATTCATACCTAAGGATTTACACATCTGTATGCGATGTTCCCAGTAGGCTGCGGGTATTCGGGGATAGTGAATCTCTGCTGCTTTTATAACGAACGGCTTTCCATTCAGGAGAAATGATTTATTGCCAATTTCAAACTTTTCACTAGAAGATTTTTGTCCATAACTATTAGATATACAAAAGATTAGAATATATAATGATACAAGTTTTTTCATAAATAGCAGATAACGATATTACCTTATTTCACATCTATTTCTACTGTAGCTGTTTTCAGACCTTTTGCTTTTGCTTCGAATATCAGTTCCCCTTTTTCTTCGGCGGCTTGAGCAATTGCGGTTAATTGTCCGTTAAACAGAGGCATCTTTGGCAAATGGAATAAATCTAGGTTGGTAGGATCTCCGTTGGCAGCAGCTCTATACTTGCCTTTTCCTTTTACTGAGAAATTAATCATCCGTTGATCCAAAGGACACAAATTGCCATCCTTATCTACTACTCTGACATTGATATAAACAAGGTCTTTCCCATCGGCTGATAGTTGGGTGCGATCGGGTATAAGCTCAATGCGATGAGGTTTTCCTGCTGTCTTGACTGTTTTTTCATCAACAGCATTACCTTTGTTATCATAAGCCACTACTTTCACTTCACCCGGTTCGTATATGGCATTCATCCACATAAGGCGATATCTATTTTGTACGGTTGAGTCGTTTTTGGTTTGCTTCCCATAACTTCTTCCATTGATAAATAGTTCTGCTGTGGGATAATTAGTATAGACAAACACTGGTGTTTCTTTACCTTCTCTCCCTTTCCAATTCCAATGAGGTAGAATATGTAATGTCTTCTCCTTCTTATTCCAGATACTTCTGTATAAATAATACCTATCCTTGGGAATACTTGCGAGATCTATAATACCAAACATAGAACTATGATTGGGCCATGCATCTGTATCGTATGGAGATGGTTCTCCTAAATAGTCGAATCCAGTCCAAACAAATTGTCCCATTGTCCATTCATAGTCATCAGCCAGAGCAAAATCATCATCTGGAACGTTCGACCAGAAACAATATTCCAAATCGTAAGAAGATGATTGATGATCGTCATAAATTGCATCCGCTTTTTTCTCTACTGGAAACTTATACACTCCGCGTGAGCTTACAGCCGAAGAGGTCTCTGAACCTAATACCAAGTTCTGAGGCAATTTCTCGTAAGCCTCGGTGTATCTGTGTGTACGATAATTGAGTCCCGGAACATCCAGCATTGCCGCAAATCCATTGTTTAGTACGCATGTAACCTGATCCATTCCACATGTAACAGGCCTTGTCGGATCCTCATGGTGACAAATGTTTTGTAGAAAAGATGCCACTTTATAGCCTTCGTCGTTACATTGAGTGGGTACTTCATTACCGATACTCCACATTACTACACTAGTATTATTCCGATAGTTGTGTAGCATGTTCAACATATCTTTCTCGGCCCACTCTTTAAAGTATCGGTGATATCCATTTTCGCATTTTGCAATATCCCATTCATCAAACGGTTCTATTATCATCATGAAACCCATTTCATCGCATAGTTCCACCAACTCGGGCGCAGGCATATTATGCGCAGTGCGTATGGCATCGCAACCCATATCTTTGAGCATAGTAAGCTGGCGACGTAAAGCTGCTACGTTTACAGCCGCACCTAATGGACCTAAATCGTGATGATTGCATACTCCTTGAAATTTTCTTTTTTCTCCGTTCAGGAAGAAGCCTTTATCTGCTATCAGTCTGATATCCCGAATTCCAAAACGGGTTATATATTCATCTGTTAATTTACCTTCTGTGTAAACTTTAGAAACAGCCTTATATAAATAGGGCGCTTCTGGTGTCCATAAATTAGGATTGTTTACAATGAAATTCTGTTCGAAGGGTTTACCGTGATTTATTCTTTGCGTATTATCCTTTGTCGAAACGACATTTCCTTTTGCATCTGTTATTTCAGTTACAATTCGAATATCATTATTTTCGGAGTTTTTAATTTCGGTCTTCAAATTTACAGATGCATATTCTTTTGACACAAACGGAGTGGTAATATATGTTCCCCATATAGGAACATGAACCTCATTTGTAATAACAACATGCACATTTCTATATAATCCTGCCCCGGGATACCATCTTGATGACTGAGGCTTGTTTTCAAGACGAACAGCTACAATATTGGAATTTCCATCAGAATTAAGAAAATCTGTAATATCGCAATGGAAAGAGTTATATCCAAAAGGCCAAAAGATAGCCTCCTTACCATTGACATATACACGAGCTTCACTCATAGCACCATCAAACAGGAGAGACACTCGCTTTTTACCTTTATCGAAATTTTCGATATTGAACGTATTCCTGTACCAACCGGTACCTACGTAAGGTAGACCTCCGGTTCTTCCGGTTTTAATTGTAGCAACAGTTTCCCCATTTTGTGTAATAGCAACTTCCTGTAAGTCATGTTTGCGATCAAAAGGTCCGTATATAGCCCAATCATGGGGAACAACAACAGACTCCCAGTTTTTATCATCGAAGTTTTTATTCACTGACTCCGGATAGTCACCTTTTGTAAATTTCCATCCTTTTTCCAGTAGAAATTCTGATCGTTGGGCGTAAAGATTACAAAAAAAGATAAAAAGAAATAGCGTAAATATAAGTCTTAGTTTCATAGATTTTTAGTAATTGAGTATGGGGCTATCACAAAGGACGTCATTGAGAAGACTAGGTATGAAGAGAAAAATTATAGACTTAATATTGTTTATACAATTTTGTATCTAAATACCATTTCTCCTCTCAATGACGTCTAAAGATCACTTTAGAACACCCTCATAAAATTTATTTAAAAGCGTCCATAATTACAGTGGGATAACCATCTTCGGTAAATGCTCCCAACCTGTATTTACTTGGCTTACATTGTGGTTCCCAATAGAAAACACCCTTGCAACGGCCATTTGTATTTTCTTTACATTCCTTTATGATACGGCTCAGCATAGTTTTCCCTTCGTCCAGAACTGTGGCGCTGACCAACTTCCCATCGTCATCCGCACACTCCATTCCGGTTTCTACAATCATCACATCACAATCATACTTTGTGCTTACTTTTTTAATGTTTTCGATGCAGTCCGTGATAACCTTTTCGGAGGATGTTTCTTGTCCATTGACTCTTGCCCAATAAGGATATAGTGACATCCCTATCATATCCCATTTAGCCCCATTGTTTTTCAGAATGTCTAAATTCCAATTATAAAGATTATTGTCAGAGCCGCTATCTAGATGCACTATTACAATAGTTTCCGGAAAAACAGACTTTGCTGCTTCATAACCCGCAGCGAATAATCCGGCATATTGGACTGGATTCTTATCGGCCTGCCCCATTTCCCATAAGAAACCATTACTGATTTCGTTGCCTACTTGTACCCATTCAGGAGTAATATCTTTTTCCTTCAAAGCATTCAGCACCTCTTTAGTATGGTCGCTAACTGCTGTTTTCAGTTCCTCGAAAGAAAATTCTTCCCATGCAGCAGGTATATTTTGTTTACTCGGATCAGCCCAAGTATCACTATAATGAAAGTCAATCATTACTCTCATGCCCAGTAGTTTTGCACGCCAAGCCTTTACAAGTACATCGCTTTTGTTGCACCAACCATCAACTGGATTTACCCACACACGCAAACGGATAGAGTTCATCCCTAAATCACGCAACAATGTCATGCATTCGGTTTCATGTCCCAAAGAGTTATAAAATTTATTTCCGACTTTTTCCATTTCCGTAAGCCAGCTAACATCGGCTCCTTTGGCAAAACCAGTCATGTCATAGATCGGCTTTTCTGGAAATGTAGGTTTGTCTTCGTTGACACAAGCAGCAAATCCTAAAGAGCCTATTACTATTGTTAATATAATGTTTTTTAGTTTCATATCTTTAGCTATTGAGTGATATTATATGTTCCATTGATAAGATTTACTGTCATTTGATATGTTCCAGGAGCGAGAGATGTATCATCGGTGATGTTACTACCTTTATAATACAATTTTCCTTGTGAGCCTCCGAAGTAATGATTCCATGATGTATCCAAGTGTATCTGGAATCCCCATGAAGAAGCTTTATTAATAGTTATTGAGCCTTTATATATCCCAGTTGTAGATGTAGCTGTCAGAGGTACATCGAAGTTCCATTGGTCATTTAACCCGGAAACATATATCTGAGCTCCGACAGTAGTCAAGGCATAAGTTAATTTCTTAATGGATGTTTCTATCAGATAAAGCCCTGCAGATGGAGCTGGAATATTTGTATTTCCCTTGAATACAAGTGCACCCGCTTCGGAATTTCCTTCAGCCAAAGTATATTTGTCATCCCAGTTATCCTTCTCGGTGTAGAATCCATAACCATATTTTGAATCAACATTAACAACTCCCGCATAAGCCAAATCGTCCTCATTAAATATGGTCAGGTAATTCTCGAAAGTCCAATTTCCACTTATGTTATCGTCAATTCCAGGCAGATACAGATAGGGATTTACTTCAATAGGATCAACTGAGCCTTTAACAATATTACATGTCCAAGCTTTAGGGTTGCTCAGGTCTACCACTAATGTATATTCTCCGGCTTCAGGTATAGTAATTGCTATGTTGTCAGCTTGCTTTGCCAAAGATATATTCTGTCCGTTCTGTGCAAAAGCTATATTTGTATTTATTGCTTTATCATCATCGGTTCCCGTAGCATAATCGTATTGTTTCCCTGTCCCTTGTAGTTTAATATTCAAAGTACTTGATGAAGAGGCATTGAATACAGTTGTCCATTTTACTTTAGAGCGATCAAATGTCATTTCGGCTTGAATGTCTCCACTTACACTCAATGTAGGTATCAGCAGGGCCGACCATAATTTTTTGATCGTATTGACCTCAACGTAATAACATCCTGCTATCCCAGGAAACCAGAAATTCCATCGTTTACTTGCATCTTCTTCCGATGAAAGTAGGAATGCGGAGCCATCCACAGCATCGTTCCCCCATGTAGTGCCATTGCCTTCTTGTAGGAAATAATTGTACCAGCCAGTGACTCCCATAAAACCAGTATAATTACCATCAGAAGCTGCTGAATAAAGCGTAAATCCGGTATCTTCAAGGTTGGCATTGAGAATATGACCTGTGCTCATGTCGACCGAATAAGGAGTAATAGACACCATTACTGTATTTGAATATACAGGCTGCATATTATTTCCTGTTTTTGCTGCAATACGGAAATAAACCTTGTTTACCTGATCCGAAACGGCACCTATATTCTTAGCCATCGCATTGAGTGCAAGACCTGTATAAGCTTTTGATAAAGAAGCCTCCACACTCTCACTTACCACGCCCGAGAAGTCAGAGGTGATAGAAGCCTGTAATGTCTGGATAGTCACATCAATAGGAGACAAGTCAGGATCACTTATCTGCAAGGCATCCTTGCTCCATGCCAACGACAAAACAATATCTTTGTTATTTTCCTTCAGCAAGACAACATCACTCTCTGTTGCGATCAATTCGCCCGGTGCAATACTACTCAAATATATCTTGTCTTCATCCTTTTCACAAGAGGCAAAACTCAAAGCTACTGTAAGAAGGAGAATGAAATTTTTCATTGTATTCATATATAGTATAATCTGTTAAATTAATAGTTCTCATTATAAAGGTTCGGATTAGCGGTCAGTTCGGTAGACGGGATAGGATAAGTATTATATTTGCTATCCACAGCCCTACCATCTTTCGTCCCCCCTTTCCATTGCCATCGATAAGAAGATGTAGTAAACTTACCATAACGTATGAGGTCTGTACGACGTACACACTCCAGATATAATTCCCGGGCTCGTTCATCGAGAATAAAATCAGCAGTCATCTGTCCTTCAGTGATGTTACCCGAGTTATCACCATAGGCTCGCACGCGCAATTCGTTGACATACCCTAAAGCAACCGAACGGCTACTTCCTTCTCCACCTTTCACAACAGCCTCAGCCAACATCAGGTATACATCTGCCAAACGGAAAACAGGAAAGTCTGTATTCACACTAAAGTCGCTGAAGTTGGAGGGCATCTCTCCGGCATCGGTTAGATTAGTCCATTTCTGTGCAAGATATCCATAACTCTGGTTTTCCACTATATCTACATCCTTGGTCTGACCCTCAGTGTAGAACATAGCACGACTATCACCACCATTGAAGAAATCGGAAAACTCGCCACGCAAACGGAAGCTTCCCCATCCTGATTTTACACCATAATCAGTAGGCAGCTGACTCTCCGAGGTATTGCTTATAGCACCACAAATGATGTAGGTAGTCGCTCCCCAAGATGCAGTATGTGTAGCATCTACAGGAAAAGCGTAAATGATTTCATTTGTACGATTATTGTTATCAGCATTAAATAGTTTGAAATAGTCATTCTCCAGTGTATAACCAGCTGCTATAACAGAGTTACAAGCGGCAATGCAATCGGTCCAACGAGCAGTTCCGGTATAAACCTCAGCATTCAGATAGAGACGAGCCAACAGTGCCGATGCAGCCTGCTTACATGCACGCCCATATTCAGATTCTGTACGATCCAGCAAATCAGTATCAATATCCTTCAATTCTGTCTCTATATATGCAAATATCTGATTAGAGGTATAGCGTGGTGGCAGGTAACTACCCACGGGGTCATTCTCAGTTACGAAAGGGATGTTTCTATAAAGGTCAAGTGCATGATAGTAGGCCAAAGCTCGGAGGAAACGAGCCTCTGCACGATAATGACGGATCTCCTTTTGGTCGCTCTCGCTGAATTGCCCTATTTTCCCATCAGTAGCATTGCGCAAAAATTCATTGCAAAGCGCTATCGTATAATAAATACGGTAATATGTATCAGAAACCCATATGTCATTGACATCCCAACTCAAGTAAGTAAGTCCTCCCATTTTGTCACCTTCCTGCCAAGTGTAGATAAACTCATCTGTACCAGCTTCCTGCATATTGAAATAGCAGCGCATATAGTCATAACCAGTATTACTACTCATATCGCCATTTCCACCACCTTTCTCTTGCCCGGTAATGACAAAAGAAACATAGAGTTTTCCAAGAACGGATTTATAGTTAGTAACCGATCTGTAAACATCAGCCGAGGTAGTTTCAGTATGTGGATACTGGTCTAAATCACCTACGCATGATGTCGCAAAAAATATACTGATAAGAAACGGTATGGTATAAAATATTTTTTTCATACGATATATCTTGTTTTAAATGGTAAAGGTTAGAATTCGAATCCTAAGTTAATAGAATAAGTGCGTGGGCGAGGATAGAAAGAAGCGTCCATTCCACTCGGTATTTCCGGATCTACACCTGAATATTTAGTAATACAGAAAACGTTTTGCATCAGAACGCTAGCATTCAGGCTGAACCAACGACAGACACGACCGAAATTATAGGACAGCGATAAATTGTCCATCTTCAGGAACGAACCATTCTCTACATAATAATCTGAGAGATGCTGGCGGCTCTTAAAGCCGGTCGTCAAGTAGCTACGATGCAAATTGTTCAATTGGTATGAGTTGTAGCTCATTGTTCCCATAGCACCGGTGTTCATAGCCATGCCATTGTACACATAGTTGCCTACACTAGCTCGAAGGCTTGTACTCAGCATCCATTTCTTATAGTTTAACGAAGTACTGAAGCCGAAGATGAAATCCGGAGCAGGCGACTTGTAGTGATATAGGTCACCCGAGTTTATCTCGCCATCATCATTCAAGTCTGCATAAGCTCCTTCAATGGGTTTACCTGTTTCGGTATCGTAAAGCTGTTTATAAACGTAAAACATATAAGGCGCGTAGCCTTCGCTTAATACTTGTACATTTTGTCCATCAATCCAAGCACCGGCAGATAGGTTGGTAGTAGCGCCACCTTCGACCAGAGAGAGATTCTTGACTTTCATTTTCTGCCAAGTCATATTGAAGCTTACATCCCAGTTCCAATCTTTACTTTGTATAGGACTGGCACTTAAGGTAAACTCAATTCCCTTGCTGTCCACATTACCCACATTGGTTAGAATATTCTTATCGAAATTAGTCCCGGCAGGTGATGCAACCGTTGCCAATAGATCTTTTGTTTTTCGTGTATAGAAATCGACACTACCAGAGAGGCGTTCTTTTAGAAATCCTAAATCGAGACCGAAGTTCCAAGAAGAAGTTGTTTCCCATTTCAAGTTTTCTACATAAGCCTCAGGACGATATGTATAGTACCATTGATTCCCAAATTGAGCTTGCGCTCCATCCTGACTGTATGTATATACTGGAAGGTAATTATAGTTACCTATTCCTTCTTGTTGTCCGGTTACACCATAACTAGCTCTTAATTTTAAATTACTCAACACTTTATTATCTTTAAGGAAAGCTTCTTCGGATAATCTCCATGCCAATGCTAAAGAAGGGAATGTTCCCCAGCGATTCTCTTTACTAAAACGAGAGGTTCCGTCTCTACGGATAGTAGCTGTCAACATGTAACGCGAATCGAAAGTATAGTTCAGACGAGAGTAATAAGAAAGAAGTACGTGGCGCTGATCCGATGCGGCTGTAGTACTCTGCGCTTCTCCTAAAGTATTTAGTTCACTATATAGGGGCGAAGTACTCTTCCAATATTGGTAATCGTATCCCACAGTAGCATCGAGACTACTCTTCCATGAATCTATAAACTTATTGTAATTGAAATATGTTGTCAGCAGACGGTTTGTATTTTTTTGTGGACCATATTTGTAATCACGACCATTCGACGTTTTATACTGGGCTGCTTCGGCAGGTACATATATCCGACCCTGTCCTTTGGCATAATCATAACCCAACGTAGTATGAAATTTCAGTTCGGGCAGAAAGTGCATTTTATAGTCTAAATCAAAGTTTCCAATTAAACGTGACACTCGACTAGTAGACTTATATTGCTTGAGAGCTCCCAGCGGATTGATTGTACCCCCCGTTACAAGCTGACCTGCGTTGTCAAGAGCTTCTGTATAGCCACCAAAGGTGTCGTTGCCTGAATAGACTGGCAGGGTCGGATTCCAGGTAGCGGCATTCCATATGGTACTTGAATTGGCAAAACGATTGTTGTTATGGGAAGCTTTTGCATTGACGTTCAGTTTTAAATGGTCTTGGAAGAAGCTAGGAGACAAAGAAAAACTTCCTGTAATGCGCTCTGCATTATCAGTCCTTACTAAGCCGTCTTGATTATAGTAGCCTAAAGATACACGAACCGGAACGTTTTTTGCCAAGCGTCCAGATAGACTGAGATTATTATCTGTGCCGAAAGCAGTCTGATAAATTTCATCATTCCAATTTGTCGCACTGCTACCCAACAAAGCTTTTTGAGTATCTGAACCTTCACTGTTGACTATGTTAATGAATTCTTCACGTGAGAGCATATCAGTCAGCTTAGTGCGGGTTTGTACTGAATTGGTAGTGGTAAAATTTACTTTCAGACGGTCTCCGCTTCCCTTTTTAGTAGTAATGATAAGAACTCCATTTGATGCACGTGAACCGTAGATAGCAGTAGATGAAGCATCTTTCAGGATAGTCATACTCTCAATGTCGCTTGGGTTTATAAGAGCAAGAAAGTTGCCTGAATTACCGCTGATTCCTCCTATTTCCAACGGCACACCGTCTAATACGATAAGCGGATCGTTACTGGCATTCAATGAAGCTCCTCCACGGATACGTATCGTACTTCCTGATGTTGGTGATCCACTATTCGACATAATCTGTACACCTGACACTTTTCCATTGATCAATTGTTCGGGTGAACTGATAAGCCCAGTGTTGAAATCTTTACTGCTAACACTGCTAATAGAGCCTGTAAGGTCTCCTTTTTTCTGGGTACCGTAGCCGATTACAACTACTTCGTCAATGTCGAAAGATGTTGGCTGCAGGCGTACATTAATTTGGTCTCGGCTATTAACCTCTATTATTTGTTTTTCGTAGCCCAAAAAAGAGAATTCCAGTTGGTTCTTCCCTTGTGGCAATTCGATGGCGTATTGTCCGTTTACATTGGTCATAGTGCCTAATGTCGTTTGTGGGATTTTTACCAAAGCGCCTGTGATGGCTTCTCCTGTTTCGTCAGTAATGATTCCTGTCACTTTTTTGGTTTGTGCAGCTACCATTAGTGGGAGCAAGAGCAATACCACAATTGCGACGAAGCGGAATTGGATAAACTTTTTACAATAAATGCATTTGTTCATAATTTAGATATTTAATTAAGGTGATTACTTGTGGAGTACTATCTGATTATTCGATCCATATCTTTTCTAATTCCAGCGAAGCCTCCTCTGTCGGACTATCGGCTGTTGACAGTTCCAATATTTCTATATTCTCTATATTGAAAGGGATTTGCATATCAGGAGAGAAATACCTGTCAAGAAACACTGGATATGGAGCAGGAAGAAGAACTGTACGACTTTGTTCCAGATCAGATAAAGGTATCCGGTATCTTTTTTGATCCTTTTCTATGACAAATTTTGAGGTATAGGTAAATCCATCAGTAGTAACAAAACCTATTCTTAACTGTTTGATGGCATTTATATTCCCTATATTCAAACAGAGATATTCAGCCTTTTTCAGAGCTTCTTCTCTGCGAATAATATAATTTTTAATATATTTTCTCCAGAAAAATAAAGCATTTGAATCTTTCTTAATGAATTTAAAATTCAGAGATTTTCCATCCATCGATTCTTTTATTGTTCTACTGATATAAGAAGATTCGGGGATTCCGTAAGTATCGAGCCCACTGTATTCGTCTATTATCTTGACAAGTTCTATTCCAGACTCTTTATTTACAATCTTAGTCTCCCAATACTTTGTCTGATAATAGTCCCAATCGAGAGGGCTACCTTCGACATTGGTAGGAGAGGTGAACTTTTTACTTCCATAACAGACTACTATATTGTATCTTAATATTCCCTCATTGATTGCTTTTGCAGGAAATTCGGCCGTGTATATATATCCGTTGCTATGCTTCATCTTTATGTATGGATTGACTTCCGACCAAAAAGAAATCTTATCTGTATAAATCAGTACAGAATCGGGAAACACAGGACCTACTATCTGCGCCTGTACCTGCAATGGCTGATCAGCTTCCGCTATTTTTGCAGGTGTATGTACAACGGAGAATGTTTTAGCGCAGGCTTCGGGAGACACAAATTCTCCCAGAGTGATATTGTTCCATCTTGTCTCAGTTTGCCAATTTCCGGTGGGAGTATAACCTGCTTTCTGAAGGAGATAGACTCCCGGTCTGATAAATATGTTGGTACCAGAAGAGACTTCGTTATAAGTATTTCCTTTATTAATAGCGGTTACTGTGAAATTTTTATCTAAACCCGGCAATTCAACCTTCATTTTCCACATATTCCAAGCAATAGTAACGACTTCTTTTTTTAAAGACGTTTTTTCAAAAGGGTCACTAATGCAGACTGCATCGGGCATAACCTCTAATCTCCAAATCCCCTCCTCTAACTTGTCCAAAAAATATGCTCCAGTCCCTTCATATTCGATCACTGCCGAGTTACCATAACCTATTATTTTTTTCAAATTATTTAAATTTGTCGGCTTTGTAATTGTACTGTTTGAATAATAAAATCTGTCCGAACCGTTCAATTCGCTCAGATCTTCCTTATAACTAACACGGAAGTTCTCGAAGATAGTATCGTTCGGGTATTTTTCATATTTTTTGTTCATGGGAATATTGTAAGCAACTTCCGCCGCTATCGCCATACTGATCGCTTTTTCGGGAGTATATGCCAGATTCAGAAAATGAGTCTGATATTCTGTATTGGCCCATGCTATATCGATGGGATCATAGGCAAATTGCGTGATCCATTGAAAACCTTGAGAGCGGAACGTGCGGGCCATAGCCGGATACATATACGAATATATAACATCGGCCGGATCAAATTCATATACAGCTTTTGCTTTATTGGTAAAGCCTTTTATATTATCGAATGGAATATTGTAACTATCGACATATGGAAGGAAATTGCCCTGACGAGTATGCCCTGCAACTAATCCGATAGGATACCATTGATAAGTAGTACCTTGTACTGCTGTATTGAAATAAGCCTGAGTATGATCCATATTGTGGCTTACATTATAGAATATAGGCTTTTTGTTCCCTGTTTTCCCTATAGCTTTTAACATTCTGTTGATATAATTTTCTGTTTGTTCAGGTGTGCCAGCATGACAAGGCTCATTGTTTATCTCAAATCCAACAATACAAGGATCGTCTTTATATGATAAGCCAGTGTAGGGATTTATATGACTTATAAAGTTTCCTATATAGTTTTCCTGTGCTTTTATGGCTTTTTCATCCTCATGTACTTTGCATTTATCGTATAGATAAGAGAACCCCCCGGTATTAATATTCTTTTCCGGATAGCCGTTACCAAAGTTTGTCATGGTAGTAATCAATACATATATATTGCGTTCCCGAAGTTTCGCTATCAGGTAATCGAGTAAATCCAGATGGTTGTTCTTTATCAATTTCCCTTCTCCATCAGAGATTTCCACATCCCATACATGAATACGGTATGCATTGAATCCTAAACGTGCAAAGTGATAAACATCTTTATCAATCGCTTCTTTATGATTTTTGTTTGTATAACGAATGGCCCGATAAGCATGCGCAAATGGCAGTGTATAGTTTACCCCGTAAAAAGAAGCTTCTTCATTGCTCCCTGTCCAGCGCATAGTTCCACTTTTGTCTATATATATCATTTTGTGCCGAAGCTGACAAACTAAAGAACAAGCATATTATTACTAATTTCAATTTCATGGTATAACGCATTTCTGGTTGCACAAATATACTATGGCCCTAGATTTTGAGCAGGTGCAAATTGGACAGATATGGATAGAAATTGGACAATGAAAAGTTTTAACACCTCAATAAATGGATTATAGCCTATCGTCTATAAATTGCCGTGGTGTTTTTCCAAATTCAGAGTTGAAACATTTGGAAAAGTAAGAGTGATTGGAAAAACCAACCATATACATCACTTCCGAAACTGTAAATTTATTTTGACTAAACAGCATTGCTGCCTTTTTCATACGTATAGATCTGATATATTCTACCGGAGACATTCCGGTAAGCTGCTTGATTTTTCTGTATATTTGTTTTGAACCAATACCGGAAATAGTGCTCAGCGAATTTACGTTGAGATCAGAGTCGGCAACCTTATCCTCTATTATCTCTGTAATTTGTGATAAGAATTTTTCATCTGGAGAAGTGGCTTTAATTGGTTGAGGTGATGCTAGGGCCTCAAGCCGTACCTTATTTTCTAATTGTTGTTTGCTGTTTAGCAGTTGTTCTATTCGGGATAAAAGTATTTCGGGCTCGAAGGGTTTGGATATGAAAAAATCAACATTCAGGTTGATGCTTTCCATTTCTGTCTTTTTATCATCCTTCGCTGTGAGCAAAATAATAGGGATGGTTGATGTCGGTATGTTCTTCCTTATATGAGCAGTCATTTCCAAACCGTCCATAACAGGCATCATTACATCTGCAACAATAAGATCGGGTTGTAGGCTTATACATGCGTCTAGTCCGTGTTTTCCGTTGTGACTGACTTCACACTGGTACTTTTCTGCAAGTGTCTGATAAATAAAGTCGGCAATCTCAGGGTTATCTTCCACAATTAGTATCTTAGGACGGTTACTTTCATGGACTATTATCGGAAGTATTTCTTCTGTTGTTATATTTTCAGGAATAGGTAAGGAAATATTAATTATAGTGCCTTTATTGTCTTCAGATTGTATTTCCACTTTTCCATTGTGCTGCTCTGCATACGTTTTTACCAGATGTAGTCCAATGCCTGTACCCTCTTTATCTTTTGCTGTTTTTGACGACTTAAAAAAACGTTCGAAAATGTATGGAATCTCTTCAGACGGAATACCTATACCCGTATCACTGACCTGTATCACTAACCTCTGTCTATTTTCCTGATAGTTCAGAATTAAACTCACACTGCCTTGCTCTGTGTATTTACAGGCATTAGCAATCAGGTTGTTGAGCAACGATTCTATTTTCAATATATCGATATCTATATAAATTTTGTCTTTATTTGTCGTGAATGTGAATGTGAGACCCTTTTCTTTATAGCCATCTTCATATATAGAGAACAGGCTTCGAGCAAATTCTACAAATTCTACTTTAGACAATATCAATCCTGAGTTAATACTGTCATTTCTATTAAAATCAATAATCTGGCGTATCAGTGAATTTAGCTTTAATGCATTTCGCTGAATCAGTTCGAGCTGTTTCTTCTTATACGAGTCTTTTGTCTCATGTAGCAATTTACTCACAGGTGCGAGGATCAGGCTCAATGGAGTCTTAAATTCATGAGAAACATTCGTGAAGAAATTCATCTTCAGGTTGGATAACTCCAGCATTTTTTCCTTCTCTATGCGTTCTATTCTTAGATTATTGCGCACCCTTAAAAAATTTATAATCCATAGAATAAAGCTCAAAATCAATAATACATATACGATTTTAGCCCATATTGTATAGTACCACGGAGGAGAAATGTTTATGATAAAAGACGTAAATGCCTCAGAAGGTTTTCCGTACGAGTCGAGCCTACTTATCATCAGTCTGTGTTTTCCGTATTCCAGATTCGAATATGAAATTCGGTTTGTGTTTTCTTTCAGAATATTCCAGTCTGAGTCTCGATGATCAAGCTTGTAGACAAACTTATTGCTCTCTTCCTGAGAGTATATCAAATCTGAAAATTCAAAGATCAGATTGTTTTGATCATAATTCAGATTAATTTCATTTACATAACGAATGCAGTTTTGCTTAGGATTAGGATTATATAGCTTTCCATTAACATATAGTGATGTTAAAATTACAGGAGGGTTCTGTTCTGCATTTTTAAGAACCATCGGAGAAAGTAGTACTAATTCATCACTGGATCCTAAGTAAATATTGGCAGAAGATTTATCATAAAATCCCGCAGTGAAAGATTTGTTAATTATATTCATCCTCTGCACTTCAAATGTTTTTTTATCCACAACCCATACGCCTTCTATTGTAGATAACCAGATGTGCTGCTCTTCCTCTGTCATCGAAAGAACTTGGCCGTTTCCGAATTCATTAAATTTTGTCAGAATCGTTTCATTATTATTCGGATCAACTCGTACAAGCCCAGCCGGAAACCCCATCCAGATATAACCATCTTCATCGCAAAGCATATAATTCGGTGTCTCATCTTGCATTCCATGCCCTATTAAAATTTTAGATATTTTGTTCTGCTTTAAGTCTATCTTATTGACCCCGTCTTTGTAAAGCAACACCCAGACATTATCGTTTTTATCAGGCATTATCTGATTTACAAACATGCCGGATAGACCGTCCTTGATTGTGTAGTTTCGTTCAGCGACATATGTTCCCGATGTCTGTTTCAACTTTTCTTTGTTAACAACAAATATTCCGCCCAAACATGTTGCTATCCACAAATTCTCCTGTTTGTCTTCGAAAATGCAATATGCCCAATTAGAATTATAGGTACGTGTACTGTCAACAATGGAGTAATGTACAAACTGTTTTTGATTATAATCGTATCGGCTTATACTCCCGTCTGTAGCTACCCATACATTTTTTTCTTTATCTTCGTATATGTACCTGATGCGGTTATGAGATATCGGAAATCTTACATTATCCATGCGATACCATATAGAAGCGTCAGAACTCTCGAGAGTAGGAGAAAATATCAATCCATTTGTTCCGCCTAGCCAGTAATTACCACGCGAATCACGATATATTGCATGAAAACGGTTGCCGTCGCCAATTCCCGTTATCTGAGAGATTGGGATAAACTGAAAGGCCTCATTATAACGGGATAGAGAAACATTATAATCCGTACCTAACCAAATATTTTTTTCCTTATCAGGAAAAACACTCCATATTATATTATTAGATAGTGATTTGCTATTCCTTGAGTCGTGTACAATATGTTGTATATTCGCCGAATATTTATTGTAAATATAAAGTCCGTTATCAGTTCCTACAAGCAAATTATTGGATTGGTCTAAGGCTAATGACTTCACAGAGTTGTTAAGAAAAGAGTTAAAAAACTCTACTTTCTTCGATGTCGGAGTATATTTCAACAGGTTTCCTTCCATACCTATCCAGATACAGCCGAGAGACGTATCTTCTAAGAGGGTATTTACAAACTGATTACTCCTTTTAGAATCTAATGGAAGATTAATTTTCTCAAATTTACCCAAATTTGGTATATACCTGCACAAGCCATTATATGTACCTATGTAAATATTCTCTTGTGATTTTATTATAGAATAAATAGTTTTGTGAGGGATCTCCGATTGTTCAATCGGAATATTTTCAAGTTTTTTGCTGGCGATATGGTATCGGAATAATCCATTAAGGGAGCCTATCCATAAGTTTCCATTATCTAAGTACATCGCACGAACATCGGTAGGGAAATTCTCATCCGAATTTTCATACCGGTCTTTTTTATAATTGTAAATGAGTACTCCATTATCAGTGCCAAGATACAAGTATTCTTTATCTATAACGGTAATGCAGTAGACCTGCGTATTTGTTTTTTCCGATATATGAGGCTGAGCAGAAAAACCATCATAACTATACAATCCTCTGTTTGATCCCATCCATATCATTCCCAAGCTATCTTGTGCAAAACAATTAACTCCGCTACTCTCCACACTGAGCATAATATTGTCAAATACCCTATAAGTCATTCTTTGTCCATAGCTTGACAAAGATGACAGAAATAAAAAAACAAATAAGAGCCCCCTATACATATGTATAATATAATTTAAAATTAGTTCACTTAGTAAGTGAAAAGTATACCAATAAGTGTCTCTATTGAGATTGGTTAAAGATATTTATTCTTTATTAGACTGTAACCTTTTTTTAGTTTCTTTAACCCTGTAGGATTGTCCATTCATGTTGATAAGATAGGCTTTATGCGTTAGCCTGTCTGCCATAGCTACTACGAGTATTTATCCTTTAATATCCAGCTCGATTGATATATGTGTCTTACCGGTCCGGGATTATCGCAAAATACGATATTACGTCCCTCTTTAATAAATTTCAGCGTTTCAAGCTCGGGTAATGCTGTTTGTGTACTCTTGGCAACTCTTCCCTTACCAGTTCCTGAGGGATTATTAAAGATGTTTTGTCCTCATAAATAGTGATATGTACTATATCACCTGCTTGCTTTTTTATCTTTTTCCTTATTTCAGGTCTAACAGCCAAACCCACATGTCCATTTCCAATAGGCATTAGGTGTGTATTGGAAAACGCATAACTTTACTTTTAGCATTCCGAAAGATGTTTTAGGCATAGGTATTTCAGGTATTTCAACAAAAGTCCAAGCTCCTTTACCTTCAGTTTTTAATAATAAATAGTCTTTGTCTACTAAGGGTGTTTCTGTTCCCATCTTTTAAAGATAATATAAAAATAGCTGTGCTAAACATATACTACACAGCTATTCTATATATTGTTATTTTGTTGTGAAGGTGTTTATTTCACAGGAATGCGCAATTCTACTATCCATGGGGCATTGGGATCTTGAACATCACCTTCGCAACTCACATATAACTCATAGTGGTCTCTTGAGTCACATTCATATCCTTTTTCGTTAATGTCAACATATACCTTCTTCCAGACTTCATCATATTCGGACATTGTAACCTCTACCTGCATAACGAAATACTTGCCACCAGTTATTGTATAGCGTTTCATCCCATCTTCGGGTTCGATGTCCGAAAGATCTTCCAAGCAGGCTTCCGAACGTAATTTTTCGACAGGGGTATTCATTGGATCATCATGATAAACTCCGGCCATTTTAGGAGAAGCCTCCCAAAGATTATTGGCTCCAGCCCATGCGGCTAATTTCTCAAATACGTTTCCAATACCTGAATAATCTCCTGCATGCGAAATTGCAATTGTCTTTATCGGTTCGAGATTTTTTATCTCTGTGCTATTTATTTTCATAAGTCTAATTTTTCAATAATTTGTTTAATAATCTCTTTTATTTCAACGGGTTTAACAACCGTTGTTGTATCGGCATTTGCCAACACCCATCTAGCTAGTCCTTCGAGCGAGTAAGCCATGTAGGTTTGTTCTATCCGTCCGTCTGCAAGTTCTTTCTCTTCGGTCAGTCCCATAAAATAGCATCGGTCGGCAAAATGTTTAGAAACCTCTTTACTTGTACGTAAAACAACTTCGGTCAAACATTGAGGATCATCACATCCGAGAAGCGATTCCAGAGCAGGATGAACTTTTGTATGTTTATCTTCCGTTGTTTTTATGTTGCCTATACGATCAAGCCTAAATATTCGGTACTTTTTTCGTAAGTGACACCAAGCGGATAGATACCAGCGAGGGTATGAATAAGTTATGCCCACAGCTTCCAATGCTCTTCTGGTATTACTTTCGTCTGCATTCGTGTAGTCTACTTCTATGACCAACTTGTCGTTTATACTATTTAAGATCGTTTGCATTATATTCGGTAGACTTTCTCCCGCATTCCGACTTTTATATACCGCTATACTGTCGTCCATATCGTAGAGATATTTCTTGTCCACAGATCGTAAAGCAGCACGTATTTTATCCATTCCCTGACGAAAGTAGTTACTGTTTTGGGTATCGGTAAGTTGCTCGATAATTTTTTCGGCTGTGAGGAAAGCAATCGCTTCCTCTTTGGTAAACATGAGCGAAGGTAGCCTGTAGCCTTCTATTAAAGAATAGCCAACTCCCGAATTTCCGCATATCGGCACTCCAGCTTCAGACAATGTATGCATGTCACGATATATTGTGCGCAGGCTCACGTCGAAGCGTTCTGCCATTTCAGACGCTTTAACAACGGGGCGTGACTGTAATTGTATCAGTAATGCCGATATGCGGTCAAGTCGGTTTAATTCTTTATTCATGTTCTCATTTTACTCTATAATCAATGCCCAAAGTACGCCAAATTTATCGATAATTTCGGCATAAAGTTTAGCATAAGGTGGTTGGCTAAGTTCACATTTTATTTGCCCACCTATGCCTAATTTAGTATAAATGTCTTTCAGTTGTTCTTCTGTGTCACAAAATATAGTGAGTGTATGTCCCAAAGAACCAAAGTTAGCCTTTGTGTCCGGTAAAATATCGGCCATGCTGATAGTACAGCCATTAAAGTCAAGATCGGAATGGATTATCTTATCTTTGTATTCGGCAGGACTTTCCATTGCCTGATATTCTCCATAGCGAAAAATTTCTTCGACAGTACCATTAAATACTCCGGTATAAAAGTTAAGTGCTTCTTCTGCATTGCCATTAAATGACAGGTAAGGTTTAATTTTCATAATTCTGATGTTTTAAAATTTAACTACAATGCAAATGTATCATCCCATTATGACAACAGTATGTCAGCAAGTTTTTTCAATTGTAAAAAATATACAGGTATAGTAAAGATATAGAAGAGAACACAATACTAAAAATTAGTATTTATAATCTTTTGAATTCACTAACAGTAAGTTACATGAATGATAAATGTTTCTATGAAACATTGTATTAAAATTCACGTTTATTTACTAAATAATAGTTAATTTTGTGCGATTTAAAAAAATAATCTTGGATTAAGATCCAATAATTTATAGATATAAAGTTAACTACTAAATAATAAATTCTAATGAAAAATATAAAAGTTAGTTTGTGTCATTGTTTTGTGTTAATTCTTACCGTTTTTACCTTCTTTTCATGCAGTGAAGATAACGCTCCGGAGCAAAAGGCGGATTACAATTTACTTGGCATAACCTCTGTTACTATTAACGGTAGCCGCATTCCTGTCAAAGCTGATGGAGTATTACTAGACTTAACTGATTCTAAAAATATAGCAGGAATAGGGTCCCTCAGTGAACCGTATAAAAAACATTTTGAAATAGAATATGCTATATTGACTAAAGATTTGTCAGCGTCTTCTGTGGAGATACAGAGCAAATATCCGGACGTATCTATAGATATATCTCATGTAGTTACTAGTCCATCTGTAATTACATGGATCGCTAAGATTACAAGAGAGGGTTACTCAGAATCTGTTATATATAATCTGTCTTTTTTTGATCCAAGTTTAAATAAGATGTTTTTAGAATGATTTAGGAGATATAGAGCTTTTGGGAGAAAACCTTTATGCTGTTCACTCTATTGAGTCTAAACGTATCGAAGAATATTATTTTATTTTCGCCGCGCGCCAGATGGTTAAATGACTTTCATGGGAAGAAGTGATGTTTTATGCATCAATATTTGATTTTCCTAGAGTCCCCGAGTTGGAGTTGTCTCTCGCAATATTGGAGAATATCCCGTTTCGGAATTCATGCATAATGTTTTCAAATACGTTCGCAAAGGTCATGTGAAAACTGATAAGCACTGGATTCGCAATCGGAAGCGGGCTAAGTTGGTATGGGTGCAGTAGCTTTACAATAAAGATGTACTTATTTCTTTTACTATGAAAGATATTAAGGATTAAAATTATGATAACTTTGTTTTACAAATCTGTTGTGGATAAATATCAGTTAAAAAAGATATTTTGTCTTCAAAGAATAGCATAACCATCATCATCAATTGATATTAAAAGAGAAAATGACAGATTATATTTTGACGACTGATCGGTTGAGATTAAGATATTGGAAAGATTCAGATATTGAGCCGTTTGCAGCAATGAATATGGATAAGGAGGTAATGAGGTTTTTTCCTAAGACTTTATCTTATTCAGAAACTCTGGATTTTATACATAGAATTAAGTTACACTTTGAGAAACATAATTTTGGACTGTTTGCAGTTGAGGAAAAATCTACGGAAGAATTTATTGGATTTACCGGATTTTCCATCCCTACTTTTGACTCTTATTTTACGCCATGTGTAGAAATAGGTTGGAGATTTAGAAAGGAATTCTGGAAGAGAGGATTAGCTGCTGAGGCTGCAACAGCATGCCTTAATTATGGCTTTGATATTTTAAATTTCGATAAGATTGTATCATTTACCTCTGTTCTAAATATTGATTCTGAAAAAGTAATGAAACGAATTGGTATGCATCTTCAAGGGTATTTTGATCATCCCAAAATAGAAAAACAGAACCCTTTGTGCAAGCATGTTCTTTATGAAATTAAAAGGCCAAATAACTAGTATCGTTTAATTGCTTATCATTTAAAAATGGATAATATAGTAGAACAGGTTCGTCAGTCATTGATAATGTGTATTGATGAAAGTACACTTAATACTAGCTCTCGATTTTTCAAAGAAGGGGAAGCTGCTAAGGTACATGGTGTGCGAATGGGGGAAGTCACTAAAATAGCGAAGGAGAGCCTTAAACAGATGAAGGGACTTTCTAAACAGGAGATATTCGACTTGTGTGAAGAGCTGTGGCAGTCCGGCTACTTGGAAGAATCGGTTGTTGCTTGCATTTGGGCAGAATCTTTACATAAACAATATGAACCTGCTGATTTTGAGATTTTCGAATATTGGTTACACAACTACGTTAATAACTGGGCTGATTGCGATACTCTCTGTAATCATACTATCGGTACATTCGTGATGATGTATCCCGAATATATATCAGAATTGAAAAAATGGGCAAAATCTTCTAGTCGTTGGGTAAAGCGGGCAGCAGCCGTTACATTGATTATTCCTGCCCGTAAAGGCCTGTTTTTAGATGATGTGTTTGAAATTGCTGATCTATTGCTCTTAGATAAAGATGATTTGGTACAAAAGGGATATGGTTGGATGCTGAAAGCAGCCAGCGAAACACAGAAAAAAAGTGAAGCCTATCAGAAAAGAGTGTTTGATTATGTGATGAAACATAAATCAGTAATGCCTCGTACAGCCTTACGTTATGCTATAGAAAAAATGCCCGCAAATATGAAAGCAGAAGCTATGAAAAAGTGAAAATGATATTGAGTGAGATATGAAGGAAATAAAAGTAAAGTCATTGAAAGATATACACTTCGACGTAATATATGAAGCATTTGATCAAGCTTTTGCCAACTATGAAGTACAAATCAATAAGGTACAACTCCAAACTATGCTTAAAAGGCGTGGATTTGATCCTGAATTGTCATTTGCTGCATTTGATGGAGATAAAATAGTTGCTTTTACTTTAAATGGAATTGGAGACTTTAAAGGAATACGCACAGCATACGATACGGGAACAGGAACTCTGAAAGAATATCGAGGACAAGGTTTAGCTACTCAGGTCTTTGAATATTCTATACCATTTTTAAGAGAAGCCGGGATTAAACAATACTTGCTAGAAGTGTTGCAACACAATACGAAAGCTGTTTCCGTATACAGAAATCTTGGATTTGCAGTAACTCGTGAATTCTATTATTCGATGCAAACAAATGAGCATATAAGCAATCTTATAAAAGAATCAGATACTTTATATTCTGTTAAACGGATAAGTACCGATCAATTGGATTTGTTTACTGAATTTTGGGATTTTACTCCTTCGTGGCAGAATAGTTTTGAATCTATACAGCGGACTGTTGATGATTTTATTTGTTTGGGAGTATTTGTCGATGGACGAATACTCGGATACTGTGTTTTCGAGCCTATATCGGGAGATCTTACTCAAATAGCTGTTGACAAAAAATATAGAAGGCAAGGGATTGCATCTTTATTACTAAAAGAGATTTTAAATTTGAATAAAAATTCGATTCTGAAAATTGTGAATACAGATGTATCATGTGATTCGATTACAGATTTCATAAGAGCAAAGAATATTGAAGTGAAAGGAAAACAATTTGAAATGATCAGAAAAATCTAAAATCGACGATTTCCTTTTATAGATTCAGTTTGCTTATAAATGTCCCTTTTTTACAATTCATCAAAGTTGAGGTTAACTATCTTTGTACGATGGACTCTTTTGAAATTGTACAGCCCAGTATTGAATTGTCGCCTTACATTAAGAACTATTGGTTCTTAAAAGCAAATGCGGCAAATGATGTGCAAGGTATAATACCAACCGGGAACATCAATCTATTCTTCCATCGGGGAAGCCCCCTGTCAATAGAGTGCAATAATAGTCCTTTACCTCAGATGTTTATTAGTGGACAATCTACTACATATTCCAACCTCGTTCAATCAGGTATTACTGATATGATTTGCGTTACGTTTCATGCATTTGGAGCACGCATGTTTTTCAAAGAGCCGATGCACGAATTTAAAGAACAGTCTATTGCACTTGACTTACTCGACAATATTGAAATATTGGAGCTGGGTAAACTACTTCTCGATACATACGATAATAGAGTGTGCGTCCAAATGATTGAATCATTCTTGAAGAAGCAATATTTTTATTCCAAAGAATATAATTTGAGGCGAATGCAAGCCGCAGTAAATGCTGTTAATATAGGGCATGTAGGAATTGAGTCTTTGGCTGGTATCAGCTGTCTAGGTTATAAGCAATTCAAACGTATCTTTACTGAATATGTAGGGTTGAATCCTAAAGAATTCCTGAGGGTAATTCGTTTTCAACGAGCACTATATATTTTACAAACCAAACCTTCTACAAATCTAACAGAGCTTGCATACATCTGTGAGTTTTACGATCAATCGCATTTGATAAGTGAATTCAAACATTTTTCGGGATATACTCCGGGTGAATATCTTGCGATATGTGATCCATATTCCGACTACTTTTCTCTTTAAAAGATAGATGTCCTTTTTTTCCAAGTATAAGGGAAATGCAACTTTTAGCTTTGTATTGTCAATATTTATTCACTAAAAATCAAAAATGAAATGAAAAAGCTAGTTGCATTTTTTGAAATTCCTTCTGTAGATTTCAATAGAGCTGTAAAATTCTACGAATTGTTACTGGGCATAAGTTTTAACGCTATGGACTTCGGTCATGAGAAAATGGCATTCTTTCCCGAAGAATCAGGTAAGTGTCCCGGAGCTATATCTTACGCGCCGGACTTTAACCCTTCAAAGGATGGGGTTTTGATAAGTTTCTCTGTTGAAAGTATCGAAACGGCATTAGATAATGTAGTGAAAAACGGAGGTAAAAGGATTATCCCCAAAACAAAGATTGAAGCCGAAGGGGTAGGGTACTTTGCTACATTCATCGACAGTGAAGGAAACAGTATAGGTTTATACTCGGATAAATAACTGAAAATATAAATCTTTATAGGAGAGAACTGGTAAGATTTTATATTCTGCCAGTTCTGTTTATTTATAGTTTTCAACAAAATTAAAAACTACTAAAAAGTATCCTTATCTCTCTTTGCTTTTCTGAAGAATATGCTTATCTATACTATCAAAATGAAACCTATTTTTTGATTATTCATGCAAATCCTTTCCATAATTATAGTTTTTTGTTAACTTTGTCGCCAGTTAGGAGAAAATCTTCTAATAATCTAGAGTTGACTATTTAATAAAATCAAGACCGAAATTCTTTGGTATACAGTCGTATCTATGCTCTGGATTCTATTTATTAATATCGCATAATGTAGTATCAAGTCGTTTAAAAATGACTTCTAACTAGTAGCGTTATGCCCCCTTTGTTTTGCAAGATAGCATTTCAAAAATGATTATTTTCTTTGATTATTTCAAAGAAGGTATTCTTATGATCAATCCGTCAGATAATGAAAAGGATATTATTTATTTGCGCTATAACCATTTTTGTATCTTCTCTGAGAGCACAGGGAAAAAAAGATTTTTTCAAATTGGGTGGAGCAATTCGTTTTAACACATCAGTAGAGAATTATGAAAAAAGTAATAAAGCTTTAAATACCTATATAAAACTCGATACGTGGTATTTGTCAGCCGATGCCAATAAATCAGGATTTGATTTAAGCTTTCAATACCGTTTCTATCCCGATTCTAAAGCCCACTTCTTACATCATGGTTATATCGGATACCAAATTGATCAGAGCCTGTATATTAAAGGAGGTGTATTTCAAAAACCTTTCGGAATAGGAGATTTTGCGTCCCATTCGTGGTGGTTCCAGATTCCCTATTATATGGGATTGGAAGATACGTATAATACGGGAATAGGCTTATCATATCAATTAAGTCAATGGCGCTTTGATTTTGCTTATTTCAGACAAGCAGCTCCAAAGGGTTCTATCTCGGATAATACTTTGGATAATGATGTTGGCAATGGCAGGTATTCTTATGCTGTGGTTCCTACTACAGGTTATGCCGGTAATACCCTGGTGGATGCAAATATCAGAGAATTGGATCACTTCAATTTAAGAGCCCGATATAAATTGAATGAAAATATTGAGTTCGGCGTTTCCGGACAACTAGGAAGTATATATAATAAAGAACTCAATAGTCGAAAATGGGGAACTAGTACTGCATTACATATAGTCGCTGATTATAATAAATGGAATTTTAAAGGAGAGTTTATCTCATATAATTATAATGCTCAGGGTAATAATAAAGAAAAACTGGACATCCTCCAGATGGCTGCTTATGGTGCAGCTTATGATGTGGCTACGAAAGGAAATATTTATATTCTAGGATTAGCATATATGATACCTATTAACAGAAAATTTATAAAATATATACAACCATATATAGACTATTCGATAGTCGATAAACATAAAAAAGAATATTTTAATATACAACACCTTATTCCCGGAGCACTTTTCTCTATGGGGCCCATATATACGTATGTTGATTTCGCTTTGGGTAAAAATCAACCGTGGCTGACATCTAACTTTGGAGAAGGTCTAGGTAAAGGGACTGCAAATGCCAGATGGAATAGTCGCTTTAATATAAATATAGGATATTATTTTAATCAATAATAAATATGAATAAAATAGAAATGAAGAACTTGTTTCTGATATTTGGAACAGCCAAGAAGCAAGCTCTAAGAATGCTGAGAAGCGGAAAATCAAAAAAAGAAATTCACCAAAGAACAAAGTGTACAATTGCAGTGAATAATGTAAGTCTTTCGATTAAAGAAGGTGAAATATTTGTTGTAATGGGTTTGTCGGGCAGTGGAAAATCGTCTTTACTCCGTTGCTTTAATATGTTGAATGTACCTACATCAGGTAGCATTTCTATCGATGGAGAAGATATCACAAAAATGAATAAAACGAAGTTGTTAAATCTTCGCAGAAAAAAAGTAGGAATGGTGTTTCAGAATTTTGGACTTTTGCCTCATAAGACAATAATAGACAATGTTGCTTTTGGCCTCGAGATTCAGAATATAAATCTGAAAGAGCGTTATGAGAAAGCAAAAGAAATAATAAATATAGTTGGTCTGTCAGGCTATGAGAATGAATACCCTTATCAACTGAGTGGTGGAATGCAGCAGCGTGTTGGAATTGCCCGAGCCATAGCAACCGATTCTCAGATTCTTTTAATGGATGAAGCCTTTAGCGCATTAGACCCACTGATCAGATCACAAATGCAAGACGATCTGTTGGATATTCAACAAAAACTTAAAAAGACCATCATCTTTATTACACACGATCTTGATGAGGCTTTAAAGTTAGGAAACACTATTGCGATTATGAAAGATGGGGTGATTGTTCAGCAAGGTAGCCCCGAGGATATCTTGATGAACCCTGCCGATGATTATGTAAAAGCTTTTATCGGAAATGTTGATTTATCTAAAATTATAACAGCTTCTACAATAATGGAACCATTTAGAGCAAGAGTGCAGTTAGGTAAGGATGGTTTGGCATCGGCATTGAGGTTGATGGAGCGTCACACTTTACGATTTGTGGCAGTTATAAGCGAGGATAACAAGTTTAAGGGCTATGTAAGAAAAAAAGATGTTGAACGTAAAATTGCTGCCGGAGAAAAGGGATTGGAATCTATATTGATGGATATTCCTAAAGTAATGGAAGATCACTCTGTATCGGATATGCTCCCATTGTTTATAAATCAAAAATATCCTTTGGCTGTAGTTGACTGTAATGAGAGGCTAATAGGCTGTATAAGATATTCTGATGTAGTAGCTATGGTTACAGGATATGACGAAGAAGCTGTTAAAGAAATAATAGAAAATGCAAGTTAAATATGAATAAACTAGATATAGGTAAGTATATAGAACGTTTTGTAGATTGGTTGTCAGATACAGCAGCACCGCTCTTTCGTCAGATAACCATTATGATAGATAATAGCGTTAATGTGTTACAAGAATTACTCGGGTATGTTCCGTTCTACATGATTATTGCTATTGTGGCACTGATCGCTTTTATTATTAAAAAGAAATCCTTAGGAAACCATAAATACTGGCAAAACAATATAGCAACACTGATAGGATTCCCTCTCTTTTGTGTTTTAGGGCTTCTGCTTATTTACTGGATGGGCTTTTGGGAACAAACAATGGATACATTTATCTTGGTATTGGTAGCAACGCTTATTGTGTTAATGATTGGCATACCTCTAGGTATATGGTGCGCATACAATAAAAAAGCCTATGCTATAATTCGCCCATTACTAGACTTTATGCAAACAATGCCCGCTTTTGTTTATTTGATTCCGGCAATTTTATTCTTTTCGGTAGGTAATGTGCCGGGTGTTTTGGCCACGGTTATTTTTTCATTGCCTCCGGCTGTTAGGATGACAGCTCTGGGAATAAAGAGTGTACCGAAAGAGGTTGTAGAAGCTTCTGTTGCCTTTGGTTGTACAAGACGTCAGACTTTGTTCAAAGTGCAAATGCCATTAGCCATGACGACTATTTTGGCTGGTATTAATCAGGTAATTATGTTGTCTCTATCGATGGTCGTTATTGCCTCAATGGTAGGAGCCGGAGGACTGGGCGAAAGTGTATATGCAGGTATTCAGCAGGCCGATGTTGCTTTAGGTTTCGAAGCAGGGCTTTGTATTGTAATACTAGCGATTATATTAGATAGAATGACACAGCTTTTAGGTAAAGAAAAGGAGGAACAGAAATGAATAAGATAATATACATTCTACTCTCAGTCTTATTGCTCGGTCTTACATCTTGTGAGCCTCGTCATAAGCAAGATGTCCTGATACTATACCCCAACTGGGCGGAGGGTATCGCTATTACATATTTGGCAAAGGTTATGTTAGAGGATAAAGGATATACGGTAACCTTAAAGCGTATAGAACCGGGTCCAATTTATACAGCTCTATCTCGTGGTGATGCCGATATATATATGGATGCATGGCTTCCTCATACACAAAAAGATTATTGGGCTAAATACGGGCATAAACTAGATGTATTAGGAACTGTTTTTGACGATGGTATAACCGGGCTTGTTGTTCCTGCCTACGTTAATATAGAGTCTATAGAAGAGTTGAATGAAAATAAAGACAAGTTTGACAAGAAAATTTATGGAATTGCTTCAGGAGCAGGAATCCATGCTAATACAGAAAAAGCAATAACCGCTTATAATCTCGATTACTCTCAGATTTCCTCTTCCGAAACGTCTATGATAACAGCTTTGAAAAAGGCAGAGAAAAATAAAGAGTGGATTGTAATAACAGGTTGGAAACCACATTTTATGTGGACTGAATTTGAACTCAAAAAATTGAGTGATCCAAAAGGTATATATCCTACAGATAATATTCAGGTTATATCTCGGCGCGGGTTTAAAGAAGACAAGCCCGAAATTGCTGCTTTTTTTGAGAGTTTTAAATTAGAAGACAAGCTATTACACGAACTGATAATTGATGTAAGTATGGATAAGAATCCTGAGATTGGAGCTAAAGTGTTTTTTGAAAAACACCGGACTTTTCTGTACTAAAAACGATGGGTGGAGGAGGGAACTTTTACATATACAAATAAGAAAACTACACTATACTGCAAAATGAGCATTTCCTATTTTCAAAAACAATTAATGATTAATGGTAAATGAAAATTAATCATCCTTAACAACAATTATGTAAACGAGCCGCAAAGACATGTGAGATGCTAAAAAATGAATACAAACTTACTGATAGGCCTCAAAAAGAAATCTTAAAAAGCCAAAAATAAACCATCCAGACAAGGGAATGTATTAAATTTGCGATTCGAAAAAAAGCTGTTCTGATGGGTTGTAAAAAGCCTTTTGACTTACGGTTTAATCTTAAAAAATCAGAGATTATGTTTGATTATAAATTTAGAGATGTATAAATAAGATTGAATGAGTACCGTTTCTTCGAAATTATATTGTACCTAATGTTTTACAAATTGAAAGAGATTTCAGTTATAGAGACATCAAAAAGACTTTTATAAATGTATAGAATTATTATCGGAGTAAGCAAAGATATAGTAAGAACAGTAATAAGAACTGCCTTCAAGAAACATAATCGCAACAGTATGCCAATCGCGAATTTAAACTATCCTTCAAATTCAATTAAAAGCTAAACTGTGAGGAGCGTTATAAAAAGAAACCAAAAGTTTTCATCCTATACATTTTTGGATGAGGAAAATAGCAAAATTTCCTTTTCCAATATGTGAACAGTGTCTTTTGGTGAAATATGACAAGTCTCAAATAGGTATATCGGATAGTATAGAAATATACTAAGATTCTATTATTGGGATTCAAGTCAATAGGCGATTAATTTTTAGCCTATTCATATTTGTTGAAAGAAAACAAAGCAAAGTAATATAAATAATTAGTTTTCAATTAGTAAATCATGACATCAGTAAAAGTGAAAATCAGACCTTCCATTGTCGAAAATAGGGAAGGTGCGCTCTATTATCAACTTATTCATAATCGAGTAACCAGGCAGATAAATACAGATTATAAAATCTTTCCTGGTGAGTGGAACAAACGTGGTGCAAATATTATCCTGCCTCTGTTTGATGAAAATAGAAAGAATTATCTCCTGTCTATAGAAGAAAAGATAGTATGGGATACAAAAAGGCTTGCAAATATTATAGACGTATTTAGTAAAAAGGAGTTTCTTATACGGTAGATGAAGTTGTCTCAAGTTTTGAAAAGCAGATTCGAGGGACTTCCTTTTTTGTCTTTATGCAGCAGTTGATTGTCCGACTCAAACAATTTGGTAGAATTAGAACCAGTGAGACGTATAAAACTACCTTAAATAGTTTTATGCATTTTAGAAATGGAAAGGATTTATATCCTTACGACATTAATTCGGAGCTAATGACAGAGTATGAAGCTTACCTAAGATCTAATGGTGTAAGTCAGAATAGTTCATCATTTTATATGAGGATACTTCGAGCTGTGTATAATCGTAGTGTGGAGAAAGGTTTGACAGAACAGAAATATCCATTCAAATATGTATATACCGGCATTGAAAAAACCATTAAAAGAGCAGTTTCTTTTAAAGTCATTAAGCAAATCAGAGATCTGGATCTGGCCCCTTACCCAACATTGGATTATGTGCGTGATATGTTTCTATTTAGTTTCTACACAAGAGGAATGTCGTTTGTGGATATGGCTTACCTCAAGAAGAAAGATCTTAGTGGAGGAGTGCTGTCTTATCGTAGAAAAAAAACAGGTCAGCAACTATTTATTAAATGGGAGCAGTGTATGCAGGATATTGTAGATAAGTATCCTCCTAATGAGTCTTCATACTTACTCCCCATTATTAAAAGTGCCGAGAAAGATGAAAGAAGTCAATACAAGAATGCGTCTTGCCTTATAAACCGTAATTTGAAAATTATTGGAAGTAAATTAGGACTATCTATTCCTTTAACTATGTATGTGGCTCGTCATTCATGGGCTAGTATAGCAAAAAGTAAGAATATTCCTGTTACGGTAATAAGTGAAGGAATGGGGCATGATTCAGAAGTAACCACACAGATCTATCTAGCAGCATTAGATACATCTATAATAGATAGGGCTAACAATATGATACTTAAATCCCTATTGTAGTATTAAAATGATTCTTAAATATAGATATCTCTTGCTAAGAGATATGTTTAATACTGCAAAAGTATACAAAATATTGAAAACAAGAAGATAGTTCTGAAGCTTTTTTTAAGGAAATTATTTAAAATATAAAAATGTTTAGTGAAAGCTTTCTATCCGTTTGCGTATATACTTGATAAATAATCTAATACAATAAAAACATATCTCTTAGCAAGAGATGTGCATACAGCGAGATCATAACTACTTATTGAGAATTTTTATTTAACACATAAGTGTGTTGTAAATAAATAAAAAATCTGCTGTATTATACACTTTATATCTATAACTAATTGGAATACATTATATTGTAATATTTCATGGAACCAGAGCTATGCTCATATCTGAAATAAAACCTTATAAAGTTCCAGATAATAGCACACTATTCATTCTTATGTACAAGCAAGAGATTCCGAGTTGGTACGCTATGCGTGCGATATTCCGCAAAGAAATGGATACAAAAAAATTATTGGATAAGGAATGCATTCGGAGTTTTATTCCTATGCATTATACACTCACTATGAAAAATGGTCGTAAAGTAAGAGAACTGGTTCCTGCTATTACGAATCTGATCTTTGTTCACGCCACGCCAACAGCTATTAAACAGGTCAAGTCAAAAACCGAATACCTTCAGTATATTATTGATTCGAGGAGTAAAGAAAAAATTATAGTTCCTGATGATCAAATGAAACGCTTCATTGCTGTAGCGAGTATTTGCCACGAAAAAATGACTTACCTAAAACCAGAGGAAGTCGATTTGAGAAAAGGAACTTTAGTGCGGGTTCTTGGTGGTCCTTTTGATGGCGTTGAAGGTGTTTTTGTGAAAGTGAAAGGTGCGCGAAGTAGGCGAGTGGTAGTTCTTATACAAGGTATTGCTGCTGTTGTAACTGCCGAGATAGAAACTGACCTGATTGAAGTTATATCATAAGGTGGAATAATTAACTAATTTAATTTTCATAGAATGTATTACTGGATTATAAATATCGGTTTGGTTTTCTTTCTTTGCATGTTTTTTGCATGGATACTAATTCCAAATATTCTGCTTATTGCTTTTCGAAAAAAGTTGTTTGACCTACCGGATGAGAGAAAAATTCATCATGGAATGATCCCCAGGCTTGGAGGCCTAGCTTTCAATCCTGCTATCTTCTTTTCTATTTCTTTATTGCTTGGTCTTGATTTTATTTTAGGGGAACCGGATATTCTTAAGCAAGAAGGAAGTAACGTTCCTGAATTATTGTTTGGCTTCTGCGCCAGCACAATACTCTATTTAGTTGGAATTGCGGATGACTTGATAGGTGTTCGTTATCGTACTAAATTTATTATTCAGATACTATGTGGCGTTATATTAATTGCCGGAGGAGTATGGATAAATAATTTGTATGGTATATGTGGCATTTATGGGTTGTCGGAATGGGTAGGATATCCTTTAACTATTTTAGTCATTGTATTTGTTATCAACTCAATCAATCTTATTGATGGTATTGACGGTCTGGCTTCCGGACTGAGTGGAGCAGCTTTGCTCTTTTACGGACTAATTTATATCTACCTCGAACAGTGGCTTTTTGCGATGCTGGCTTTTGCTGCATTGGGAGCTCTCATTCCATTTTTTTATTACAACGTCTTTGGCAATGTTAATCATGGGAAGAAAATATTCATGGGAGATACAGGTAGCTTGACAATAGGAATCATTTTATGTATTCTTAGTATAAAGATATTAAACCAACCCGTAGATATTGCAGCTTCGTTCAATCCCGCTGTATTGGCATTTGCTCCTTTAATAATTCCATGCTTTGATGTAATGCGAGTTTTTATAAGTCGCATACGTATGAAAAAGCATCCTTTTATGCCAGACAAAAGTCATATACATCATAAGCTTCTGGCGGCAGGAATCTGTCAGCGAGCAGCAATGATAATTATAATTTCAGTATCGTTAATATTTACTTTGTATAATATCATCCTATCGCAATATGTTGACGTAAGTTTACTTTTGATTATCAACATCATTTTATGGATGCTGGGTAATATGTGGCTGGCATTCAAAATAAAAAGGCACGAACTAAAGCTCTCTATAGTCGAAACAGACAATAATCTCAAAAAACAATCCATTTATAAATTATGAGAATAAAACATTTCTTATTTGTGTTGATGGCTTCCATCATCTTAAATTCTTGTGGATCAACACAAAATATTAGCTACTTTCAAGACTTACAGCAAGGTGTACCGGGGGAAATACTGAACCCGATAAAAATAACAATAAAGACAGATGATAAGATATCAATAGTGATAAGTAGCAAGGACTCTCAGTTAGCAGAACTATTTAACTTACCTATCGTGGCACATCGTGTAGGACAGTCGCAAAGCCCATCACTGAATCAAAATCAGCAAATATCAAGTTATACAGTAAGCTCATCGGGTGAAATCGATTTTCCGGTATTAGGCAAAATACATGTTGATGGAATGACTCGAGAAGAGATTGCAAGTTATATAAAAAATCAGCTGTTATCAAATAACCTGATCAAAGATCCGGTTGTGACTGTAGAGTTTGCCAACCTTTCTATTTCAGTTTTAGGAGAGGTCAATACTCCAGGACGGTATAACATAGAACGAGATAAAATTACTTTACTCGATGCTCTGGGAATGGCTGGAGATCTAACAATTTATGGAAAACGTGAAAATGTTCTCGTTTTACGGCAGACGGCAGGTAAGCAGGTTCCTTATAAAGTGAATCTAAATTCGGGACATGATATGTATGCCTCACCTGTCTATTATCTGCAACAAAATGACGTAGTTTATGTGGAACCTAATAAAACACGGGCACGTCAGTCAACCGTTAATGGCAACAATGTTATATCCACTTCTTTTTGGCTGTCAGTGGCCTCTTTAATAACTACACTCACTGTACTGATTGTTAAATAAAAAAAGAAAACATAAACATAAATGACTCCAGTTCAACATAATAAAACAGAGCAGAAACAGACGGAAGATCTTATTCGTCTACAAGATTTATTATACTTATGCCTTTTCAGGTGGCGTTGGTTTGTAATATCTCTTTTTATAACAATTAGTATTGCAACTTTTTATATATTAACAACTCCCCCAATATATATTCGTTCAGCGTCTATCCTTATCAAAGAAGACTCGAAAAGTCAATCCATATCGAGTGATGTAGCTTCTATGTTTGCTGACTTTGGACTGTCTCAACCCAATACTAACGTAAACAATGAGTTGATCGCTATACAGTCACCCTCTATTATTCTGGAAACAGTAAAGCGGTTGCATTTGGATGTAAACTATCAGATTAAAGATTCCTTTTACAAAAAAGTCTTATACGGTCCAGATCTTCCAATCACAGTTTCTTTTGCCGATTTGGCAGATAATGAATCTGTAGAGCTTGTTATAAAATTATTGGCTGATGGGACATTTGAGTGCTCTGACTTTACATCTGATAATAAGGATATTGCTAACAACGTAATCAAAGGCAAGTTTAATGATACGATCGACACCCCATTAGGGAAAATAATAGTAGTCCCAACTTCGTATTACACTAAAAATGAGATGCCTCTGATATATATTTCCCGTACTAACTTATATAGTGCTACGGATTTATTCAAACAGAATCTGACAGCATCTTTAAGCGAGGAAAAAGCAACCGTTATCGATCTCTCGTATAAAGATGTTTCCACACAACGGGCAGAAGATGTATTGAATACATTAATATCCGTTTATAAAGAAAATTGGGTGAAAGACAGGAACCTTATAACAGTTAGTACCAGCCTCTTTATCACAGATCGTTTGAGTGGAATTGAACGCGAATTGGGTGATGTGGATGAAGATATCTCTTCTTACAAAAGACAAAATTTGGTGCCGGACGTAGAAGCCGCCTCCAGCATGTATATGGCACAATCGAGGGAGACAAGTAATCTTATGTTGGATTTAAATACCCGATTATCAATGGCTCGTTATATGCGCAACCATTTGATGACTTCTACAAATAACAATCAATTGATTCCTGCAAATTCAGGTATCGAGAGTGCTAGCGTTGAAAATCAAATAACGGAATACAATACCATTCAATTGCAGCGGAACAATTTGGTCTCTAATAGCAGCGAACAGAATCCTTTGGTCGTGGACTTAGATCAGTCTCTTCAATCTATGCGTAAAGCAATTGTTTCATCGATAGATAATCTGATTGTAACCTTAAATACTCAAACAAAGAATTTACAAAGCAACGAACAAGAAACAACAGCTCAAATAGCAGCCAACCCTGATCAAGCAAAATATTTGCTTTCTGTAGGACGACAACAGAAAGTAAAAGAAGCTCTTTATTTATTTTTATTACAGAAACGCGAAGAAAATGAATTATCTCAGGCCTTTATTGCATACAATACACGTATGATAACCTCTCCTTATGGTAATTTGAACTCGATAGCACCTCAGAAAAGAAATATATTATTGGTTGCCTTTGTATTAGGTCTCCTTATTCCGGTAGTGATAATATTTATTCGAGAGAATACGAATTCTACAATACGGGGACGGAAAGATTTGGATAATCTGATCTTGCCTTTTATCGGAGAAATTCCACTTTTCTATCCACAGAAACGTGGCTGGCGATTCTGGAAAAAACAACCTGAAGAGAGTAAAGTGGTTGTAAAAGAAGAAAATAAAGATGTCATCAATGAAGCATTTCGTGTTTTACGTACCAACCTTGAGTTTATGACAGCTAAGAAAGATAATTTGAATGTAATTATCTTGACATCGTTTAATCCCGGGAGTGGTAAAACATTCCTGACAATAAACATGGCTATCAGTTTGGCTATAAAAGGTAAAAAAGTATTGGTTATAGATGGTGATTTGCGCTATGCTTCTACTTCCTCTTTTGTTAATTCACCGAAGCAGGGTTTGAGTGACTATCTGGGGAAACAAATCGATAATATATATGATACAATTATTGTCGACGAGAAATATACGAATCTTAGTATTTTGCCGGTGGGCACCATTCCTCCGAATCCTACAGAATTACTCTTTGACGAACGTTTAGAAACATTGATAAACGATATGCGTAGTAAATATGATTATATATTTATTGACTGTCCACCAATAGATATTGTAGCAGATACCCAAATTATTGAAAGGCTTGCAGATAGAACTCTTTTTGTTGTTCGTGCAGGATTGTTAGAACGAAGCATGCTCTCCGATTTGAATAACATCTATAAGGAAGAACGTTTCAAGAATATGGCTCTGATCCTGAATGGTACGACCAGTGGTATCGGATACCATAAATATGGATATCGTTATGGCTATCAATATGGTTATTACGGATCCAATAATCAAACAAAGAAAAGAGATAAATAACGATCTGACTTATATATACACATAATAGAAAATTAATAAAAAAAACTTTAAGATGAAAGGAATAGTATTGGCTGGTGGCTCGGGTACAAGATTATATCCGATAACGAAGGGTGTAAGCAAACAACTCCTTCCCATTTATGATAAGCCCATGATTTATTATCCCATATCGGTATTGATGCTTGCCGGAATACGAGAAATATTAATCATATCAACCCCTGTCGATTTACCCGGATTTAAACGCTTATTGGGCGATGGGTCAGATTATGGTGTGCATTTTGAATATGCAGAACAGCCTTCACCTGACGGGCTGGCACAAGCCTTTATTATCGGCGAAGAATTTATCGGAAATGATGCAGCTTGTCTGGTACTGGGAGATAATATTTTTCATGGAACAGGTTTCTCCGCATCACTCAAGGAAGCAGTACGAGACGCAGAGGATGAAGGTATTGCTACAGTATTTGGATATCGGGTTGATGATCCGGAACGATACGGTGTTGCCGAATTTGATTCAGAGGGTAATTGTCTCTCTATTGAAGAAAAACCTCAGAAGCCTAAATCTAATTATGCGGTTGTAGGACTCTACTTTTATCCAAACAAGGTGGTAGACGTCGCAAAAAATATTAAGCCATCTGCTCGTGGAGAGTTGGAAATCACGACTGTTAATCAAAAGTTCCTTCAAGATAAAAGCCTTAAAGTAAAGACTCTGGGGCGTGGTTTTGCTTGGTTCGATACCGGTACTCACGATTCATTAGCCGAAGCATCTATTTTCGTTGAGGTTATAGAAAAACGACAAGGCTTGAAGATTGCTTGCCTTGAGAGTATTGCTTTGCAAAAAGGATGGATTAACCAAGAACAGATGTGTACTCTGGCTGTACCAATGATCAAAAATCAATACGGGCAATATCTACTGAAAATGATAGAAGAAATAGAACAATAAGCAATGGTGAATATAATAACAACTCAAATAAAAGATGTAGTGATCCTAGAACCGAAGATATTCGGAGATGACAGGGGATACTTTTTTGAAAGCTACAATCAAACTGAATTTAATACATCCATTCGCACAGTGCGTTTTGTGCAGGACAATGAGTCTAAATCGTGTTACGGAGTTTTAAGGGGATTGCATTTTCAAAAACCACCCTTTGCACAGAGTAAGTTGGTACGTGTCATCGAAGGAGAAGTATTGGATGTGGCGGTAGATATACGCCGCAATTCGCCTACATTTGGTAAACATGTTGCTGTGAAACTATCGGGTGAGAACCACCGTCAGCTATTTATTCCTCGTGGTTTTGCTCATGGTTTTGTCGTACTCAGCAATGAAGCTGTATTTCAGTATAAATGTGATAATTCTTATTCACCGCAATCGGAGGGGGCTATTGCATGGAATGACCCGGAGATTGGTATCGATTGGATTGTAGCTCCTGAAGATATAATTCTTTCTGAAAAGGATACTCGGCACCCATTTCTCAAGGATGCAACTGAACTATTTGATTACAACATCGATTACTATACCGAGACATCCGTAAGTATATAAATATACCTATCCTGATAGTATATTATTTTAACAAACAATCAATTGATTATAAAAATGAAAAATATTATAATTACCGGAGGGGCTGGTTTTATAGGTTCACACGTTGTTCGTCTGTTTGTGAACAAATATCCCGAATACCATATTATCAATCTCGATAACCTGACCTATGCCGGCAATTTGTCTAACCTCAAGGATATAGAAGATAAATCCAACTATACGTTCATAAAAGGAGATATTTGCAACTTCGATTTCGTTATGCAGCTATTAAAGCAATATAACGTAGATGGTATTATTCATTTGGCTGCTGAAAGTCATGTTGATCGCTCAATCAAAGATCCATTTACTTTTGCTCGTACTAATGTGATGGGTACTCTTACCCTGCTGCAAGCGGCAAAATTATATTGGGAAACATTGCCCGAAGGTTATGAGGGTAAGCAGTTTTATCATATCTCTACCGACGAAGTATATGGTGCTCTGATGTTTGACGATACACTGTTTACAGAAGAGACCAAGTATGACCCTCATAGTCCATATTCAGCATCCAAAGCTAGTAGCGATCATTTTGTACGTGCATTTCACGATACTTATGGAATGCCCGTAATAGTAACAAACTGCTCTAACAATTATGGTCCTTATCAATTTCCGGAGAAGTTAATTCCTTTATTTATCAATAATATTATTCACCGGAAGCCACTACCTGTATACGGAAAAGGCGAAAATGTACGTGACTGGCTCTATGTTGTGGATCATGCCCGTGCTATTGATGTTATATTCCATCATGGAAAAAATGCTGAAACCTATAATATAGGAGGTTTTAATGAGTGGAAAAATATAGATATAATCAAGGTTATTATTAAGACTGTCGATCGTTTATTGGGTAATGCCGAAGATCATTCTCTGGATCTGATTACATACGTAACCGATCGTAAAGGACATGATTTACGTTATGCTATTGATTCAAGTAAGCTCAAGCGCGAACTCGGGTGGGAGCCTAGTCTCCAATTTGAAGAAGGCATAGAGATTACAGTGCGTTGGTATCTTGATAATAAGGAATGGATGGATAATGTCACTTCCGGAGAATATCAAAAATATTACGAAAGCATGTATAATGAAAAATAAAATTCAAATACTTACTTACATTTTAACATATTTATGAAAGCGAATTTATTTGATATATATTATTATGGAATTATAAAGATTAATAGTTTGCTATATAGAACTATCTGGCGATCTTTTTTTGGGTCATTAGGCAAAGGTACGACTATTATTAAGCCTCGGATTATGAATCCCGCTCGTATTTATATAGGTCAGAATTGTGCAATAGAACATTTTGTGTGGTTAGGTGTCGTTCGACAGTTTTATTCAAAAGTCAAAAATCCGTATTTGATACTAGAAGATGAAGTCAAAGTCGGACGGTTTTCCGAGATATTTGCACATACCTCAATTACGTTACATAAAGGAGTCCGAGCTGCCGACAATGTATACATTTCTGATAATACTCATACTTATGATGATATCAATATCCCAATTGTTAAGCAAGAGATCAAATTTGTAAATGCTGTTGAGATAGGAGAATACTGCTGGATTGGAAGAAATGTTTGTATAATAGGTTCCACAATAGGGAAACATTGTATTATTGCTGCCGGAGCATTTGTTAGCAGAATGAATATTCCTGATTATTGTGTAGTTGTCGGTAATCCTGCCTATATAATAAAACGTTACAATACCGAGACTGAAAAATGGGAAAAGACTGATAAAAAGGGAAATTTTATCTGAAGATATTATGTTACACGAAAAATTACGAAAGTTAAAATGCAAAATATTCATTTTACTGAATCAACATAATTTCGCACAATTTGGGAAAAATGTTTTCATCTTTGATCCTCAAGTTTGGAATCCTCAGCGCATATATCTCGGTAGTAATTTATGGATAGGAGACAAGGTTTGGTTTGCAGTATCTTCGAATCGTTCCGATTCAAAGCTTGTTATTAAAGACAAGGTAAGGATTGGTCGATTTTCTGAGATATATGCCCTACAAAGCATTATTCTTGAAGATGGAGTTGAGACTGCTGAGAATGTTTATATTTCTGACAATACCCATGCATATAATGATATAAATAGGTTTATCCGGGATCAAGAAGTTAGATATACAGGAGCGGTTATTATTGGTAGCGGAACCTGGATTGGGCGTAATGTGTGTATAATAAGCTGTAAAATTGGAAAAAACTGTGTCATAGGTGCTTATTCATTTGTTAAACAGGATATTCCTGACTATTGCGTTGTTGTAGGTAATCCCGCCCGCATCGTAAAACGTTATAACCCCGATACTCAGAATTGGGAAAAAACGGACAGAGACGGTAATTTTATTTAATATACTTTCTTCTCTGTCTTTCTACACATATAATATTCCTAGAATCACAAAATCGTTTTTAATATGAAAATCTTAGTTACCGGAGCCAATGGTTACATTGGTCGTCACGTCGTGTGCAAATTATTGGATCAAGGACATGAAGTTACGGCTTGCGATGTTCGATTGACAGAAGTGGACAAGCGTGCCACTTTGCTAGAATATAATATTTTATCAGGTTCATATATTAATGCTTATGAGGACCTTGGAAGCCCCGACGTTTGTTTACATATGGCATGGCGCGATGGGTTTGTACATAATTCATCTAATCATATGGGAGATGTATCAAATCATTACAAATTTATGTGTTCGTTGATTGATGGTGGATTGAAACAGCTTGCTGTAATGGGTACGATGCATGAAGTGGGTTATTATGAAGGTGCCATTGAAGAAGACACACCTTGTTATCCAATATCACCTTATGGAATAGCAAAAGATGCTTTACGCCGTAGCATACAATTATATGCCAAATCTAACGATTGTATTTTGCAGTGGATCAGAGCATACTATATTGTAGGCGATGATTTGAAGAGTAATTCTATATTCGCTAAAATCAGAACAGCGGTACTTGAAGGAAAGAAAAGTTTTCCGTTTACATCGGGCAAAAATAAATATGATTTTATTGAAATTGAAGAGTTAGCATTACAGATTTCAGCCGTAATTACTCAGAAAGATGTTTATGGTATAATTAATTGCTGTTCAGGCAAACCTATGAGTTTAGGCGAGCGCGTGGAAACCTTTATTAAAGAAAACAACTTGGATATCAGCCTTGAATATGGTGTGTTTCCGGATAGAGACTATGATTCTCCATGTGTTTATGGCAACGATACCAAAATCAGAATGATATTATCTAATAAATAAATATGACTTCTAGTCCACTTGTTATAGAGAGAAGAGATTGGTTTGGAGTCATCCTATTATTTTTAGTGATGATGATCAGTGGCGGTAACCATTTGTTTCCTCGAAATCCTATATGTTTGTTGATAATAGCCGGATATGGTCTGAAAATTTACAGATTGAATAATGGTATAACATTAAAATATGTTTCCTCAAAATTATGGCTATTCATAACAACATTTCTTGTAATAATAGTATCACAAACTATACTGAGGCGGGATCTTGATAGTGCTGCATTAGCCGCATTATCCAGCGTTATTGCAGGTCTGTTTGTCTATACTTATTATAAGTATGAAGGAATAAATGCATTGATTGCCGATGTTACTATTTTATTAAAAATTTTCATCGTTTTAGGATTGATTTCTTTTTTACTTTATACTTTTACCCCTGATCTTTTTTCAAAGTATACATTTATAGATAGTTATGGGGATAAAAGATCCGTAAGTCATATTGCTTTTCTTTTTTATAAAGGACTGGATATCGAAGGTTTATCTTCGAGGCTTTATGGTTTTTTCTGGGAGCCGGGAATTTTTCAAATATATCTTAATATCTTTTTATTAATCCAGATCTTCTATTTTAGGCAGAAACTATGGATTGTAGCAACATTATTGACTATTTATTTGACAAAATCTACCACAGGATACTTTATCGCCATTATCATTCTGGGATATATTTCGGCTCGTTTCTTTTATAAAGAGCGAAATCTGTACAGTTCTGTATCTATCCTTTGTACAACTATTATTGCACTTTTTTTTGTGTGGAATAATATTGTGTCTGTAAATGTTGAAGAAAAAGTTGCTGGTGCCCAGTCCGGTTCTTTTTTTGCTCGTCAGGCAGATATAATTGCAGGATTGAGTATCGCAGCCGAGAATCCTGTGATTGGGATTGGCGCCAATACCGATCGATTTAAGCAGATGAGGAGTAAAATTGCTTGGCAAGGTAAATTGAGTGGTTCAAAAACGAAAGATAGCGGAACAACAAATGGCATAATAAGTCTAATGTACATATGGGGAATCCCGTTTTCTTTGTGGTATTTATGGGCATTAATAAGACAGAATATCTTATACAAGAATCGCTGGCTAATGGCTATTCTCCTGATTTTATCTCTAAGCTCTGAGCCTTTGGCTATGACTCCGTTTTTTTTACTTTTCGTTTATTCGGGACTGGATGCAAAGACAATAAATAATTAATTGTTATGAAAAAACTATTGTTCATCGGTTGGGACTATCAAATATATACGCGGGAAATGATAGAAGAGTTTCAGATATCCGGATATGATGTCACGTTTTATAATGTTGTATCATTTTCTCCGGTTACGAAACTAAGAAATCTGATTTCTAAGAAATGGGATAAGGAAGTCCAGCATTCGAGACATCAGGAAATTGTTGTAAAAGAAAAAGACAATAAATATGACATTGTATTTTTGTTATTGCCATTTTTCTCTTTCGATTGCTTACAAAACTTAAGAAATGATCATCCGAAGGCAAAATTTATATTGTATTTATGGGATGCTGCCAATGGATATATAAGAAAGGGAATCAATATATCTGATTACTTGGGCTGTTTTGATAAAGCATACACTTTCGATAGACAAGATGCAATACAATATGGCATAAACTATTTACCACTCTTTTGCGTACGGAAGTTTCAGAATCTAAAGCAAAACGAAGTTGAATGGAATAATGTATATATGGTCGGGAACCTAGCTAATTTCAGACGGTATGATGCAATTAAGCAATTTGAAGAATATTGCAGAAAAGAACAAATCAGTTTTAACTGGTATTTAAAAGGAACACTACGTAAAAATATAAAAGTTTTGCTGCAAGGGAAGTCTCTCAAGTATCTTCATACATCATCAATTAGCAATAATACATTTATCGACATGATGCAACGCTCATTAACTGTATTTGATTTTGCAAACCACATACAAGATGGCTATACGATGAGAGTAATGGAGAATTTGTGTGCCGGAAAGAAAATCATCACAAACAATCGGAATGTTTTAAATGAGCCTTTTTACTCTCCTGACAGATTTTTTGTCTATGATGATTTAGATTTTAATGGTGTAAAAGAATTTCTGAAGACACCATTATCTGATCCGTCTGCCAGATTTGAAGAATTTTACTTAAGCTCTTTTATAAAAAAGCTTGTTTCGGAATGATTTGTTTAATTATACTGAAACTAAAAGCACCTATTTAGATCAAAATGTCAATAAATATCAAAGCAATAAAGCGGATTATATTTAGTTCAAGTTCCTTATTTATTCTAATAAATTTATTTACTTCTGCCATCAACTTTATCCGTTCTATGGTATTCATGCGTGTTATGGATATGAGAGAACTGGGTATAATCAGTCTCATTCAAACATGTATAATGTTTATTGGACTCTTACAGTTTGGGTTCCTAAACGGTGGATATAGGGTTTTTGCTTATAAGAAGACCAGTGATCAAACGAAGGTTAATAATATTCTCTTTAGCCTTTTTGGTGTCATAGCATTAGCCTTATTGCTTATATGGATTATATTAAGCATATTAGATATTGAATTACTGATCAGCCCCCGGTATCTGATTTTAACGTTCATTGCAGGCCTATTTTCTTTGATATCTACTTGGCTGACAAATACCATGACTGTGAAAAAGATGATTAAAGATATTAATATCAGAAATCTCATCTCAGGTATTATATCTATAGCCTTAATTCCTCTTGTCTATCTTTACGGTATTATGGGTGGTATCATTAGTATTATGATGCAACCGATAGTTTTTGTTGTCCTGGCATTATTAATGCATAAAAGTTTAAGACCGGATAAAATATGTTTTGACAGAAAGGTAATTAAGTATATTCTATCGTTAGGATTTGTCCCATTTATGATTGGAATATTTACAATTGTCAATATTCAGATCGAACGTTGGTCTATAGCATATATACTGAATGTGGAAGAATTAGGTAATTTTTATCTTGTTTTTATATTCTCTTCTTTATTTGTTTTAGTCCCGACATCCATTAATTACCTCTTCCTTCCCAATATCATTTATTCATATGAAAATGGATTAATGGCAGAATTCAGGCGGCATGTACGTAATTATACATTAGTCTTGATGGGATATGGTATATGTGTAGTTCTTGCCGTACTTACTTCACTTCAACCATTGGTAGATATATTATTTCCAAGTCACTCAGGCAATACTCACTATGTGTTTTTGTTGATTCCGGGTTTAATGTCACAATTATTATACTACTCGGTATCTGCTACTTTAAATGCATGGAAAAACTTCACTTCATTGCTAATATCTGGACTTGTAGGAGTATTTTCTGCTATAGCAATTATCGCTATAACTGGCTCTATGCACCTGTTTAACTTAACAATAATGGTGTATATTAAGAATATATCTTATTTATTGCCGACCCTTTTCGGTGGAGTTTATATTTACAAAAATCGTAACAAGTTTAAAACAAAAAATGGGTAAAATATTGTTTATCGGGCTACCTTACCATAATTATGTAAAGGCGCTCACTGAAGAAATGGAATCACAAGGACATTCAGTCTCCTACTATCCTTTGGAATTACGTAAAATAAAAGATAAAATTCTACGCACATTGTCAACTGAAGCATATGAGAACAAGCATGAGAAGTATTATGCTGAAATAATAGAGCAGGAAAAAAATAACCAATATGACTATATTATATTCCTGCATATTCGTCTATTTTCTCTCTCCAACATGCTGAAATTGAGAGAAAATCATCCAGAGTCGAAGTTCATATTATATACATGGGATGCTTTATCTCCTGTGTTTAATTATATTCCTTATATTCCATACTTTGATAAAGTTTGTACCTTCGATCCTGTAGATGCTAAAAACTATGGACTGAACTATCTACCGTTGTTTTGTGTAAGAGACTTTCAGAATCTCCCTATTGTAGAGCCGGATACTGATGTATATATGGTAGGGAATTTGGTTAAACCAGATCGGTATAGGGCTATTCAGGCATTCGAAAGATATTGTAAAGAAAACGATATTCGCTTCAAGAAGTATATTAAGTGTACACCTGTTGTAATAATTCAATTATTGATTAAAGGTTTTATCCCTAGAGGACTTAAGCTAAGAAGCATTTCTCGATCTCATTTTATTCATTTACTACAATATTCAATAGCGACATTCGACTTTGCCAATCATAAACAGTCTGGATACACAATGAGATTCATCGAAAATATGTGCGCAGGGAAAAAGATCATAACGAATAACAAGCGTGCTATTGGTGAGTCATTTTATTCTTCCAACCGCTTTTTTGTTTTTGACGAATTGAATTTTGATGGTATCAAAGAATTTATACAAGAACCTATAAAAAATAGCGACGTTCGTTTCGATGAATTTTCTATACAATCCTTTATCAGCACCCTGCTAACAATATAAATAAAATGAAAAAGAGGTGTTTACTCATCATGCCATTAAGTTTTTATTCGATGGGCAATCAGATAATATCCGGATTGAACGAATGTGGTTATGATGTGAGAATTTGCAATGATCGTTATCCGGATAATTTATTCACAAAAGTTCTGTGGAAAATAGGCATAACTAAAACGTTATATAGAAAAACATACAATCATATAACTCGCCACTTCCTTCAAGACGAAAGATATGATATCTGTATCATTTTGAAAGGATACGGAATAGATAAAAAACTGATAGATGAAATATATAAAAAGTGTTCATGTATAGTTGGTTATAATTTCGATTCTTTTGCCTTTCATCCTTTATCACTCTCTTGGTATCGCTTGGTCGATAATTTTTATACGTTTGATTATCATGATGCAAAGAGCTATGATGTCAAAATAATAGAATTGTTTTCTGCAATAGAAAAGCAGGAGAAAAATGTAGAAAGAGTATATGATATATCTGTAATACAAAAGATACATTCCGAACGCTTGTCATATACCAATAAAATATTGCATCTGTTCCAGCCCGCGAATTCATACGTATATCTACATGAAAGTAATTATGTAACAATGGCTCTGAATTTTATCAGACATCCGTTTACGTACATTAAACTACGACGATATATACATCTTAAAACATTGTCGTATGACCAATATGTAGATGTATTATATAAATCAAAGTACACGCTTGATTTTGCTCATCCTAAACAAAGTGGTATTACTATGAGATGCTTTGAGGCTTTGAGCTGTGGAACAAAAATAATAACGAATAACAGAAATATATTTAAAAGCGGATATTTCAATCAAGAGAATACAATCGTATGCGATAACTCGTCTGTAGTCGATAATGAAATAATCGAAAAATACAAGCAGATGTTGCCTTCAGATGTAATACCCCGGAGGCGAAGTATTATAGATTTCGTAAAAGAAATAATCCAATAAATAATTCTGTGTTTTTAATAAATTCACAATGAAAGAAATAAAATTATCTATTATCGGAATGGGGCGAATGGGTATTACCCATTTCTCTATTATCAATTCACACCCTAATGTAAATATTGTATCAGTTTCCGATACTTCAAAAATTACATTGGACTTATTGAAAAAATACATACCATCGCTTCAAGTATTTACAGACTACAAGGAGTTGATTGATAAAACAGTGCCGGATGCTATTATCGTCTGTACCCCACCTAATTATCACTATGCAATATGTAAATATGCTTGTGAGAAGGGGATTAATGTTTTTTGCGAAAAACCCTTTACTCTTTCCACCGAAGAGGCTAATGAACTACAAGAAATGTTCGACAAAAAAGGTTTAATTAATCAAGTTGGGTATGTAAACCGCTTTAATGATATGTTCACAACAGTCCGCGAATATGTGAAAGAAGGCTTACTCGGTGATATTGTGAGGTTTAAATCGGAAATGTTCAGTTGCACTATTTCAAAACCCGAAACAGGTGAGAGCTGGCGTGGTAAAAGAGAGAGTGGGGGCGGGGCTGTTTATGAAATGGCTGTCCACGTATTAGACCTTATTAATTATATAATAGGCGTTCCAAATAAAGTTATTGGTACCAGCATGAACCAAATATATTCGAAGCATGTGGAGGATATGGTTTCAAGTACTTTAGTATACGATAATGGGTGTGTTGGGACATTATACGTGAATTGGAGTGATTCGAGTTATAGAAAACCTAGTAACAAAATTGAAATATTTGGTACAAATGGAAAATTACTGGTAGACCAGTACGAAATGAAGATATTTTTAAATGAACCTGTCTTAGGTCATAATTATAGAAAAGGTTGGAATACTATATACATCACAGATATCTTTAAACCTGTTCCTTTCTACGTTCGAGGAAATGAATTTACTAGACAATTATATCATTTTGCTGACAGTGTTTTAGCCGGTAAGATCGTTGGTGCTACCCAATGTACATTTGAAGACGGATATAATACGCAACGTTTGGTGTACGACATGTTCAATGACTATGATAATAAAAATAAACAAGATTAAATATGGAAAGAATAGATAAAGTCATCTTTGGGGATAATCAGTTTTTCGGGATTAATCACATGTCACAAGAGAAAGCTCAGCAACTTTCCGAAAAATTTCATGATATAAAGAATATCTACAAAGTATATGATCTTGCTTTCAAAAATGGTATTGGAGCTGTTATGCTTAATAGTAATGATCGCGCAAAAGATATATGCGAATATTTTCGTCAGAATAAATCAAAATATAATGATATTGTATGGTATCCTTCAATTCCTTATCCACACAAATATGCAAATCTGGTTGCAGAAAAAGGGATATTTCCTGCAATCAATGAAGTAATATTTTCTAATAACTCAGCAGTAGGAGCATTGTCTATGATTGCCAAAGGAGGAATGGCTGTATTAGGAAAAGATCCTATAAAGATGATGCAGATGTTGATAGATGCCGAAGTAAAAATGTTTAAGGGGTTAAATGTTAAAGTGTTATTCCTGCAAAACATCATAACAGATCTTCTTCTTGGATATGGAACAAAAGATATATTTGAAGCATATTGCGACTATGTTCGTAAGAAATATAAATTGATTCCGGGGCTTATTACTCAAAATATGCCTTATTTGAAGCAAAAACTATCTGAGTGGGGAATAGAGGAGGTTGTTATATGCAGTTCTATTAATAAGATAGGTTACCTTATGTCCCCTTCGGTAGAAGCGTATGTTGATACAATTCGAAATAATGATTCTTCAAAATATCAACTTATGGCAATGAGTACACTTGCTTCCGGAGCAATTAGTGCCCCTGAAGCTTATGAATTTATTAATGCTCTGAATATACAATCCGTTGTTTTTGGTGCTTCTTCAGAAAGAAATATCAGAGAAACTGTGAGTTTAATAAAGTAGAATTGTTTTGATTATCATTAGTTTACTGTTTAATCTCTGTTTGTCTGAATAGAAATTGATTACCATTAAAAACGAAATAAGCAAGAATTACACTGAAATATGAATTATGCAAATTTAGACCGCCTCAAGATTCTGGATTATCTTGAGAGGTGCGGTAATGAGGCTTCTGTTGTTGATATAATAGCATATTCAGGAGCAGAAAAATTGAGGGTATACAGCTTGATAACTAAAATGGAACTGAATGGGGAAATCAAAATTTTGGAAAAAACCTCTTTTGGTGCTCCTATGTATATTAAAATAGTCTAAAATATATGTCTATTCCATTATTATACATTTATATATAACCGATCAATTAAATAATTAATCAGATCTCGTGTAGAATCAAAATAGTCTCCAATCCAAGAAATACAGAAGTTCGACTATATTTTCTTACGCAAATTTGAATTTAAATTATTCTAGCCGTCTTGCTTGTGATAAGTAGGGCGGTTTTTTTTATTTTAAGGATTATCTATATAACGTTCGATATATTTTATTGAAAATCTTAATTCTTCTTATATTGTAAAGGTGTCAGGCCAGTTCTCTTTTTAAAGTAGGTGCCAAAAAAGGAAGAATTTGGAAAATTCATCTCCTCCGATATCTGTAAGATAGTCATATTTGAGCTCTTCAGTAAAGCTTTAATTGCCATAATAACCATATCGTCTATCCATTGTTGGATATGTATACCACTAGCATCCTTCACTATTTGGGATAAATATTTGGGCGTAATAAACATTTTATCTGCATAGAAACGAACACTACGTTCTTTCATATGATATTCAAATAATAAGCTGATGAAAGTTTGTAAGTATTTTTCTTTGCGGGTCAATACCTTATAGTCAATCTTCTTGTCCTGATATAGCTGCAAAACTTCAAAAATTAATGTCTGCAATAAACTTCGTGCAATTTCTTCTTTGTAAAGAAAATTTGTTCTTTTGTAACGCTTTACAATAAAGGCATGCAATTCCAATAAGTCATTCGTTTCTTCTTCACTTATCTTTAAACAAGCCATCTGATCTATTTTTTTAGGAATATCAATATCTATAATTAACTTGATATCGGAAATAAAGTCAAAAGAAAATAATAAGAACTCTACAACTAAATCTTCACTTTGCTCTACCAATTCTAAAATATAATTAGGCAGAACAACAATAATAGTACAAGGCTCAATCTTGTACTCACGTAAGTTAATTTTGATTCGTCCGGTACCTTTCACACAAATAGCAAAAGCTATTCCTTCCATAATTTGCGGATATCTGAAATCAAAAGCATAATCATCAATATTAGCACCATCATCGGATATAACAAAGTTCTTTATTCCGTGATTTGAGGTTTGATCTTTAAAGTCATCCAGCGATATTTTAGCATAATTTTCCTTATTCATGATCTTATATGTTTCATTTTGACCCTAAAAATATAAATAAATGTTGAAAACTGCATAAAAAACGAAGTTTTGAACATTTTTGGCGTAGTATTGATTTAGACAGAACCATATTATAAAGAGATCTTTGCGACAGAAATAAATAGTTGTAAAATTACTTTTTAATGAAAGTTATGGATAAATTGAAATTATTTTTTAGTAGATCGGTATTGTGTCTTCTATTTTTAGGAATGGTTTCCTGTTCCGCAAAAAAGAGTGAAGAAGCCAATTCAAGACCTGTTCCCGTAAAAATACAAACAATAAAGTATAGTGATGATATATACCAACAAGAGTATATAGGAACTGTAGAAGGTGAGAATGCGGTTGATGTTAGTTTTCAAGTAAATGGAAATATTGAACAAGTATATGTACAGGAAGGGCAAAATGTTCGGAAAGGACAATTGTTAGCCCGATTGAATACAAGTTCTATTGAAAGTATGCACAATGCAGCAAAATCGACCCTTAATCAGGCACAAGATGCATATAATCGCTTGTCTATTCTCTATAAGAATAACAGCCTTCCCGAAATAAAATATATAGAGGCGAAGACTCAGTTAGAGCAGGCGCAAGCTAATGAGCAAATTACCCGTAAGAATTTACAAGACTGTAATTTGTATGCTCCCATATCTGGTGTAGTAAGTCAACGCTATCAAGAAGCAGGTGCTAATGTCGCTCCTGGTACTCCAATTTATAATTTGGTAACTATAAATTCGGTGAAAATAAAAATAGCTATTCCCGAGAACGAAATTTCAGCAATAAAGATTGGTGAATCTTCACGGATAAAAATATCTGCGTTGAATGATGCTGAGTTTGAAGGCAAGATTCAGGAGAAAGGAGTATCTGCAAATCCGTTATCACATACTTATGATATCAAGGTACAGGTAAATAATCCCAACTCACAGATTATGCCGGGGATGGTGTGCAAAGCTTATCTAATAAATCCATCAGAAGCCTCAGGTCAAAAGAATATTATAGTTCCGTTAAAAGCCATACAGGTAGACTTTTCCGGTAAACAATTTGTTTGGTTAAAAGACGACCAAAATAAGGCCGTATATAGAGAAATAACTCAAGGTAAACTGATAGGTAATGGAGTTGTAATAGAGGATGGACTGCAAGATGGGGATAACCTAATCATTGAAGGCTATCAGAATGTAAGTCCGGGTGTAACAGTCGAAATAGCTAAATAAGAAGAAGATATGAAATCAGAATCTGGTATTATCGGCTGGGCAATGAAGTATAATAAGATTATATTGCTCATTGTAATAGTGTTAAGTCTATTTGGAATTTATGCCCTTAATGTGATGCCCAAACAGGAATTTCCTGTATTTACAATCCGTCAGGGAGTTGTAGTGGGAGTGTACCCCGGAGCCACTTCTGCCGAAGTAGAAGAGCAATTGGCTAAACCTCTTGAGAATTTCTTGTTTACATACAAGGAAGTAAAGAAATCGAAGACATATTCACATTCCAAAGATGGGATTGTCTATGTATATGTAGAGCTGAATGATGATGTAAATAACAAGGACGAGGTATGGTCAAAAATAAAACATGGATTAATGTTTTTCAAAATGCAATTACCTTCCGGCGTTTTGGCTCTTATTGCTAATGATGATTTTGGAGATACTTCGGCATTACTAATAACGCTTGAATCGGAGACCAAAACTTATCGTCAATTGGAAACTTATTTAGAAAATCTCGAAGACCGTTTACGAACTATCGAATCTGTTTCCAATCTGCGTCGTTATGGTGAACAAAATGAACAGATAAGTATATATGTTGAAAAAGAAAAACTGGCAGCATATGGTATTAATATATTGAACCTCTATCAGACGCTCATCACGAAGGGATTTATTACTACTGCAGGTAAGATTGATAATCGTGATATGGATGTGCCAATACATATCGAGAGACCCTATCAATCTGAGAAGGATTTGGAAGAACAAATTATCTATTCAGATGCTCAGGGAAATCATATTCGATTGAAAAATATAGCGAAAGTTGTTCGGGAATATCCTAAGCCTACCAGCTATACTACCAACAATGGTAAAAAGTGTCTCGTTCTATCTACTGAAATGCGTGAAGGGTATAACGTTATTCAATATGGAAAAGATGTCGAAAAGGTTCTCGAGCAGTTCCAGAATGATATTCCTAGTGATATTCATATCTATCGTGTAGCCGATCAACCTCAAGTTGTGGCTCATTCTATCACAACTTTCCTAAAAGAGTTAATGATTGCTATTGTAGCTGTTATACTCGTAACAATGATATTATTACCCTTACGGGTTGCCGGCGTTGCGGCATCTTCCATTCCTATATCTATCTTTATCTCTTTAGGGCTGATGCTTGCTTTTGGCATGGAGCTTAATACGGTGACATTGGCTGCCCTAATCGTGGTATTGGGTATGATTGTAGATAATTCGATCGTAGTTGTAGACAGCTATCTTGAAAAATTGGATCATGGTATTCCTCGTTGGCAGGCATCGATAGAAAGTGCCAAAGAATATGCTAAAGCAATCATCTCGGCAACACTGGCAATCAGTCTAACTTTCTTTCCATTCTTGGTGATGCTTACAGGGCAGTTTCTTGACTTTGTAAAGCTCTTTCCTTGGACTGTACTTATTACGTTGGGTGTATCTTTGGCTGTGGCTGTTCTTTTTATACCATTCCTACAATATTTCTTTATACGTAATGGATTACATCAGCCCGGTAAGAAGCAGAAAGAAACATTCTTAGATAAATTACAAAACGGATATAATTGGCTATTGGAAAAAGTATTTCAATACCCGAAGATATCCCTTACGATAGGTATCATTTCTATCATATCGGGTATTTACATGTTTGCCAATGTTCCACAGAAACTCATGCCTATTGCTGAAAGGAACCAGTTTGCAGTTGAAATATATTTACCGAACGGCAGCTCTCTGGAACAGACCGAAGTAATAGCTCAGGATCTTGAAAAGATTTTGAGGAAGGAGAAGACTGTCGTTTCTGTAACGTCTTTTATCGGAACGGGATCTCCTCGTTTTCAGACAGCTTATGCTCCTAAAGTGGGAGGACCTAATTTTGCTCAGTTTATTGTAAATACAACATCGAATGAAGATACAGAATTGTTGTTGGATAAGTATTCCACTGAATATGCCTATCATTATCCGAATGCCTTTGTAAAATTCAAACAATTAGAGTATGAATCAGTAGATGCTGACATTGACGTTCGTATATCGGGAGAGAATATAGCCGATCTGAAGAAAGTGGCAGACACTTTAATGACTAAATTAAAGAAACTGGATGAACCGATCAGAATTTATACAAATTATGAGGAGCCGTTGCCCGGTATAAAGATAACACTAGACCCTGTAGAATCTAATCGGTTGGGCGTAAATGAAGGAACTTTGGCGTTAGGTTTGGCTTCCCGTTTCGGGGGAACACCAATCACTAATATCTGGGAAAATGATTATTCATTGCCTGTTGTATTGAAATCCAAATGGGAGAATAAAGATCCTGTGGCCGAGGATGTATCGAATGAGTATGTTGCAGGTTTATTATCACCAAGTGTCCCTTTACGCCAGATAGCTGATGTTTCAGCAAACTGGACTGAAGGTCAAATCAACCGAAGGAACGGAGTACGCACCCTATCCGTTTTCGTTGATCTAAAGAGAGGCGAAAGATCGGGACTGGTTCAACCAAAGGTAGAGGAGATTGTGAATGCAGTGACTGCAAAATCGTTACCTAAAGGTGTTTCTATTTCATATGGAGGAGTGAAGGAATCTGATGGCGAGACAATGCCAAAACTGATTAAAGCTCTTTCTATCTCAATCGTTATTATCTTTTTCATACTTGTGTTTCACTTCAAGAAGATAAGTTTAGCTACACTCGTTTTGGCCTCTACCTCTTTGAGCATTTTTGGTGCGGCTATTGGTTTAAAGGTTATGAATGTGGACTTTAGTATAACGGCTGTGTTGGGAATTGTGAGCCTAATTGGTATTATCGTTCGTAATGGAATTATTATGTACGATTACACCGAGGAGTTAAGGCATAAACACGGTAAAACAGTATTTGAAGCATCATTGGAGGCTGGAAAACGACGGATGCGCCCTATATTCCTTACATCAGCTGCTGCATCTATGGGCGTTATTCCTATGATCATAAGTAAGAGCCCGCTTTGGTGTCCGATGGGAACAGTTATCAGTTTTGGAACTATTTTCTCCATGATATTCATCCTTACATTATTACCCCTTGCTTATTGGCTTATTTACAAGCATGAAGATAAAAATATATCTAAAGACGAAACCGAATAATTATGATCAAAAAATATATAACAATAATAGTAACAATGTGTATGATAACTGTATTTATATCTGCACAGACGAAGTATAGTCTCGAAGACTGCAAGCAATTGACTATCGAGAACAATCGAAAAATTAAAAATAGTCGGTTGGAAATCGAATCATCCAAGGAAACGAAAAAGGATGCATTTACTAATTATTTTCCATCGGTCAGTGCTTCAGCATTTGGATTCTCGGCTAAAGATCCTTTGGTTACGATGAACATGGGAGGAGCCCCGATCGGATTTCTTAAAAATGGTATGAGTGCTGGTATTACAGCGACGCAACTGATCTTTGCCGGAGGCAAAATAATCAATGGCAATAAATTGGCTGACTTAGGAATTCAGGTAAGCCAATATCAGGCTAAACTATCCGAAAATGATATGTTGCTGAATACAGAGAATCTTTACTGGCAATTGGTTTCTTTGTATGAAAAAAGAAAAACTTTGGATGTTATAGACAGTCAGATAGATCAGTTACTGAAAGATGTAGAATTGTCTTATCAGACAGGAATGATTACCAATAACGATGTTTTGAAGGTAAAATTAAAAAAGAATGAAGTCGTAAGTAATCGTATTAATCTAGATAATAATATCAAATTGGTAAAAATGTCTTTGTGTCAGCAAATGGCTATGGATTTGAGTTCAGCAGATTCTTTAGATATACAGGTTCCTAATATTGAAGACGTAGAATCACCTATAAAATATTATGTGGATCATAAAAATGTTTTACCCAATAGAGCAGAAGCAAAACTCCTTGATAAAAACGTAGAAGCCTCGAAGCTACAGACTAAAATAAAAAGAGCTGATTATTTACCCACAGTGGCTATTGGCGCAACATATTCCAGAGATAACTTTATGGATAAATGGAATACAAATGGGGCCGTTTTTGTTTCTGTCAATATTCCAATCTCCGGATGGTGGGGTGGTTCTCATGCTATCAAGCAGCAGCAAATACAAGAAAAGATAGCATTAAACAATAAGATAGATATCGAAGAACAACTGTTGTTACAAATGCAGAATGTAAAAAATGAATTGGATAATACTTATAAGCAAATATTGTTGGCTAAAGATGGTGTTGAGCAATCTACAGAAAACTTGCGTCTTAATAATCAGTATTATAAAGCCGGCACAGTAACTCTTACGGATGTATTAGATGCCCAGACATTATTACAACAGAATCGCGATAAGTATGTTGAATCGTATGCTAATTATCAAAAGAAACGGATTGAGTATTTGCAAGTAACCGGGCGCTAATTTTTTTATTTAATACCTGTTTTTGATAGGGCTGTATGATCTTATATAATAACTCATTTCATTGATAATGAATGAAAATATTTAGATTGTTACAAACCCCCTTGATGGTAAAAGGACATTTAATAAAAAATGTCCTTTTATTTATAATATTTCCCTGTGATTTCAATTGGATTTATCTCTATAATACCCGTTGCTTTCAGCATTTTTTCAGGAAAGCTCAAATGAGATAATTGAGGGGTATATTTTGAAACAACAGCATGTAGCACATTTTCTTTGAGCGATTTATCTTCTACCATTTTGGCTGTACCCAAGATAATTACACTTCTGAATGCAGTATTTGTATCACAAACATTTTCGTTATCAGGAATGATTGCACCCATTTCATCCACTTCAAATCCAACCTTATCATTCTTAGTCAAGTTTGAAATCTTTTGTCCTTTGATCAGTCCGTGGATATATATTTTTTCATCATAGACGATGAAATGTACAGGGACAACATATGGATACCCATTTTCATTGTGTGTACCTATGCGTCCAACTTCTGCTTTTTTCAATACATCATCTATCTCTATCTTCGATAACTGATGATGCTTCATTCTTCCTTGCATGATAATAGTTTTTTATATTAGTATATTACAAAAATATTTATTTTTAGGATTGTCTTTATGGTGCAGATATAATAAAAAATGATAGGCCAGATGTTGCGATCTCAGGATATAACTTGAAAAAAGGAATAAAAACCTTAAGTAAATATTTATAACTGTCTAAGAGCGTTTATATCCTTACAATTTTATCTGATACATATTCAAAATCTTTTAGGTGAGTCGCCATTAAAATTGTAATGTCTGGATATTCACGTTTTATATTCTGAAATATAGCAATAGCATTTTCGGAGCTAATACCGGCTGTTGGTTCATCCACAACTAATAGTTGTGGCTTTTTAAGCAAGGCTTGTGCCAGAAGTAATTTCTTACGCTGCCCACCACTCAGAATTTCGCCGTTCTCTCCCAACCAGCTATCTAGTCCATCGGGAAGCGATAAACGCCAGCTAGTAAGATCTACTGTATCTAGTACGTGTTCAATAGCTTCGTCCGGATTACCTTCAAAATTTTCGCGCAATGTTCCCGTTAATAAATAAGCTTTTTGGGTAACATAAATACATTCAGGAACAGGTAGATGAGACAATTCAATATTGTTATTCCAGACTAACGATCCACTTCTATGGTATTCAGGATAAAAAAGGCTGTTTAATAAAGTCGTTTTTCCTTTTCCAGTCTCTCCGAATAGTGAAATCCATTCACCTTTTCTTATTTCTAATGACACCTCTGAAGTAGTCACAGATGTCTCAGGGATCATTGCACTCACATCTTTAAGACTTAGGCTCTCCATTTTTGAATGTACGATTACAGTTTCCAGAGGTTTCTCCCCATCCTTGATAATTCTATCAACATCTTCAACTTGATGAGCAACAGCACTCTTTTCCGATTTTCCCGAAAATAGCATTTCTGCCAATTCGGCCTGTGCCATAATACCGAAAAATATCCCGATGGCTGTAGGTGCATCTATGCCATTACCATCTGAACTCCATAGTACAAGCGATGCAATATAACTAAAACCGAGTCCCGCAATTAGCTGCAACCAAAATGAATTGGTTTGTAACTTGTCTTCCAATTCTTCGAGGCGTAATAGCCGTTGTTCGTATTGTCCGATAACTTTCTCTTCCAAACTGTATTTCGATATTTCTATTCTCCCTCTAAAGCTTTGTATAAGAACTTGATTGTTCTCTTCGCGGCATATCTTTAGTTCTTCATAGAGTCTTCTGTTTTTCCTAAAAATTAATTGAGGAATAATAAATAAAAGAATAGCAGATGAAATCAAAAATTCTATTGCAATAGTTTGAGAAAAGACAATAAGAAAGAAAAAATATATACTGAGTGAAATGATTAGTGCCGTAAAAGGTAAAAGCCACAAAAGAATGTGGTTCAATATCTGGTCGATTCCATGTGTACTGTTCTCGAGTAGTGTAGAATTATTATTTACCTGTTTTTTGAAATAGGGAAATCTGGCTACGGACTGAAAAATTCTTAATTGCAAGCTCTGCTGAGCGTCTAGTGTGGCTTTGTGGTTTTCTAATCGCTCAAAGTATCTTGCAGCCGTTCTGAAAAATGCCATTAAACGGATTATAGCAGATGGTACCAGATACGAAAAGGTAGTACTTGCAGTAACAAACACCACACTACAGATCGCCAAAAACCATCCTGAGATAGCCGGAAGAGCAATAAAAGAGATCGTCCACAATAGTAGAAGAAATGTACCTCGCAACCATTTGCCAGCTAAGGGCTTTAATATATATACTCTTATAAATTTATTCATGACTCATTTGCTCTCCCCAATTTAAGTTTACGATTGTATTCGCTACATTATCGAACATTTTCTCATGAGAAGCGACTATTACTAATCGGTCTTTTGCTAATTTCATTATCTCCGGAATGATAATTTCGATTGTATCGGGATCCAGATTGGCTGTAGGCTCATCTAATATTGCTATTGGTTTTGGATACAACATCATTCGGGCAAGTGTAACTAATTGTTTTTCTCCTCCTGACAGTTGTTTGCCATTATGACTTAGTTTAGTTTCCCAACCATCGTCCTTTTTAGCAAGTATTTTATCTAAAAACTCTGGGTATTCTTGTGATTTATTCGTTTCATTTTTTAAGAAAACATTATATCTCAAAGTTTCGTCAAAAACGAAAGGAAATTGATTCATGTATGAAGAATTGGTTTTAAGCCACTTTTGCGAATACTTAGCATCCTTTCCGTTTACTGAAATGCTATTGTCCTGTAAATACAGGCTTCCGGAGCATATTTTCAACAAGGTTGATTTTCCTGAGCCCGAAATTCCCTTTATTAATACCAGTCCTTTTGAAGGAAATTGTACATTAATATTGTGTAGAACTTTCACCGGTGAATCGGGATAAGCGAAGTTCAAATTGTTAATAGCTAAATTGTTAAACTGAAGATCGATATTGATTGAAGTTGTGTCGATGCCTTCATTTAATATTGGTATTAATAATTTTGCTGCAGCCACAGCTCTGTTTCTGTCATGGTAGGCACTCACGAATTTCCGTAAATAAAAGAAAAAATAAGGAGACATCATTAGTAAAAATAATGCAATCTGAAAGTCGTAACCTTTTCCGTAATTAGGTCCTGTCATAATACCGAGAAGACTCATCCCTAAATAGATTGCAACGACAGCAATACAAATAGTAACAAATAATTCTAATACTGCTGACGATAAAATAGCCACTCGCATGACATTAGTCGTTGCTTTATTTAACTCCTTACTTTTTTCTGACAAGAAATTATATTGAGGTCTGAAGTTATCTAAATTAACTATTTCGGCAATAGTCTGAAGGCGATTATAAAATACAGCTGAATATTTCAAAAAGAGATTAATGTGTTTTTTATGAAGAGCTTCAGCACCTATGCCTATTATTATCATTTGCATTGGGATAACAATCAATGAAACCAACAGTGTAAGACCAACCCATTTTTCGATCCAAAAACTAACAACAAGTATCATTCCACTAACCAAAAGAGATGCCATTGCGTATGGAATAAAAAAGGCATAAAAAGGTTTCAAATCCTCACAAATTCTGGTAATATAGAGAGTGCTTGCTACAGAGTCTAATTTATTGTTGTTTAATAATATGGGATATAGATTTTTTTTGACTTTGGATACAATCGTATTTCCCGCTTTATAGTTGAATATCGAAGCAAAATGAGCAAAGATATATCTAGCCGTAAGAAACACTAATGAATATAGGAGAGGGTCTGGCTGAAGTAATTCTCGATTAAGCCATAAGGCTGCAAATTGTGATAAATACCAGCAAAAAACGATAAAAGATACCGCACTTAAAATAGTAAATACCGCAGCTACAATATATGAACCTTTGGCTTCTGCTATTTTTTTACTCAGCCATCGGGATGCATTATCTTGATTTGAACTCATAATGATTATCTATAATTTTCGTTCATTCATCAACAAAGATAATGAATTACTCCATGTTGTTACAACATATAGTAATGATTTTCCTCAATCCTGGTTTTATACTACAAGAAACAAATTAGGTAATATTAATAGCTATTTTATAAAAACAGAGTCGAGATACCTACTATATGTTATTAATTAGACCTAAAATACCAAGAAAATGCGATTGAAGGCCTTTCTTTCAACAACTAAATTTGCATTTCTAATATTTTATAAAATCAATGAAAAAGAGTTTATTACTCTGCTTTTTATTTTTATGCATTATTGAATCTGCATATTGCCAGTTCTACACTATATCGGGAAAACTCTTAGACAAGAAACATCAGACGCCCATAGAGTATGCTACAATCTCTATCTCAGATCTTGGCTTAGCTGTTACTTCCGACATTGAAGGGAAATTCACTATTAAAAATATTCCGGCGGGATTTTTTGAGCTGAATATTTCTATTTTGGGATATGAGAAAAAAGCATTCAAAATACAAGTAGATAAGAATAAAAACGATCTGCTTTTTTATTTGGCAGAGGATAACTTACTATTGAATGAAATAGTTGTTACTGCAGAGAAGAAAGTGGAAGATCTTACAACAGCCTATACTATCGAACGAGCAGCATTGGATCAGATACAAGTGTTGAATATCACTGAAATAGCAGCTCTTTTACCTGGGGGTCAAACCAGTAAAAAAACACATTTAGCTGGCGTTAGGGGTGCTGCTGATAGCTTCAATCTTCGCTCTAACGGAGGAAGTGAACTAGGCTTATCTTCTTTTGGAACAGTAGTTGAAGTCGATGGTGTACGAATATCCAACAATAGTCAATTTATAAAAGAAGTAAAGGGGGCTGATACCCGCAATATCGCTTCAAATAATATTGAGTCTGTAGAGGTTATAACCGGAGTTCCTTCTGTCGAGCATGGAGACTTATCTAATGGGATGATACGTATAAATTCCAAGAAAGGCAAATCGCCATTAAATATAGAACTAAGTACCAAGCCGAATACGAAATCTATAGCTATCGACAAAGGCTTCCTCCTAGGAAAGAAGTGGGGGATACTTAATACGAGTTTTGAGCATACAAAATCCAACTCCGATATAGCTTCGCCTTATACGACTTATGTCCGGAACAATCTATCTCTGATTTATTCCAAGGTATTTAATCCATATCGGAATAATCCTTTAAATTTTTCTTTGGGTTTGACCGGGAATGTTGGAGGCTATAATTCGAAAGGAGATCCGGATGCTTTTGTAGATACTTACACTAAAGAAAGGGATAATGCACTTCGGTTGAATATGAAGCTAGATTGGCTAATTAACAAACCGTGGATTACTAAATTAGAATTTTCGGGAACTCTTAATTATTCGGATCTACAATCTGAGAAGAAAGAAAACAAGGATAGTAATACTTCAACTGCTGCTATTCATACATCAGAATCTGGTTATTTTATTGGTTCTTTGTATGACATCAACCCGAATGCCGAGATTATACTGATCCCCGGAGGATATTGGTATACAACAAGAAGAGAAGATAGTAAACCTCTTTTGTTTACGGCAAAGATGAAAGCTAATTGGGTACGAAAATTCGGAGATGTTACTAATCGATTCATGCTTGGATCAGATTTTAATCGGACTACAAATCTAGGCAAGGGAATATATTATACCGATATGCGCTATGCTCCTACATGGAGAGAATATAAATATAGCGATCAGTCTGCAGTAAATAATCTGGCTCTTTTTGCCGAAAATGAGGTAGCTTTTCTCTTACCTAGTGAAACTTCATTAAAGGCATCAATTGGTCTTCGAAGTGATTTAACATATATAAGTAAATCCGAGTACGGAACAATTAATAGCTTGTCTCCTCGGGTTAGTGCAAAATATATATTCTGGAATCGTCCCAAAAACACTCTTTCTTTAATGAGTTTACGTGCAGGATTTGGAGATGCTGTAAAGCTTCCTTCTTCATATATATTAAATCCAACTCCTACCTATCAGGATAGATTGGTCTTTACACCAGGTACAACGGCAGAAAATACAACGTATTACGCATATAATACGATGCCCAGTACAACTATTTACAATCCGAATCTTAAATGGCAAAGAAGCCGTTTAATAGAATTAGAATTCAATGCTCGTATTGGACAAGTAGATATTTCGTTACTAGCCTATAATAGTAAGACAATAGCCCCTTATGCTGATGCTGCCCTATACACTCCGTATTCTTATAAATTTACAGATCAGACAGCACTTGACAATAATTTAATTCCTGAAGCTAACCGTTCATACGCAATAGATAAGACTACCGGAATAGTTACCGTTTCAGATTTGACAGGGAATTTGCCTAGCCAACAGTTAGCTTATAAAGAAAGGAATACATTTAAGACCAATAGTTATTATTACAATGAATCTGATTTTTCGAAAAGAGGGCTGGAATGGGTAATTAATTTCGGAAAAATCCCCTCTATTCATACTTCATTCCAAGTAGATGGATCTTACAACTATTATAAGGGTCTAAAAACAAAGTTGATAGCATATTCGCCCAGCCTTTCTCAAAATATGGCTGATGGAAATCCTTATAAATATATCGGTCTATATGAAGGTACAGATGAAGTTGCTAATGGCAGCCTCTCTAAAAAAATAACAAATAATCTTTCGATAAGTACTCATATACCAGCAATACGCCTCATAGTATCTCTTCGATTGGAAAGTTGCTTGTACGATTATAAGCAAAAATTGAGCGAATCATCTACCGGTTCACGAGGTTTTGTAATAGACAATAGAAGTGATTACATCCCTTCAAATTCAGAGACAAATATCTATAAAGGAGACTATTTTGTTGCTCTTTATCCTTTATATTATGTGAGCTTGGATGATATGAATACAAAAATCCCATTTAAAGAAAAGTTCTTATGGGCCAAAGATAATGATTCCGCTTTATTCAACGAGCTGGCAAGAATGGTGGTTCGGTCAAATGTCAATTACTATTTCAAACCTACAGATATATCCGCATATTTTTCGGCGAATCTGAATGTGACAAAAGAGTTGGGTGATCATGTTTCAATATCATTTCTGGCAAATAACTTTTTTAATAATGTTGCAAAGGTTAAGAATAAACAAAATAATAGTGAATATTCTTTATTCGGCTCAGGTTATTTACCTGAATTTTATTACGGACTAACTCTTCGTATCAAATTGTAAAAGGATGGTTGAGAAAGATGTAAAATAAATATAAACATATAAAAAGTAACTTATGAATTTACAAAAATTATTTTTCTTACTAATAGCAGTTCTTACAATTGGAACTTCTTGTAATGACACTGATGATAATGATAAATATCAAACTTATGATGTGGCTGTAAAACTGGTTTATCCGGATGATTACACTTCATCTGAAAATGTTATTGTTACACTCGTTAATACAACTACGAAAGCAGCATATACGGCTACAACAAACGCTTCGGGGGAGGCATCTTTTAAAGTCTCTACAGGTATCTATCAGGTAACAGCAACTGATAATAGGGCCGTTGGTGGAAGCTCTTATGTTTTGAATGGCCAATCGAATCTTACGATTGGAAATAATTGGGTTAGTGCCGCCCCGGTTGAATTAAAATTGAATGCATCCAAGACAGGACAAATAGTTATCAAAGAATTATATGTTGGGGGATGTCAAAAGAATGATGGATCGGGAAAATTTCAGAATGATGCATACGTTGTGTTGTATAATAACTCAAGTATTGATTTGAGCTTGGAAAATACAGCGTTAGGTACAACTATACCTTACAATTTTACATCTGCTAATAAATACTATTCGAACGGAAAGCTTTCGTATGAGGCAGAAGGATGGGTTCCGGCAGGAGCAGCTATCTGGTATTTTAAGAATCCGGTAAAAATAGCGTCCGGTAAGCAAATTGTAATTGCTTTAAAAAATGCAGTAGACAATACTACAACCTATAGTAATTCGGTAAATTTAGCGAACTCTGAATATTATTGTACATATGATATCTCGGGACAATATACAAATACGACTTCTTATCCTTCTCCGGCTTCTGTTATTCCTACAAGTCATTACTTGTCAGCATCGGTTTATGGAGCGGGTAATGCATGGCCTTTAAGTACTATATCTCCAACATTCTTCATTTTTAATACACAAGGAACAACTCCGGCAGCATTTGCTAGTGATGCAACAAAAAGAGAAGATTATTTCGGAAGTACGGCATTAGTAAGCTTAAAGATTCCGGTAGAATGGATTCTTGATGGTGTAGAAATAAAAGGACAAGGAGTTGATGGCGTTAAGCGACTAACATCTACCGTTGATGCGGGATATGTAACAATGATTAATGGTTTTGGGTACTCAATATACCGTAATGTAGATAAAGAAGCAACGGAAGCAGTTGAAAGTAATGCAGGGAAATTGGTTTATAATTATTCATTGGGAACAACCGATCAACAAGATGGAACAACCGATCCAAGTACAATCGATGCCGAAGCTTCAATTAAAAATGGTGCGCGCATTATATATAAAGATACCAATAATTCAACAAACGACTTTCATCAACGTAAGAAAGCTTCGCTGAAAGATTAATAAACAAAAAATAATGGCTAAAAAAGTACATAATATAACGATTCTTTTGCTTCTGATTGGATTTTGTATACCAAAAAAGCTAATTGCGCAATACGAAAAAACAGGATGGGAAAGTTATGAGTATGTACAAGAATCAAATCCCTGGCTGTATTCTGATAATGCAGCCGGGCTTCATACTATTACTATCGACAATCTTTCTTATGCAGAAGCTTATTTTAATAAGAAAAATGGTAAGTTAAGAAACTACTTTCAGTCTGATAATAGTTTCCAATCTGGAGCAGATGTGAAATCTTTATATCGATTAAATTCCAAAACAGTATTTTATGGAAATGTAAATTATAGTCATTTTGAAGGCAAAAATATGGGGGGAGCTACCTTTATTGATCCTTATGTAAGCCCATTCAACATAGTGGAATATGCAGATAGTACGCAGGGGAAAAAAGCGTTAGATATATATCATCTGACAGGGGCATTTAGTACGGAACTTGCCAGAGGATTTAATGTAGGAACAAAATTAGATTATAAAACTTCTAATTATGCCAAATTTAAAGATCTTCGTCATGAAAACAGAGAAATGGACTTGATACTCACATTAGGAGCTGCTTACCGGATATCTCCATTTTGGGAGGCTGGTATTAATTATACATATCGACGTAGGATCGAAGAAATACGTTTTCAATCATATGGGAATACGGATCAACAGTTTAACTCATTGATAGACTTTGGTGTTTTTTATGGGCATCAGGTACGATTCAGTAAAAGTGATGGTTATACAGAGGCTAATACTTTCAAGCCTCTATTTGAAGAGTTTCAAGGAATATCCCTTCAATTAAATTTTACATTATCTCCTAACATATTATTTTTTAATGAATTGACTTTGAAGTGGAGAGACGGATATTATGGTAAGCGTGGCACATCGTCTGTTCTATATACAGAACATACTTCTAAAATAAATGAGTATCGGGGGAATTTGACATTGCTAAATAGTAACGATCGCCACATACTCTCATTTAATATAAGTAGAGAATTGCTCAAAAACTATGAAAATTCATATCAAAGAAGTACGCTACCCAATGGAACTAACGTGATTGACTATTCTAGCCAAGAAGAAATGTTGAATAAGACAATCTGGAAATTTAGTGCTGGGTATACCGCATATCTTGGAGTAAAAGATTATTCTCCTATATGGATATTGAAGATTAATGGAGAAGCAAATAATATGAAGCAAACTGTTTCTATTTATCCGAATTACCGCAAACAAGATATAAATCAATGGAGTGTAGGAATGTCCGCCAGTCGTAATATTCTAAAATCATTAAATCAGTATAGTTTAACTCTTGGACTCGGTTATATTTCAGGAGGAGGTAACGAAAAGAAGGATGGAACTTATGATTCTTCCACTCAGGGATCTACCTCTGTTAGTTTAGATCGTTATATTTACCGGGAATTCGAATATCTGACGACAGACCGTGTCCGAGGAAATGTAACCTTTCGTTATTCAAGACTATTTCCAGGCAAGCTAAAAGGGTATGCACAATTTAATTATGCTTTGACAAATGCCTTTTCTACCAAATACATTGGTAAAACTTTTAATGAGCTGGCTCTATCGGTAGGAGTTGGCTTTTAATAAATAGAATAAGGAATCACTAAGAACAACTATCATAAAAGAACCAATTATGGATACAATTATTCAGTGTGACAAAATAACACACTATTATGGAACAAAACTTATCTACCAAGACTTGAGTTTTGAAGTCAAGAAAGGTAAGATATTAGGATTGCTCGGAAAAAATGGAACGGGAAAGACCACAATTATAAATATCCTCAACGGATATCTACGTCCACAAGCAGGTGTGTGTCGAATTTTTGGTGAAGAAATGGATCACTTTACGCCACAGACCAAAGCTCGTATAGGTCTTTTGCTCGAAGGACATATACAGCATACGTATTTTAATGTTGTACAAATAGAGAAATTCTATAGTAGTTTTTTTCCAAATTGGAACAGAGATGCGTATTATGAATTGCTGAAAAAACTACAGGTAACTAAAACTCAGAAGATAAGTACGATGTCTTGCGGGCAACGTTCTCAAGTAGCTCTCGGATTACTATTTGCGCAAAATCCCGATTTGCTGATTCTCGACGATTTCTCTATGGGATTAGATCCCGGCTATCGCCGCTTGTTCATTGAATATCTGAAAGAATATGCGACAGCCGAAGATAAAACAATTTTCCTTACATCCCATATAATACAAGATATGGAAATGCTTATCGATGATTGTATTATTCTCGATTATGGTAAAATATTACTTCACCAACCTACAAGTTATATCATTAATAAATTTAAACGCTATCGCTTTACAACCAAGACTGAAGAGATAGGTGTTGTAGATGGATTATGGAATACAGAAAAGATCGGATCGTTCTGGGAAACTTATTCCTTTGACGGAATAGAAGCTGTGAATCAAAAATTAGCTCCTTTTGCTGTTGCTGAGGTAAAAGAGGAAGCATTGACATTAGAGGACGCTTTTATAGGTTTGACAGGTAAATATTAATAAGAAACAGAATACAAATAGATATGATACAAGCTCTTTTATTTAAAGAATGGATTAAAACCCGACGTGTAGTTACCTTAATTGGAATTATCTTCGTTGCTCTGATTATTTACACACTGATAAACACAGGACAACAATTTCGCCTTGGAGGCGCTGTACAAATTTGGTCTACAGTGATACTTAAGGATATGCCTATTCTCCCCGGATTTGTACAATGGATTCCTTTTTTGGCTGGTCTTTTATTAGGTGTTTCTCAATTTGCCCCTGAAATGCATGACAAGCGCCTTAAATTGACTTTGCATTTACCTATGCTAGAAACAAAAATTATGTCCATCTTACTCTTTTTTGGAATAGGCATCTTATTATTTATCTTTTTGTTAAGCTATCTAGTCTTATCGTTTTCTTTTTCTTTCTATTATCCTTCCGAAATTATAAAAGCAATGATATGGGGAAACCTACCATATTTGTTTGCTGGTATTTTTGGATACTTATTCGCTGCATGGATAAGCCTTGAACCCGTATGGCGTCAACGAATAGGATATACATTGGCCTCTATTGGCTTTCTTTCTTTCCTATTCATCCGCTCCGTTTCAGGAGCCTACATGCCATTTATGCCATATCTTGTAGTTTTAATGATTCTTTGCTTTTTCTTTCCCTTCTATTCTATGTATCGGTTTAAAGATGGGGCACAATAACGGAATATTAATTGATAGAAAGTTACAGAAATGAAGTTTAAAAATATTATTTATATAATTATACTGCTGTTCATAACCTTAATAGGAATGTGGGCAATTCCTGCTTTGGTAAATAAAGCAACATATAACTCAGACCAATATCCTTTTGCCTATTACAGTACAATCCTAAAAGATATTGGCTTAATAGACTACAAAAACAAAAAGTTTCCGATGGAAGATTTGAAGGGGAACAAATATAATACAGCGCATTTCGACTCCCTGATGCCAATGTTGAATTATCGTCAGTTGATGACTGATGGGAAATTGCCGGATAGTATTAATGGGCAAAAAATAACCCCGCAGTTACTCCGATCTAAATCTGTTGTTTATAAATACAAGCCTTCAGATATAAATACTCCTGTCAATGGGCTTTATATTTTATTAGAAACTATGCCTAAGCGTGTAGGATTAGAAATTCCGAACGATGTGTTTCGTCTTAAAAATAACATTGAGTTTATAGATGCGCAAACCAATACATTGGAAGTTGAAAAAAGTAGGCTTTTTCAACAGGCTCTCGACAAAGAAGGGTTTCAGTATCCCGCCCAATGGCTTATAGGAAATCCAAATTCACGTAAGCCTTACGATGAAGGATATTTTGTGTTGGATGCTAACAATCAATTATTCCATATGAAGATGGTTAACAACCGTCCTTATATAAAGAATACAAAAATCGGGGAGAAGATCGAGGCTTCATATTTCTCGATGCTGGAAGTTGCCGATAAAAGATTCTATGGATTTCTTTTCAGCAAACAAGGCGAACTATTTATTATCGAAAATGATGGAGCTAATTATAAGACGGTGAAATTAGATATCGATCCGATAGATATGCAAAAGGACGAAGTAATCTTGATGGGCAACATGTTTGATTGGACTGTTTCCGTCGTGACACCTTTTGCTAAAAAGATTTATGCATTAGATGCCGAAACCCTAAAAAGAATTGGAGAGCATACTATTGACCGTACGCCCGGTAGATGGGACGCTGTTTCTAAATGGACATTTCCTGTATATTTAACTCTCGAAAAATCAGAGACTAGCTATATACAACCCTATTTTCACTATATAGGGATTTATGGTTTTGCAGTTAATCTAATTATAGCATTCTTGACAGTTATTTTTATAACGGCTTCTTCTAAAAGGAAATTTTTTAATGGAATATATATCTTTTTAACCGGTATAGCTGGCTTAGTAGCTTTGTTAATCTTGCCTAATTCAAAAAATAAATAAAGTGTATATGAAAAAAATTATGTTATTAGCCTATATGGCTATTTGTTTAGTTTCTTGCACAAGCAAGAGTACAGATAATAAAGAAAATGATACAGATTCGACATCTGTAACTCAAGTATCGGGTCTTGCCATGTATCCATTAGATAGCTTATTGGCTGAGGCAGACCAATTAGTAAATAAAAAAGTAATAGTTAAAGGTAGTGTAACACACACATGTAAGCATTCGGGGAAACGTTGCTTTATTGTAGGTGACAACGAAAATGTATCTATGCGGGTAGAAGCTAAAGGAAATATAGGTGGTTTTAATCGCGAATTAGTAGGTTCTGAATTAGCAATCACCGGAGTCTTAAAAGAACGTCGTTTGACTAAAGAATATATAGATCAGTACGAAAAAGATGTCAACGAAAAGAAAGTGAAGGAAGACGGTTCTGCTGAAACTTGCCAGGCCGAACTTGCTAATATTAGCGAGATGCGTGATTGGATGAAGAAAAACAATAAAGATTATTACGCCATTTACTATTTAGATGGAGAAGAATTCAGTATCGTCGAGCAGTAGAACATTGCGCCGTTGGGCAAGGATTATTCATAGGGACTTAGGATTTCTGATGGTTGGTGTAAGTCTTGTTTATGCGATTTCAGGAATTCTATTGAATCATATGAACGGAAAAGACCCGGCTTTTCATACCGAAGAGATAACTCTGCAAGCTGAAAAAGGACTTAGTTCGCAAGAGTTGACATATTGGTGGAACGATAGGAAAGATGTTCCGCCTTTGCGGAAAATTCTATCGATAGATGATCAGCATCTTAGATTGATGCTAGACGGTGGAGTCGGCGTTTACAATTCGGAAAGTGGAATGCTGGATTACGAAAAGCATAGCAAACGACAATTCGTTTATTGGATAAATAAGCTTCATTACAATAAAGTAAAGGGCTGGAGTGTAATGGCAGATTTCTTTGCCGTATCTCTCATTTTCTTTGCCTTGTCAGGTCTTATTATGGTAAAAGGGAAAAATGGTATTAGTGGACGGGGCAAATGGTACCTACTATTGGGGCTTATAATACCAGTCCTTTATATAGTGCTTTCTTGATTTATAAGTGAAAAGAGTATGTTCGTTTTTTTGAGCATACTCTTTTTATATACAACCAATACCTATTGATAATACCTTAATATTCTTAATATCAAATAATAGACAAAAAAACGTTGGTATTATTTAATGATATAAAAGCAGAGTAAATAGAAAAAGACTATTTACTCTGCATCTTTAAATATGTAGTTTTATTCGGGCTAAGGTCAGAAAGTCCCGTCTTTTTTTCGCTCTATTTTACTGCGTATATTTGGATTTACAAGTATGTAGCATCCCTTTACATTTACTTTTATCAGATTGTAGGTTGTACCGCAAGTCGTGTCGGAGGTTATTCTGCGATAATAATATGTTCCTGATCTTATTTGTGTCGGAGGAATATAGGAAGCACTGATAGCTCCGGCTATATTAAACCAGGATATGCCATCTGTACTCGATTGCCATTGATAGGTATAGAATCCCTCTCCACCTGTCACTTCTGCCGTTAGAGTTACTTGTTCTCGTACACATACCTCTAAAGATTGGTCTGCAGTACTCGGTGTGGGTAGCAAAGCTGGTGTCACTGTAACATGTATGCTATCGAGTTTCGCTATACCACAAAACTCAGGTGTAACTGATACTTTATACCAACCTGTCATATTTGTATCTACATTGCTAATAGTCGGATTCTGCATATCAGAAGTAAAACCATTTGGTCCTGTCCATGTATAATTAGTGCTCCCCAGAGTTATGCATTTAAGCTGTATTGTTCCTCCTGTACAAATCGGATTTGAACTCGCATATACTATTTTTGCCGTCTCTAGGTTTGATATCATTATCTGCTGCTTAAATGCGTTTCCACATTGGTCGTTGATACGAATTGTATAAGTCTCATCTGCTAGCCCGTAAGTAAAATGAGCAATACCGCTGGTTGTTATATCTGCAACACCTGATATTTTCACTGTATTATCTGCATTCCACAACTGATAGGTATAAGGAGCAACTCCATTCATAGCTTTCACCGAAATATTTCCGGTTGTTCCTCCTACACATACATATGCCGAAGTAGCCTTAGGGTCGAGATCTAACGGTGGAGCTGTATAAACAATCGTTGTATCACCAATAACACAAGCGGTAGAATTATTATCGGTTAATATACCTAGCACATAAGTTCCCGGTGCAGAGAAAGTAAAGGATCCGCCGGGGGCAATTACTGTTTTATCATATCCCGTAGGACCACTAGTTAAGCGGTAATATGTAGTTGTAGGATTACGTTTATACGTTATAGTACCCGTTGGAGTTATTTTCATCCCCGAACAAGTTTGTTGACTAGTATATCCAAGATCTTTATAGTTATATATCCCCGGATTATTGAAGGTCGAGACAATAGGATTTCCGCAACCATGATTCACTGTGAGAGTGTAAGTTCCCGGAGGTAAGTTTGTTGCAGGCATAGTATAAGAGGCAGATGACGATGTCATTGTTGCCGATTGTGAAACATATCCAGTCGGTCCTGTTATTGTTAAAGTCGTTCCTATTGGCCAGCCTGCATTTGCGGATATATATAAGCGTCCTTTATCTACAGTACATTTATCATCGTACGAACTGCTTGTGCTCAATGCATAACTTGTCGGTAGAGTGGATGCTATATTACGTGTAGTAGTATAAGTAAATCCATCAGCATAAACTGCAGTGAATGTATATGTTTTACCATACTCTAAAGGGCAAGAATAATTAGTCGCAGTATTAGTTAGGGTTTGGGTACATACCACCACATTATTGGGGTCGGTAATAGTCACCTCAACAGGTATACACTTATGGGTTCCGGTTGGTAGATAATAAACTAGTTGATAACTGTCACAATCAAATCTATTGGTTGTAAATGAAATGTTCCGGTTTATAGCGGAAATTGAACTCGTGACTACTGTTCCATTTTGATCTGTACACGTAACAGTATACTGAGTATCATACTCTAATGTCATTATATCATTCGAGTTGACACTGTTCAACCAGTTCGGATTATTATAAACGATATCTCCCCCTGTTGTTTTTTTTACTACAATATGTAATGGATAACAAAATAATCCATCATAATCTGTCCATGGTCTTACGGTATATGTATAGTTATTGCAATTGCGATCACGCATAGAATAAGTGAAATACGTAGGTTTTTTTATATTCGTAGTGAAGCTTTTGTAAATGTCATTACAACCTTTCAATCGTATATAAATAGCAAGACTATTTGATGAATAAAAATTAGCTATATTATAAGGAGATATATTCAATAACATTCCGCCAGACGCAGTACTGTTCCAGTCTGACCATTGGGTTGGTATCTGTCCGGCGGGAGCTGCTCCTATTTCATACATTCTATCATTATAATATCTTTTATAATCAGGATTAGCCGATATTTCAGTAGAAGAGGCAGTCCATTTTACATATCCACATGAACCTTGAGTATTATCCAAATCGGGGAGAAAAGCAGTCTGAGTAAGGTTACTAAAAGTAGGAAATCCAGAAATAGTACCCAATGTAAAATCTCTTACTGATGTATAACATCCGTCATTTACCTGTACGGTGTAATTCCCTGCAGGGTAATTTGTGTTAGGAAATGTGTAAACATTTCCACTCTTTGTGGGCGTCACCGTCTGCGGAGTAGCAACCCCTGCGGGTGCCGAGGTAATAGTAAACTCAAAATTTCCACTGCCATTGGTAACATTCAGCGCAATAATACCTGTACCACATCCTAGATATGATTTACGTGAGACATCAGAATTAAGCGATACTTCCGGTACTTTGTAATTACCTCCTACAACCAGATTTGAGAGATTTTTAACCGTACTATACTCACTGTCTATTTTACAAAAAGCTCGAACAGTCAGTTGATATGTACCGGGAGGTATATTTCGCAACACATGATCACTTTGAGGATTTATAGAAAAACCGCCCTCAGAACTAAGTCCGTATTGCACATTAAAAATATTTGTGGTATCTCCACCCAATGTTACGGTTATTTCTCCATTCGACAAGCAGGTAGAATTCTTTATTTGGGTACTTACAGTGAAGTTGGGACTACAAGTCTGTGCTCCAATTTGTGACGAGCTAAGTAAACTTATACACAAACAAGAGAATATATAAATAATTCTTTTTGTCATAATATATTTTTATAAGATTCGTCTTTAACAAGAACAATAGTCAATGTACCCTCTAATGGGAAGTTATAATCACTATTTCCATAAATCTCTGGAAAAGTAAATGTTGCAGTATTTCCTTCTATAGTCAAAGTGTACAGAGGAGATAAGGAATATGGAGAAGAAAAATTATCTTCTGGTTTTGGATCTATTTCCTTCTCAGATTCTTTAGCTGGCAATAGTAACATTCCCTCATTGATTACATTATATTCCGCGAGGTTGTTCCACAGAGTACAAGCAGCTAGCTTTCCCGATTGTATATATACCGATAAGAATATGGGATGAATGGGAAATGGCAGCTTGTTTATCCCTTTTAGAGATGTGGTGTCATTAAAGGTATGCGTCAATACTTCAGCTTTAGTCTCATAGTTACGAACATTTATTGTGGCACTACGAAACCAATAATTTCCATTAGTCTCTTGTTTTACATCCTTTACTATATTGTTTTGCGCAAATGCAGAAATGGTGCATACGCAAAATATTAATGCATAAAATATTTTCATAATTTACTAATCTTTATTTTGTACAAACTATTGTTATTTAACCTTAAAAACAATGTTCATAAACGTTTTTTCGGAATAAGTAAATTGTGCGAAAAGTTTGTATTTCAAAATCCCTGTATTACTTAATGTGATATTCTGGAAAACCGTATTATCATAATAAGGAATGAAATACTCTAAGTCATTACTAGCTAACACAGGTAAAGTTGTTGCACCCGCACCCTTGATAGACGACGCTGAATTAGTCAGTTCGAATTGTTCTCTGTAAAGAGTATATAAATCAACAGTAAACTCTTGTGTAGCTGTGTTATAAGATGGGTCTGCGGTATCTGTCGGTAGCACAATAGATGGCATATAAAAGAATTTAGGTGTAACTGCTGAAACTTCCGCAAAAAGTTTTATCCATTTAGTCCCATCATTATAATAATATCCGGGGGTTACATCGTTTATCGTAGCGGTGTTATACACAGTCATTCCTGCTACATGCGCTAGTAAAGGAGAAAATGATGTTGTTGATGAAAGTGAAACGCGTGGTAGCAGTAACCCTTTTGTAGAACTGTGGTCGGAATGCTCCTGTAAATCTAGTAACGCATTTGAATTTGGTTCATATCCCGAACCGATGGTTACCTGTCCACGTAATAAGGAAGAAGCTCCTAACATTATAACTATGAATAATGTTTTCAGTTTGCTTCTGTTTAGTTTGAAGTTTGTTGGTTTCATTTAGTAAATGTTTTAGTTTTATAATGAAATAATTAATCACTCATTTTTTGCATATATAATTCTATCCCGTATAAAAACTTCAATACCCTATATTCTCTTCCGAATACTTTCCCAAGCGGCGGTTGAAAATAAATGGGATGACAACAAATATTAAAGACAAACAAATTAAAGACAAACAAGTGGTTACCCCGTTTTATAGGGTATTGAAACTTTTGTATGGATATATATAGTTCGTGTAAATGTCTGGAGTGGAAAAGAAACATTATGCTATAATTTATTTTTCTAAAGTTTGCTATCTCATTGATTTTTCTGATTAATCAACAAATGTAATGTATAGAGCAAAGGCAAAAATTTATCGTATAGGGTATATCTCCTGTTAAGAGATATACTTCAATGTGTAATATGCTGATAACGTGTATTATATATATTCGTGGATCTATCTAAATTAAATTTATGAACATATTGCAGATTATGCCTTTTTCTTTTTTATGTCTTTTAATTACTTAAATTCAATTTATTTTCTAATTTTGTAATTAATAAAATATCTCTTAACAGGAGATATTTTTTTTTGTTTATTCTTATCTTATTTATAATTAGACTGTTGATGTCTTCTGTGACAGATCTATTTAATGATACAAAATAAATTTGGCTTGTTGTTTGCGAACATGTCTCATCTCTTTTTCTCTTGTTATTTATGTCTTCAATATATAGTATCGCTTGTGCTATGTAGATAGTTTAATAAATCAAGCGTAAAAGTTTGCAATAAAATGTTGTAATAAATCTCTGGTGTATACTCACTATAGTCTTCTAAAAAAACAGCTATACATCTTGTGATATATAGCTATTTATAATTGCTGTATTGTGATCCCGAAGCGATTCGAACGCTTGACCCACAGCTTAGAAGGCTGTTGCTCTATCCAGCTGAGCTACGGGACCTCACCTTTTGCTTTTAAGCGAGTGCAAAGATAGTACTTTTTATAAAAAGAAAAAGATTTTATTTCAAAAGTTTTCAATTTTTAGTGCTTCAATAAATTAGATGTATGTAAATCAAATCTTTATAATAATCTATATGTAAAAGATTATCAAAAGAAAAGAGATAAAGTCAACCGTTTATTTTATTCATATTATATTTGTATTCTTATTAAAAGAAAAATAATTATGGAAATAAAAGGAAGATTTGATCATTTCAATATAAATGTAACAGATTTGGATAAAAGCATCAGTTTTTATAAAAAAGCATTGGGTTTGAACGAAATAAGGCGTAAAGAGGCTTCAGACGGATCTTTTACTCTTGTATATTTGGGATATGGTGTTAGCCCTTTTTCTTTAGAATTAACATGGCTGAGAGACCATCCTCAAGCTTATGAATTGGGAGAAAATGAAAGCCACTTATGTATAAGAGTAGATGGTGATTATGATAAAATCAGAGAATATCACAAAGAGATGGGGTGTGTTTGTTACGAAAATCATAGTATGGGACTTTATTTTATAAACGACCCCGATGATTATTGGATTGAAGTTTTACCTATCAATAGATGATATATTTCCAACAATTTATTAATACTAATTGATATTGATTTATTCGTTTTTGTTAAACAAATATACATTTATATTATCTTTGTAGCTATTACCATTCATATAAAAATATGGACATTGTCATATCGATACTAATTACACTTTTATTTGTTTTTCTTAATGGTTTTTTTGTTGCAGCCGAATTTGCAATTGTCAAAGTAAGATCTTCTCAACTGGAACTGAAAGCTCAGGCAGGTAGCCGTACAGCAATCCTGTCAAAGCGTATAGTTTCACACCTTGATGCATATCTTGCAGCTACTCAGTTTGGTATTACTATTGCCAGCTTGGCTTTAGGGTGGATTGGTGAGCCTGTCGTATCTAAAATAATAAAAGAATTAATAGGGCTATTCGGATTGGAACTTGCTCCGAATATTCTTTCTACTATTTCTCTTATCACGGCATTTGTTATTATTACTATACTCCACATTGTTTTAGGCGAATTAGCTCCTAAATCGTTGGCAATACAACGTTCAGAACAGACAACATTGGCTGTAGCATATCCTTTACATGCTTTTTATTGGCTGTGTCGTCCATTTATCTGGATGTTAAATGGTATTGCCAATTTTATACTTAAGCTAGTAGGGTTACATACTGTTTCGGAGCAAGAAGTGTATAGTAGTGACGAGCTGCGCTATCTTGTTGATCAGGCTAAGGAAAGCGGAAATGTAGATAGTGCCGAATTTGATATTATTCAAAATGCATTTGATTTTTCAGAACGGACAGCACGTCAGATAATGGTTCCTCGCACTCAAGTTGTGGCTATTGATGCTAACGATTATGATGAGAAAACGCTCGAATTTGTAATAGAAGAAGGTTATTCCCGTATTCCATGTTATGAAGATAATATAGATAATACGATTGGTGTTGTTCATCTAAAGGATATATTGAAAAAAATGCGGATAAATGGAACTGTAGATATACGTTCTATTATTCGTCCTGTTTCATTTACTCCTGAGACTAAAAGGATTGGTCAATTACTGAAAGAATTTCAAGTAAAGCATCAGCAAATAGCAATGGTGCTTAACGAGTATGGTGGGGTAGAAGGGGTTATTACGATGGAAGATATTCTCGAAGAATTGGTAGGTGAGATTCAAGATGAGTATGACAATGAAATTCCTTTTGTAGAACAAACCGGAGATAATACATATTCTGTAATTGCCACTGCTGCCATCTCTGATATTAATGACGAACTACCACATCCTATCGATAAGGATAAGCAATACGATACATTGGCCGGCTATTTAATAGATAAGTTTGGTCGTATTCCTAATACTCACGACAAGCTTGAAGCCGAGGACTATCAGTTTACTGTAGTAAAGAAAAATAAGGCTTCGATAGTTTTAGTGCAACTCAAAGATCTGGCTCAAGATGAAGAATCTGAAGATACAGAACAAGCCAGAACATCTCAGATTTGAATAAAAAAAAAGAATGGATTTTGAACTTCAATATACCGATGATCAGTCTAGTGCTCGCGCAGGGTTGATAACGACAGATCATGGACAAATAGAGACTCCTATATTCATGCCCGTGGGGACGCAAGGTGCTGTAAAGGCCGTCCATATGACTGAGCTCGAGAATGATATACAGGCACAAATAATTTTAGGAAATACATACCATCTGTATTTACGTCCGGGGTTAGATATTTTACAACAAGCAGGAGGTTTACATAAATTTAATAGTTGGAATAAGCCTATTTTGACCGATAGTGGGGGATTTCAGGTTTTTTCTTTGGCCCATAATAGAAAGCTTACCGAAGAAGGTGCCATTTTTCGCTCTCATATCGATGGCTCTAAACATGTATTTACTCCTGAATCTGTTATGGATATCGAACGTACTATCGGCGCTGATATAATGATGGCATTCGATGAATGTACACCTGGCGATGCAGATTATACTTATGCAAAAAAATCGCTAGACCTTACAGAACGATGGCTTGATAGATGCATAAAACGTTTTAATGAAACCGAATGTGAATACGGTTATAAACAAGCATTATTTCCTATTGTACAGGGATGTGTATATCCTGATTTACGCAGACGAGCTGCAGAGAATGTAGCATCTAAAGGTGCGGACGGGAATGCTATTGGAGGGTTAGCTGTTGGAGAGCCTACAGAGAAGATGTACGAAATGATAGAGGTTGTAAATGAGATTTTACCAAAGGATAAACCTCGTTATCTGATGGGGGTAGGTACACCGGCCAATATTCTCGAAGCGATAGAACGTGGAGTAGATATGTTTGACTGTATAATGCCCACACGTAATGGTCGTAATGGACAATTATTTACTCGCAATGGCATTATGAATATGCGAAATCAGAAATGGGCTAAAGATTTTTCTGCAATAGAAGAAAATGGAGCTTCATTTGTTGATACTTTGTACACAAAAGCATATCTTCGTCACTTATTTATAACGAATGAAATTCTAGCATTACAGATCGCTTCTATACATAATCTGGCTTTTTATTTATGGCTTGTCAAAGAAGCCCGTCAGCATATAATAGCAGGTGATTTTTTGAGCTGGAAAAGAATGATGATTGAGAATGTTTCAAGACGTTTGTGATTAACTGAATAGAATGAAAATACTATCAATACTTGATAAGTACATAATAAAGAAATTTTTGGGAACATACATATTCTCAATTATTCTTATTATTTCTATATCCGTAGTGTTTGATATAAACGAACGACTTGATAAGTTTTTAAGTAATAATGCTCCCTTAAAAGCGATCATATTCGACTACTACATGAATTTTGTACCGTATTACACCAATCTTTTCAGTGCATTATTTGTGTTTATTGCGGTAATATTTTTTACGTCCAAACTTGCTGATAATTCTGAAGTTATAGCAATGTTATCAAATGGGATGAGTTTCAAACGATTAATGAAGCCCTATATGATTTCAGCAGGTATTATCGCAGTAGGATCATTCATTCTAAGTAGTTTCATAATTCCACCAGCCAACGAAACGCGTATAAAATTTCAGAACAAATATATAAAGGATAAAAGTGTAGATTATGCAAGTCGTATACAAATGCAGGTAGATAAAGGAGTTATTCTTTATATCGAACGTTTTGATAATAAAACACGACTAGGGTATAATCTTTCTTTAGATAAATTTGAAGGCAAGGAACTAAAATCGAGACTGGTTGCAAGCAGAATAGAATATGATACAGCATATCACTGGGTTCTTAATAATTATTCTATACGCGAATTTCATGGTATGAAAGAAAAAATCACAACCGGAACTAGGATAGATACCACCCTGAATGTTATACCGAGTGATTTCCTAGTATCTGTAAATGATTTTGAGCAAATGTCAACGCCTAAGTTGTATTCGTATATACAGCGACAAAAGGCCAAAGGGTTGGCAAATGTCGGAGGGGTAAGTATTACTCAATTCGAAATAGAATTCCATAAGCGATTCGCTTCAGTATTTTCTGCATTTATACTCACCATAATAGGCGCATCCTTATCTGCTCGGAAAATGAAGGGCGGAATGGGGCTTAATATTGGAATCGGATTAGGGTTGAGTGTAACCTATATTATGTTTCAGACGGTAAGCTCTTCTTTTGCTATTTCAGGTACGATGCCCCCAATGCTGGCCGTATGGATACCGAATATTGTATTTATGTTTATAGCTGCATACTTATATTCTAAAGCACCAAATTAATATCTACATTCTTTCTTCTTTGTAGACTATACAAATACTGATTCTTATCCAAGTTTCTTTTGTTTAGCGCTCTCTCTTTCACGACAAGTGATTGGAGCTTATGGTATATTACAAAATATTAGATGAATTACCTTGTAAGTAGACGTCAAATATTGCTCAGCACTAAATCTCTAATTATTAATAATAAAAATAGAACCTACGAATCTCACGACTCATAGGTTCTCAAAAACTTTTACAAAACTACACTACTATCTTGGTTGATAGTATATTTTAAGAATGTCTCTTTCTTTATTTTCCGTTTTAATCAGAACTATAACTCCAGCTTTTATTTCATAAATATCCGGCTAGTCTTTTTTACTGTCTGTTTATTATCTGCTACTTTAACTATATAAATGCTGTTTTGAATAAAGTAACCGTCAGTGAAGCTTTCGGAGCTATATTTCTTAACGTTTTTACTAAATATTTTTTTACCGTTCAGATCATATACAATAGCCAGACAGTCGACTTCAGACATATTGGTCACTACGATAACATTGTTATTTACCGTAATATTGATTAATGCTGAACCTTCATCATCGTCAGTTAGTACAGAGTTGCTAGAAACAATATCGAAGCGATTTTTATCTAAACTACTTTTTCCATTAATCGCATATTCTCCATTATTAACAATAGGGTAGATGTGTCCTGTTGTTAAATCTCGAAGGTATAGTTTACGATTTTCTATATCTGGAGTAACAGATAAGTTTAATGTATAATTTTCATTTATTGAAGTTTTTACATCAAAAGCTGTACCTGTTATTTGTGGTACTGTTGCTATTTGGAACTTCTCTTTATTTGTACCTGATACGTAAATCTGAGTCAAACCATTTTCTAGTAACTTGTATCCATCCCAACCATTATCAAATCCGTTTGTAGTTGCCGGATTTTCGAATAACCATACGCGGTCGGCCGATGAATCACCTATTACATCCATAATAATATGAGGATAAGCTTCGCTATTGCTACTTTTTAATAAACGCCATGCTGATTGATTAATCAATTCGTTCTTTCCTAATTTAGCGTATTTCAAAGTTATCGAACCGGATGTTTTAGCGTTCAACATGAATGTATGCATCGATAAGATCCTATCAGGTAAAGTTGCCTGACCTGCCAAGCTGAATGGTACAGCTTGATATTGTCCTCCGCTAATACCGGTAGCAGTAGATCCATTTAGCTTACGCCATTGATCACGAGTTCCGGTATTGAATAAGTATACAGTTTCTTCTTCCAATAGTCCGGTGCCAAAAGTAATAGCATCTGTTGAGATTGGGATTGCTGCTGTATATGAGTTACCGATCAAATTCATGCCTGAATAATTCACATTCGATGTTTTTGTTAATGGCACAATCGCATCACCTACATTTAGTGTACCTGTGAAATTATATATTTTGTCAGGTAAAGAAGTAGCACTATTGGTCATTTCATAACCCTTGAATGCTTTTAATTGAGTATCCGGGCTATATGGTGCAGGACGCCATTTATCTCCGCTGTAAGGCTCTACCCATTGGTTTACAGTTTCTACCCCGGTAGAAGGAAATGCAGAGCTATTTATCGGTATTCCGAAATATTGCCATTGTCTCTTATAGTAACCACAAGTTGTACATTCGTATGCTTGGTTATAGAATTCGACAGTCGCATTTACAGCTAAGTTCGTTGCCGGATTGGTAAAAATAAGTGTTCCTGTAGCTTCATCTGGAGATGTTTTTACGATGATAGTTCCTTTATCAGAGTTACTGTCGTTGACGGTTCCGTTTATAGTTAATTGATTTTGGGTTGTTACTACGAGGTTCATATCCGAGTTATTGGTAAGATCTCCAATAATTCGGTCTTTATCTAAATACAGATCATTAACAGCTGCTCCCGCACCATTTCCATTACCTGAAGGTCCGTTATTAGAAGCGGTTGCAAACTCAATATCATCTCCAGAAGCGGGAATTAATTCTGCTGTCCAGTTAGGCTCTTTAGTCCAATCGTTATCAATAGTACCATGCCAGAAATTCTTATAATTAGGATTAGGACATCTTATTATGATTGTTCCGTCAGGAACATTACATACTTTCTCTAAACGAATATCATCTATATAATAATCATTTCCTTGATTTCCGGTCAAGTCATTTCTGAATGATAATACTATATTATCTACTTTACAACTTTCTTCATCATCAGGTATAGGTACAGAGAAGTATAGTTCCAGATATGTCCAATGATTCTTTACTGAAGTATCCCAGTCTTCTAATTTTTTTGATTTTACTGTAGCTAATACTTCTCCTGTTTTAGGATGTCTTACGTCAATTGCTATCTGCGAAGGTCCATTAACAAGATACAACCAAAGTGAAGCTCTATATGAAGCACCGACTTGTAGAAGTTGCTCCCTTTTATAAAATGAATTTAAGATTTGTCCAGCATTAACAACCATTACAGCCCCATTTTCTGTATTAGAACGGTCTTGTACGGTATTGTTTTCGTTGTATGCCGGAGTCCAGAAATAATATTGATATTCACGATGCCCTAATTTTATATATCCGGGAGCAACAACTGCATAGTGATTATTATCAATAGCATATAGATTATAATCATCAGTCTCTGGATATGGCGTTCCTAAGGTAAAACTTCCGGAAGGCATATATGGTGAGGTTGTTCTACCAAAGTTGATAGATTTATCACTTGTGCCAAAATCTTCAAAAAATATAGTCTGTTCCTCACATGGAGATAGTGGTTCTGGATTTACGTGAATGTATACAGTCGCTTTGTCACAAGCTACAGGAGTGCCATTATCGCATACTTCATATACGAAACTGTCTGTTCCTGTAAATCCATTATTTGGAGTATAAGTAAACGTACCATCAATATTTAGAACTAAAGATCCATGAACCGGAGCATTAACCGGAGTAGTGTTTACTATCTGGTTATCGCCTTCGGGATCAAAATCATTCAGTAATACGTTTCCATTTACTGTTTTATTTACTTCACTATAATAAGCATCATCATTTGCATAGGTATGATTTGTCTTATCACTTTTTGGTAATACAGTAATTGTTACTGTTGCTCTGTCGCATGTTGCAGGGTCACCATCATCACATACTTCATATACAAAAGTATCTACACCTTTAAAGCCAGCATCTGGAGTATAGACGTATGTTCCGTCTGATGATATTGTAACTGTACCATGTGAAGGAGGAGTTGTCGGGGTTGTATTTATAATTAGGTTATCTCCGTCAGGGTCAAAGTCATTCGTTAAAAGATTTCCCGATAGAGGTATGTCTTGTTCGGTAACACCTGTGTCATCATTTGCTACAACATTGTTATTGATCGATGGGTCTCGTTCCGGAATAACATTGATTGTAATTGTTGCTGTTGCACATGCTTTAAGAGGTGCAGGAACATCATCACATACAGTATAAGTAAAAGAGTCGGTTCCGATAAAATCATTAGCAGGGGTATATGTATAAGTCCCATCTGCATTTATTGCAATTGTTCCACCGTTTACTGTTGTGAAAGAACCTGTAGAAGTAACGGTCTGGATATGTCCTTCCAGATCGAAATCATTGGTCAATACATTTCCGCTGATTGATTTATTCTCTTGGGTTACGTTAATATCATTAACAGCATTCGTTGTATTCGTTGGGTTTACCGTAACTGTTGAAATGTTGTTGCTTAGATCTGGATCTGATTCTTTTGTCTGCGGATATCCTTCTGCTGTATTATTATATATACCCGATTTGAGTACCTTCGCTTTAATAGTTAATACTCTTTCGTTTTTACTTAAATTAAGCGCATCATAAGGTATGTCATATACAGTCCATTTTCCGGTAATTGGATCATAGGTCGTTTGTTGTTGATTCCAAACTTCGGGATCATTACTTCCGATAGGTGAAGGCGTAACTGTTGAACCCATAGAGGCTGTATGACTTACATATTCATACCCGGAAGGTAATAAATCGTCTACCGTTATATTCTGAGAATACATCATACCTTTGTTGGCTACTTTGATCGTGAAAGTAACCTCACTTCCTATGGCTGGCGTAGAGTTGCTCACTGTTTTGACAACTTCTATATCAGACTTATCCCAGTTGAATGTAAAATTCAACTCCATCGTTTCCATCCATGACCCTGCATAAACATTAAATGTATTTTCATTCCCAATACCATTATTTCCACTAGCCCACCAGATATTCGCAGGGCTATCAGCCCCCGTAGTATTTATAGCCGGAGATTGTACATTATTATTAGCAAAAGTGCCGGATTGATTAGCTGGTACTGTAAACCAATTGGTATTTCTGTTACCGGGACCTCCTGTGTAAACTTTACTATGATCCCAATACAGTTTAACCGTGGCTTTATTCATATCTACCGGCCTGATGTTTTTCATTGTTATCCCAAGACTTTGTTCCATATCGTAGACAGGGAAATGGACCGGAAAGAAATTTGCTGATGTGAATAGCTTAATAACAGTCCCTGCCGGAACAATGTTGCCATTATCATCTTTCCCATCCCAATACACATCATAGGTTCCTGCATCATTGAAGTATCTGAAAAGGCGAACATCACCAGTAGAGTAACTTCCTGAGCCATCAATGTCTACTAGGATATCCAAAATTCCGGGAGTATCCACATATACGATAAAATATGCTTCTCCACCTGTAGCATCCGCTTTTCTTCCAAATCTTACGTCTGTAGTTGCAACCGGACCTCGTGAAGTTTTCCAAATAGATTCATCCGGTTCTGCAACAAATAAAGGATATTGATAGCGATTGGATGTTCCTTTAATAGACTTGCGGTTTTCTTCAATATTGGGTTCTCCATTCGCTAATTTCTCGTTTAGTGGTCCGGAGTCATTAGCAAAAAATACTACATAACCCGCATTCGATTTTCCAAAATTGACATACTTAATATAATAATCGTCTGTTTGTGCAGAATATGTATTATCTACGGGTACATAGAATCCAAAGTCATCGTGAAACGAAGAAGTATTTGTTTGACCGGCTGTAGTAGGAAGGCCACTATAAATACTCCAATACCTACAATATACACGGCCTGGACGCTTGGTCGTTCCAGAGGCAACCGTAACATCCCAATCGGTAATTTCCCAACCAGTGTTACCCGGACTAGCCATTTCTACCCAAAAAGCTCTATCCTGACCGGTATTGTTTGTAAACTGACCACCTGCGTTCGTATTGGTAGCACTTGCGGTTCCCGTGGTAGGATAACCTCCCGACGTTAAAGCAGAGGGTCCGGCAAAAGCTTGAGCCTGTGTCAGACTTGTATTGGTACTCGTTCTTCCTTGTAAATTACTATTAGCTGTTGTAACTGCCGTTTGTCCTGAACCTGAAAGTCCTGAAGGGAAAAATGTATTATATCCTGTCGATGAGTTATCATAATACCAAGTAAAATTGCTGGTGGTCGAACTCTTAAAGCTAAAGTAAACAGTTTCACCCGCTTTTACATAAACATAGAAGCGGTGATTCGTATCATAATTCGTAGTTGCACTAGGCCTCATCATGCTTCCGCGAGTATCGTAGCCTGTATTTCCTGCAGTATTTCCGGGAACATACAACGAACTCTGACGACTTACTGTTACAGAGCCTTTCCAGTTACCGGAACCTTCAGCATGAATATATGATACAGATATTGTAAAAAACAATAATAGAAATAATAGATAAAGGTTTGATCTTTTATGATGAGTAAAAAAGTATCTTTCAACTTTCAATCTTTGATTCGGATAAACCCGATTATGGTATTTTTTATTCATAATTCAAATAATTAACAGATTTATTGGATCGTATCCCTGATGTTTTATATTCAGCTTTTAACCAATCTATCATTAATTTACTTTTGTGGCTATATTGCAAACCTTCGTATTAATTTTTAAATTTCCACATCATATACATACCAGTGATTACGCTCAATCTTCGATGGCAGTAACAATTTATATGTTTCATCACCAAATTCAGGAGGAGGTAATGGACCCGTAGCCTGATATGGTAATTTTATCTCTATGGCACTACTTGCATTATCTCTTTCATTTATATAAGTGATTAATGTCAAGTTTGTAACATTTCCTTGATCTAAAGTATAGGATGAAACTGAGCCCGTTGCACTCCAAGCTGTCCAGTCGTTAGAACTTACAAGATTATCTGTTTTTGTAGATGGTTTAAATACATACGTATTTTTATCGAAATCAATGTATTTGTAACTATATTGAGCTTTGCTGTCTACTACAGGAGTACTATAATGTTGCGCAGAAAGTTTTACATTCAGTTGAACTTTTGCTAGAGCCCTAACTAATGATACATTATTGAGTTGATAGTTCGTATTGAAATCATGAGTCTTATTTCCGGACATTAACAATGGCGTTGTAATGTTCGCAGACCATGGGTTATTTACTGTTTGCCAAATAGCTTGTAGGTCTTCTATTGCTGATACTCCATCAAGGCTTGTTTTAATTGTAGAGCAATTTGCTACTATATATACATTTCTATTACCAGCCTCAGCCTGAGTGAGATTCAATGATATCTTCTTTGTACTACTATTCCAAGACCCTCCGGTAAATGTTACTCCTGAAATATAATATTTAATTAACGTCTGAGAACCTGTAGTCGGGAAAAGGAATACATATAAATCATTTACTGTCTGTTCTTCTTCCGTTCCATCACTTTCGGCTTTCGTTATATTTTTAATGTAATTATTTACAGTTAATGATAATTCTATATTGTTGTTATCGAATTCTGGTTCCGGGGTCTCTTCATTTGAACAAGCAACAAAGAAAAGGCTCAGAAAGAATGTTACATATATTATTTTTTTCATAGTCTTTATCTTTTATTTGCTAAAAGTTTTTACCAATGCATCGTTGTAATACACCTGAAGGTATGATCCATCTCCCACCCTAGGAATAGTGCTTAGGGTATATCCTACAGATGCAGTAGGATCAAAATTATTAAACGATTTTTCGGTCGTATTATCAGAAAACTTGAATGGTGCGACTGTCTTCAGCACAATGTCATGCGGAGCACAAGCTTCTATCGTATTGCTTATTGTTATTTTTCCGTCCTCATCAATTCCTACATTGTAGCCATATCCCATGTAAGTTGCGCTCTGCTTGATCTTCCATGGATCGATACTATAAATGATCTCGATTGTTTGTAATTTTTTTATACTAAAAAAATAATGATGGTTACGGTAAATATTATAATCTGGTTTTTCTGTTTGATTTCCTGTGGCAAAAGACAAATAATCGCTCTCAGCTATGGTACCGTCATATGTTATGATCGGAATTTCGTATAGCGTTCCGTTCAATGTTTCAATAACAAAGTAATTGACAGGCTTATGAGAGCTTGCCGACCAGCTAGGAGCTGACATCAGAGCCTCCGGCATGTAATATATAAACGAATTATCTACCTTTTTTAACGGTTTATCTTCGTAATAAATCGGTACGATTGGTGTTAACGGAGACTGTAGACTAAATTGTCGGTAAGCATTTTTATAATATATGCTTTTTACGCCCAAATTAGTTGTAGAACCGTCTATTTTTACCTCTAGTCTTGCTAGTACTCGAATAAGTTTTACTCTGTCTTCGCCATTAGGACGAAAGGGTAGGGGTGAGTAAATATTTCCGCCTTGAGTAATGGTCTGATTCTTGTATATTCGAGACATTGGGAACCCTTTTGTTTCAGTAGCATTTAGATATAAGTCTGTGTCTAAATCTCTAAAGGTATTCATATATGATTCCATAGCAGACCGCGTGGTTATGCTTTTTAAGGCTGCTATGGGCATATTAGCTACAAAATAAAAATCACGTTGACCAGGCCCCGGATTCAGTTGTACAATAAAAGACTTGTCTTTTTCTGAAATAGGAATATTTTCATCAAAGTATTCACCCACCTTTATACCGCTAGATGAATCGAAGACCAGCATAGCCAAGTCATGAACCCGGTCTTCATACTCTACATCATCTGCATTCAAAGTCTCTAATCCTTCAGCCTGGGCTTTAGTTACCGAGAGATAAACTACCGGCTCGGATTGCGGGTTCTTTTGATCATCATAAATTAGAGAATCACAACCTGCAAATGATAATGAAAGTCCTAAAAGTGATATATATATTAAGTATAATCTTGTCATAATCATATAGATTATTAAAGCAAAGAATGCTTTATAATTATAAATCTGTGCTATAGCTATGTACAAGCCAGTTGTTTACATAGATTGCGCAACTGAAATTTGTCCCGCACTCTGCACAGTAATCTTTAAGTACAAATTTTATTGTAAAATCGTTTTCACAATTCAAATTAATTCCTCCATTAATAGTATTCATCAAAATACTACCTATAAGGTCTCCGTTAAATACTTGCTGGCCTGTTTTGGGATAATTGATAGTCAAATTATTATGATATCCGGTAACAAGCTCTAACATAGAGAAATTCCATGTTACACTATTATCTGTGTAAACAGTATTTTGTTGAGGGTAATATATTACAGGGGAATTATATGGCATAGAACCGTCTATATTTATAGTTCCATTAGCCGATGATACAGCCACAGCTAAATCTTGAGGCTTTAACTCTGTGATTGTTGCATCAAATTCAACAATCACTTTAACACGATTGGTTAACTCGCGCAAATTGATTTTAGTATGCTTATATAGTGATCCACTTTTTTCAGGATCGGGCAAAAATACCGTTGGGCTTTCACCTTGCCAAATGCGTTCAGTATTGCCTAAACTAGCCGCTCTACCTTCTGATGACTTAATAGCTAACATTACATCTTTCTTTGTTGTAATGCCTGAAGAGAAAGTGCTTCTTGTAAAGTTTTCGTTTACTCCTGTCCATGCAATAAATGAGAAGTTTCCATTCGAAACAGGAACAAGCACTTCAAAATCGCGGTTAAGAGTTACATTCTGCTTGCTCACTGAAGTTACAAGTTTACCCTCTTCATCAAACGCAAACACTGTGAGTGATGATGCTTCACCTATGAATGTTGAATCTACAGCACAAGGTGTCATTGAAAAAAACTTCACATATACACCTTGGGGACAGTCTTCTAAGTCGTCATAAATAAGAGAATCACACCCCCAAAAAATTGCGCTTAATGTTAACGCGGTCATCAATATCTTAATTCGCAAATTCTTCATTTGTTGCATTTTGTATATAATTGATGTTTTAAAAGACTGGGGAAAAAGGAATCCTTACTTCCCCCAGATATAATTAGAATTATAAATTTTCTATAAATCAGATTCCCAGATCAATACTATAAGAATGAAGTTGCCGAGGTAATACAGTAACATCTACACTCATCCATGTTTCAGGAGTAGTCAACGGATCTGTTGGATCTACTGGATTTTCCGGCTCCTCTACACCTGGTACGTTTGGCCTAGGATCGGGATTCAATGGTTTTTTAGGACCATTCGGATTTGATGGATCTACCGGTTCTCCTTTTGGATTATTCGGATCTTCAGGGAACAATGGATTCCAGTTAGTTCCTAAATTTTTAAATCCTGTAATATGGATATGATATACATTATTTCTTACAACCGGAGAATTATACCATGTAGGAATATTATCAGGATTAACCCATGCATAATACAATACTTTACCTTTTACATATCTTGCTACAGTTTGTCCGGTTACACCACCTTTGCCTGGTGTTACAGCATTTGCAGCGCTCACATAAAATTTACCATTCGCTCCTACGAAGAAGTCATCACCTGCTGTATAAGTTTCTCCGTCAGCAAAAGCCGCAGCAGAAGGAGTGAATTTAGCTCTGATAAGAACATATGCAGTGTTACCCTTCTTGTAACCGGATTCATTTCCGGCTCCATAGGCGTGAGTGTTTGGTAGGATAAATTTACCGGATAAGCTAGCTTCTAATTCATCAGTTATAGCCGATGATGGATTTGTTGCATAGTCACTCATAGTAGCAACATTAGTTCCTCCAAACTGAGTTGTTGGATCATATTCTTCGAATAAACCTGAGTAATCATATTTCGAACTGGAACCTGTAATTTCGGTACCCCAATATTGAGCATCGGTAGTTGGTACCCATCCAAAATTAGGTGTTGCGAAATCAGCTTTACGTTGAAGATAAAGAGAGCTTTCTCCTTGTGCCAATACCCATTTGATTTCAGAAATTGTACCTAAGATGGTAGAACCGTTTCCTGCAGGAACATCATAAGTTAGTCCTTCTGTGGATACCATAACACGTCCAACAGTTCTTTCTACAACTAGACTAACACGGTTTTTAGGAGATGCAGCGGCAGTAGTTTCGGCAGCAGAGACATTATTAACGACATCAATTGTTTTAGGTTCAACACAAGTCATTAGAATTTTCTCGTCTGTTGTTCCATTTTTTATAGCTAATTTTTCGGCAGAAGTACTTACAGTTGTACTTGTACCCGAATTAGCTATATACAAAGCAGCTTGAGCATATGCATTCTCGAATTCAGCAACAGGTGTTTTAGCCAAAGCATTTTCAACCTCTGTTGTTCCATTTATTAATACATAAACCTTTTTAACTCCGGCAGTTGTTTTAATGGCAGCCGATTCTTGAGGAACTAGAGTCACCTGCCCACTTATTACTTCTTTTTTATAATCCGTTCCTACATTAAAAGATTGAGCAGTTACGGAAGCACCGTCAATAAGATAAATAGCCACTTTGGTAATGTCATCTCTTCCCGCCCATTCTCCAATCAAACGATAGTCGTCCGGTAAACTTTTTCTTGTGTTCGAAGACATACTAAGAGTGATACTAACATTTGTAGTAGCCTCTTGTTCAGTAGGTGAATTTAAATTATTATCATCGCTACAGGCTGTAAAAGCAAGCCCTAGGACTAGTACAGCTATTAAGAATAGTTTTGCTTTTTTCATTCTTTTTAAATTATTACGTCATGTTTTACTTTCTGAAATTTTACAATTAAATATTTTGCTTATATTTATTTTATATTGATTGCTTTTTGTAGTGTTTCAAGATTTTTCTTTCCATCGACGCTGCCACTATCGGCTGCTTTTGCAAAATAATCTAAAGCTTTCTCTGTATTTCCTTTTAATATATAGGCTACACCAAGGTTATTCCAAGCTTTAGGATTACGTTCTATTTTATTTAGACGGTCAATTGCAGCATCTAGATTTTTACCTTCAATATCTGCAGCGGCAGAGTTCATTATAGCGATATCACTTTCAGGATACAATCTTACTGCAATATCAAACACTTCTCTAAATTCTTTACTGCTAGTTGGATAGCTATGGGCTACCAGATACATTTCATTCAAACTAAGTAGTTTTGGGTTCGTTTTAATAATCTGTCTGGCTTCTTCAACATTAAATGGACGGACAACATAAGCAATAGCATATTCTGTACGGCGTAATGGAGGATAATATTCGTTCAATAATGTACGGTAGGTTTCTCCATTCGATAGCCTCTTTAATTTTGCATCGCGAGCATCAGGGTTTGAGGTCTTATCTATTATGTCTAAAATAGCTTGTTTATTAGATAAATTAGATGCAAAAACAGCATTTTTCAACCCTGCCCAATCTTCTCCAAAGCCCTCCACAGTAAATTTATTGCGGGTGATACCAAATTTTGTAACAAGATAGTCGGCAAAAGAATTAGCCCTGTTTTCTGATAGTACTTTGTTATGCTCAAATCCACCTTCGGGAGAAGCATATCCTGCGATACTAAATTCAGTTATCTGTAGATCATTATTGTTTTGTATTTCGCCAATAACTCTGTCTACTTGATCGAACTCTCTCTGATTGTTTCCAAAATCACGAAGTAGCTCATAACGATCGACAATATAATTAAATGTTGCAGTATGTCGGTCTTTTCGAGCTTTTACCTCTACTTCAGGCACAATAAATGAGAGTTGATAAGATGCTAGATCTCTTTTTGGTAGTATGTTTTGTGCTATTAGCTGATCGTCTGATACGGTATAACAATTTGCACAACCAGAGGTTGTTCTCAACATAGATATGGAAGCATCGTCCATCCATGCTCTGTAAGGTACAGATACATTATAGTCTACGGATTGAGCTGTGTTGTTATTTCTTTTTATTATAGTATTAGGCTCAGTACTAAAACGAAGATCTTTTCCGAATGCGCTGTTACGATTCAATATTTTATTTCGTAAGCTCCCTGTAACAACGACAGGAGGGAGGCTTAGACTATCCAGTTTGTTTTGATTAGACTTAAGTATTGGAGTTAAAATAACCATGTCATTTCTATTTACATGTATTTCATCCAGAATGACATCCATTTTAATAGCAACTTTATTATCTTGTTTAATAAAATGCTCTCCAGATATTTTAACTTGCTCGGATTGTGCTTGTGAGTGTACAGGTATTATAAATCCTGCCAACGATACAAACAAATATATTTTTAAGATTATTGTTCTTTTCATGAATCTTTATTTTAAGAAATAAATAAAAGATAGGCCTAGCTTGGTTACTCCCCAATAATTATAATTTCCTTCATCTAACTTTGTACCGCATTCTTCGCATGGATACTCATCATAATGAATACGAGCATAACCGGCTCCGATATTGAATTCAAAATTCCAACGGTTACTGATTACCCATTGATAACCATAACTTATACCGCCTCCGTATAGATAACCTTCATACCTTTTATCTTTAAGGACATCTAAACGTCCGATAGGAATATCCCAGCCTCCCACATTGAATTGAGAAGCATGTGCGTGTATTCCTAAGAAATGTCCGTTAAATGATTCACAAAACCACCAACGGTATTCGGGTTGAACAAGCCAATGCTTAAAATTCTTATTATCGGAAAAAGAGAATACATTTAATCCTCCGCCAATTTCTAGCGTACTCTTTTTACTTAAACCAACTTCTAGCCCTAAGTTAGGCGTTGTGGTTGCCCAATAAGCTAGATTTGTTTTTATAGCTATTTCCTGACTTTTTACAACAGTAGAAAAGCTAAAAAAAATCAAAAAGGCTAAACAGGCACTTCTTAATTGTTGATAAATATTCATTTTCTTGAGATATATAATGACCAGTGTTTTGTTAATAAACTCGAAAGGCATTTCCTGTAATTTTATAAAAAATAAAACCAATTAACTCTATTTCTTTACTGTTATAGCAACATTTATCCCTACAGTTTGTCTCTAAACCGTGTTTAATATAAAATTTGCGCATATTTGTAATCTTTTATTCTATTATTTGTAGCCACTATTTATTTGTATTTCATAAAATTTAGAAAATCTTTATTGAAAATTAAATAATTAAAAGGCTGTTTATGTTATTTTGCTTTGTACAAATATCTATTTATATAACTTTATTATATGTGCATTTTTGTAGAATATTGCAGTTTTTGGTTTCTAATTTCCATGTATTTTTACATTGTTATACCATAATGTGATGCGAGTTAATAGTTAAAATGCAGAAATTGTTGTTTTATTTATTTAATTAATATGTAAATGCATTTTATGATTCTTTAATACATATATGTATTTTAATTTATTTTATAAATAGTTCAGATAAAGTGAAAACTTATTTTGCTGAAGAAAAAATGTCACAAAGTCAAATTACCTCTAATTATTTTAGAGGCTTTTCTACTATTTTTTAAAGTTAATTGTTATATGTTAGTTGGTTAGCTGGATGGCGGTTACTTAGTATTGATATGTGTAAATGAAAAACACCTTACACTATTATTTATAAATACTGTGCAAGGTGTATGTTGTCAATTTTAAATTGTATCTGATTTTCTTTTCGTTTTTTGTATATATATAATGTCGAATTAAGGATGTATAGTATTAATAATATTTTTTTGTTCTTTAAAAAAATTGTGCCTTTGAATTTCTCCGCCAAAAGTAATAAGGGTAGAGTATCTTTTTAATGATTCAATCCATTCATTATGGACATTTCTAATGTTTTTATTCTGAGAATTCATACCACTGATTCCATAAATAGCGAGATGTGCCAGAGAGATACCATTACCTTCAAGTAATATATACGATGATTCAATATCTACATTTGATAAATAAAGGAATAGGTCTGCTTCGTTTGCATATTGTCCTGATACAGTATATGTATATAATTCGTTTAACAAATCGTTTAATTCATCTTTTAAAGAGATTAAATCATGTTCATCTAGTAAATTGAGATTATAGAAATAATTGATTTCTCTAATAATAGACGAGAATATATCATGACTGATGATGACGCTGGAATGTCTTATTTTTTTAGTTCCGAAGTTAATATTTTTTGAGTGTTAAAAACCTCTTTATCAATAATAAAGTCTTTGAATGGTAGAGGTTGACTTTTCTTAATTTGATAAGCGTATTTAAAAAGCCTGAGCTTTGATAAGTTTTGATGATGTAAATAAAATAGATAAGGCAGGTTGCTAAAAGCACACTTTAACACAGAATCTTTGGTTTTGTTTATATTCTTGATGATTTTGATATCATTCTCCAATGTTTTGGTATATGCACTGTTTATCTGGTTTGCATCTATTAAATTAATCTCAAAAATAGCTTTCTCATTTATTTGGGACCCAATAATATTATCAACCGAAAATGATAAAGTCTTGGCAATCAATGAAACTTCGTCAAAAGAAAAGCGAACTTCTCCTCTAAGTCTTCTATAAACCGACTCTTTACCAAGACAGAGGATGTCTGCAAGAACTGAAGCTACTTTTTCTTTGTCTGATTTAGTTAGTGTTTCTTTTTCTACAATTACTGTTCTGATGGCATTAATTAGTTTTTTATGAACTGTGTTATCTATTTTTGTCTCCCTCACATTATTAAAATCTAAATTATTCATTTTATTTCCTCTATAATATTAGTATTTAGTATTTTATCAAAAGAAAAAAGTGTGTTTTTATAATCTCAATGCCTAAGTTGAGTTAAGACTTAAATGTTTGTGACTAATTAAAGTGTATTCTTTTGTTTAATTGCAAAAATACAGATTGCTTAATGATGTGTAGTTTCATTTTTTGAGTATTATACACATGTTTTTTTCTAAAATCCTATTATTCTTAAATTTAAAACCATATTGTATTATTTATATAATCCGAATTCGTATTTAATCTATTTATATTGTTAAAAATGCATTAATCGTTGTTTTATGGGGTTTATGATGCAAATATTGACTTTGAAAAAAATAAGGATTTCTTTGTTTTTATAATATTAATAATTATAGAAGGAAGATGATAGATAGAAAGCGATGATTTCTTCTGATTGTTTTTTACCAGATAATGGCTACTTTGTTGATACAGTTTAAGAATATGAGCTTGTTATTACTCATAATTGGTCAAGATATACCCTAAAAAAGCCAAATAAGAGATTTTTTAAGCTTTAATAAGGTTTTCCTACAATTCACTATACCATATTGAGGGAAAGGGTATTGCTATGCACACATACATAATCTCTTAATATACATTATTAAGATTCACTTTCCGATAAAAAACTAACCCTTTTATACTTCTTATTTAAAAACAGCAACAAAAGAATAAAAAAAATAGGACTTTATTGTATCTTTTTGAATTGTTTATATATAAATATTATTTATTAGTATCATACATCTTTTTGTTTGTGATCTATGTCCTTGTTTGTTAGATTTTTATTATTTTTTTTTTATATGGTGTCTGATTAAATTGTGTACAATGATGACTGTTGAGTATCGGCGTAATTGATGCGTTAATATCGTATTACAAATAAAGGAGCAGAAAGATTAACTCCTTCTGCTCTCTTATTAAAAATAGATCCTATATTATTTGTTTTATATATACTCTGAAGGTTACTCTTTCTCAAGAATAACCATCTCTGAAAACCTTTTTATTGCCTCAGCAAAAGACATTTTCAGGCTAATATAGTTTTGAGGTTGATATATATTCTGTTTAAGAGTATAACCAGCATTTATTATTATTTTATTATTCTCTTTTTGTACTGTATATTGTATTGAGACCAGGTTGTCATCTACAATATAAGGTGATGGTAAATAATTAATCTTATACCCTTCAGGAATATTTATTTCAGATCGATAAAAATCACTTTGCATGTATATCATATCTACAGGTAATGTCCGCTTGGTTTGCTTAAAAGGGTTATCGCTGATGGATAGGTTGCAAAATGGATGAATAAATAATTTATCCGATAAATTTTCGAAAGAAGCATCAAATGCGAAAGAGAAAACAAAAGGTTTGTCTAAGTCATCATTTTCATCGATATTGATATCGCCTTTTACATCAATATTGTTATTGCTTTTCAATTCTTTTTGCAAATTTTCTGTTTTTCCTAGATATGTTGAACGATAATTATATGCTTTTTGTCCTCTCCCGGCAAATCTGGCTTTTACGTTCATTTTACTTTCTTCCGGAATAATATCTAGAATAAAATTCTTCTGTGAAATGGAAAGTTCTTTTTGTCGGATACTAACCCATTCTTCAGATTTAGGTTTTACTACAAGCCCATTTACATTGAGGCAGCGTTCAGGAAGATCACTATAGTAAAGTAACGGTTCGGTGGCGTCGAGATAATATATTTTTTCTCCAATTCTCACTAGTACTATTGTATAATTAAAGAACTGTTGAAAAGGATGAGATAAGCTTATCGATCCGTTCTTTCTTGTACTTAATATTATAGGATATGCTTCTAGTCCCGCAGAACGGAGTAGCCCGGTTAGAAATAGGTTTATATTGGCAACATTCCCCGTTTGTTTTTTTATAAAATCGGAAACACTATATTCACTGAGTTTACCATAATTTCCATTCCAATTGTATTTTTCTTTTACATATTTAGTTATAGCCTCCACTTGTTCCAGAGGAGTCTTACTTGCTATATCTAAAGTGGACAGTATTTTTTTACTTTCTTTTTCACTATTCTTTATGTACTTTCCAAAATCATTATCTTTCAAGAAATCATCACACATAGCAGGCCAGGTAGTCATGATTTCTTTGCTGCCTCCTCTTGGATAATATATTTTAGATAGCTGGAAGTAAAGACTTATCAAATAATCCTGTTCGGAAGTAATATACTCTTCGTCTTTAAATGCGGGAAGGTTTTTTAATCCAAACTCATATTGCATTTCTTTATAAACTAAATGACCAAAGCGAATTTCGTCATTTAGTGGTGTTGCTTTATACTCGTCAAATTTATTTATACTTCTTAGTATATATGTATACTCATAATATGGCATAGCTTTATATTTTAATTTGCTATAAACAACAGGTATTTTCTTTTGAAAATCCCATTTTCTCATGTTAAAAAAGTAAGGAGTCGTAATTAGATATTTGTATTCGATTACCGAACCTTCGCGGACATCAGCTAATGCGACCTTTTTTATACTTAGATTATTGCTAACCTTTTCTTCGTATATGTTTTTAGGATCGAGAATTGTTTTTGTTAATTGTCCTCCTTCCATGTTGTATGTTATGGCTTCTATTTTTTCGATAGACTCCCATTCTCTATTCTCTGAATAGTAAGGTATTTCGAAGTTTGCGTATTTTGTGCCTGCTTGTTTCAGTATTTTAATTTTTACTTTACGTTCCATCGATAACAAGAATCCTCGAGATTCGTCTGGTCTGAAATAATAATCGCCCAAGTCGTATATAACAACAGCTTCGGCATCTTTATCTTGCTCATATTGTGACATTGACATTTCATACTGTGTGACTTTTCCGAATTCTTGCGAATAGTTAAATTGAGAGTATCCACTTATAATAGATATTATAAATAGGATAGAAGCTGTAATTGTCTTTTTCATATGTACTGTAGGTATATTTTTTTTAGTTCATTATTCTTTACAGTCGTTATAAAATCATAGAATTCTTTATATTCAATAAGGTTGTATCTTCCCGATGAAATCAGTATCGATTTATATATATAAACTTCATTGTTTTTTTGCTTATAACTTATAGAGTATTTTCCATAATCAGATTCCATATTTATATCTTCCGGCAATTTTACTTTTTTGTCATCATGTAAGGAATAGCAAATAGTATCTTTATAAAAACTTGGATAATCTATTTGGAGATCACTTTTTCGTGTATCAGGTGTCTCATAGGTAGGTATCTCTATAGAAAAAGTCTCAATAATTAAGTTGACCCCATATTTTTTCAATAAATTATGAAACTGACACTCAGCATTCAGCTTTATAGAGGGATTGTCAGAAGCTGCCTTCTCTAAATTGAAATCAATGAGATCGTATGAACCTGTCAAAATAGTATTTCGTATATATTTATCAATCGTATTTTTATTAATATCGGAAGCCAGATAGATTAGATTTTCATAATTGTCGCCTCTAGCTGTTGATGTAAGTTTTATGTTAGACGTTTTGAGATCAACAAGAATCGAACGGCTGCATAATATATCGTTTGGGTTTAAAGGTGGAATGTTTACAAAATGGCTGTTATTCTCATCAATAAGTAAAGCTTTGCGAGCCTGAGTAAATGCCCCCATGTATCCGAATGGCGTATTTTTTGAAGTACACTCAAGGTAAACCGTATCTTTTTCGAAAGGAATTGTAAGAATAGCATGATTGAATACCTGAGAGGGGAAAGTCGTATCTACGTCAACTATTTGTCCTCCTGCAAATATTAATGTGTAATATGATTTTATTCCGGCATATTTGAGCATTGCCTGCATGTAGTTGGTCAGAGCTTTGCAATCTCCATATTTGTTGGTAGAAACATAGCTGGCCGGATATGTTTGCATTCCTCCTATATTGATGCTAACGTTTATGTAGCGAGTATAATCCTGTAGATATTGATATAAGATTTTTGCCTTTTCTTTATCATCTGTTACGCCTGAGAGTAACGAGTTTATCTTTGCTTGCTCTGGTGCGGGTAGGATATCTCTGCCTCTATTTAATCTGTATACCCAGTTCCCAAATGATTTCCAATTCTCTTTGTTGCCCTCTACTCCATATTTGAAATTGATTGGAGCAGCGTGTATTATGGGAGCTTCGGTATTGTTTGGTGAAGCATTTAGTTCTTTTGTTTTAAGAGGTCTATAATTATATTTCCAAACATATCTGGTATTATTGTTTATAGTATCTATAGCCGGAGCATCTGTGTTTCTTTGTTTAAATGTAATAGGCAGACCTATTGGTGCTTCAGCGACAAGTTCTCCTGAGATTATAGGTGTCCGTGAATTTGTATAATTGAGAGAGGCAAGACTAAGAAATTTAGAATAAATTACTCTGAACGAATAGACAATTCTGTAAGGATATTGATTGTGTTTCAGTTCAAAAGTTTTAACAAAATCATCTTCGTATAAAGAGATATTTGAAATAGAGCTTCTGTCTGTTATTTCTTTATTCTTTAATTTTCTTACAATATTGCCCTGCATATCTTCTATCCAGGCATCTCCCACAGAAACTTTATCGCCTTTACTATAGTTGATAAGTATCTCGGCATCATGATCGCCCATTCTTTCATTAATCTGTAATATAACAGAATCTGTTCTTATCAATTTGTCACCTTTGATTTGGTTATAACTTTTATACTTTATATATTCACTTCTGAAATCTTGAGATATAGCAAAAAGAGGTATTATATATAAGATTACAATTGCCACAAATTTCATGATTAACAAGCTAAGTAAGTAAATTAAGATTTGTTTGTAAATGTATAAAAAATGTGAACGCAATATTGAATTTTTGTTGATTTATGTAACAAAATGTATTCTTCAAAAATTATACTAAAAAGGGTAAGTAATACTAATAGTTTTTTTAACTTTGTATCCCTAAAAAAGGATATTAACACACCATGTCTTTAGAGAAAAAAATTAAAACCGCATTAGTCTCAGTTTATCATAAAGATGGCTTAGATGAAATTTTGAGAAAGTTAGATAGTTTGGGAGTTCGCTTTGTGTCGACAGGTGGAACCCGAAATTTTATAGAGTCGCTAGGCTTCGCTTGTGATGCAGTGGAAGATGTAACAGGATACCCCTCGATTTTGGGTGGACGAGTTAAAACATTACACCCTAAAATATTCGGAGGTATACTCTGTCGTAGAGAACTTTCGGAAGATATGAAGCAAATAAAAGCGTACGACATACAAGAGATTGACCTCGTTATTGTAGATTTATATCCTTTTGAAGAAACTGTTGCTTCAGGAGCAGGAGAACAAGATATAGTTGAAAAAATAGATATTGGCGGTATATCATTGATTCGCGCCGCTGCAAAAAACTTTAAAGATGTAGTAATTGTAGCTTCAAAGAATCAATATGTTCCTTTAATGAGTCTTTTGGAAGAAAAAGGCGGAAAATCAGATATTACAGATCGTAAATTCTTTGCAAAAGAAGCGTTCTCCGTATCATCGTCATACGATACTGCGATCTTTAATTATATGGATAATTATGAAGGATCGGCATTTCGCTACACAGAAGATGATGCAATGCATCTCAGATATGGAGAAAATCCGCATCAGAAAGGGACTTTTTACGGAGATTTCAATGCGATGTTCGATCAATTACACGGACGTGAAATATCTTATAATAACTTGTTAGATATCGAAGCTGCAATAAGTTTGATCAGTGAGTTTGACGAAACCACTGTAGCTATATTGAAACATAATAATGCTTGTGGTATAGCTTCGAGAGAAACAGTAGTTGAAGCATGGAAAGATGCATTGGCTGGAGATCCTGTTTCTGCTTTCGGTGGAATTATTATAAGTAATAGAAAAATAGATAAGGTAGCAGCTGAAGAAATAAATACCATTTTCTTTGAGATTGTAATTGCTCCCGAATATGATAAAGAGGCTTTAGAAATACTAGAACAAAAGAAGAATCGTATTATTCTGGTGCAAAAACAGCCTTTAGAGGGAACTAAACAATTTCGTTCATTACTGAATGGTGTTTTGGTTCAGGATAAAGACCTAAGTATACAAGCTGCTTCAGATTTGAAACTTGTTACAAACAGACCTTTACAAGGAACTGAAGCTGAAGATTTGCTATTTGCGAATAAGCTTGTAAAACATACGAAGTCGAATGCTATTATTCTGGTTAAAAATAAGCAACTTTGTGCAGGTGGTACAGGACAAACATCTCGTGTTGACGCTCTCAAGCAAGCGATAGAAAAGGCCGATGCTTTTGGCTTTAAGCTTGATGGTGCTGTAATGGCTTCTGATGCCTTTTTCCCTTTTCCCGACTGTGTCGAGATCGCAGGAAATGCAGGTATCACAGCTGTGGTTCAACCGGGAGGATCTATAAAAGACAACCTATCAGTAGAATATTGTAACGAACACAATATATCTATGGTTATGACGGGAGTGCGTCATTTTAAACATTAAATGTAATTGTAAATAAGCAAATATAACATCAATATGGGATTATTCTCTTTTACTCAGGAAATTGCGATGGACCTTGGCACTGCCAATACTATCATCATACATAACGACAAAATTGTTGTCGATCAGCCATCAGTAGTGGCTTTGGAACGTAAAACAGGGAAAGTCATAGCTGTTGGAGAACAAGCCCGACAGATGCATGGCAAAACCCATGAGGATATAAGAACAATCAGACCTCTGAAAGATGGTGTGATTGCTGACTTTACGGCTGCGGAACAAATGATTCGCGGGCTGATAAAAATGTTCAATAACAAAGGACGTTTATTTGCTCCGTCATTAAGAATCGTTATTTGTATCCCATCTGGAAGTACTGAGGTTGAAACCCGTGCGATCAGAGACTCTGCAGAACATGCCGGAGGTCGTGATGTTTATATGATATATGAGCCGATGGCTGCGGCACTTGGTATTGGCCTAGATGTGGAAGCACCGGAAGGAAACATGATCGTTGATATAGGCGGTGGTACAACAGAAATTGCTGTAATTTCTCTTGGAGGTATTGTGTCTAATAAATCAATAAAGATTGCAGGTGATGACCTTACTGAAGATATTCAGGAATACATGGGACGTCAACATAATATCAAAGTAGGAGAGCGGACAGCAGAAAATATTAAAATAGCAGTTGGTGCTGCTTTGACAGAATTACCTGACGAGGATGTGCCTGAAGACTTTATCGTTCATGGCCCAAATAGAATGACATCTTTGCCTATGGATATTCCTGTATCATATCAGGAAATGGCTCACTGTCTCGATAAATCTATTTCTAAAATGGATTCGGCTATCCTAAGTGCTTTAGAACAAACACCTCCGGAGTTGTATGCTGACATTGTTCGCAATGGTATATACCTTACAGGTGGTGGCGCATTGCTGAGAGGTTTGAGCAAACGTTTCTCTGATAGAATCGGTATCGCATTCCATGTAGCAGAAGATCCGTTACATGCTGTTGCCAAAGGTACTGGTATAGCCCTAAAGAATATAGAGAAGTTTAACTTCTTGATGAGATAAAAAGAGAAGTGATTTCTGAACAAATCGCGAATCATAACTATTTTAATATAGATAATTACAGAGAATGCATAACCTAATCAATTTTTTAAGAAAAAATAGCCATTGGTTTGTGTTTATTTTCCTTGAAATAATCTGTTTTTATTTTATATTCAGTAGCAACTCTTATCAAAAGAGTATATTTTTTAACTCTTCCAACGAATTTACTGGAAGAGTTTATACTATTTCAGGAAACGTGCTGTCTTATTTTGGATTAAGATCGGAGAATGAGGAGTTATTACTGAAAAATGCAGATTTACAGTCTCAAATTGCAGAATTGAAGGACTATATTTATGATCTTGAGAATGATTCCTTAAAGACAAATGCATTTATTACCGACTCTCTGGGCACTAGACAAAAAGAGCCGCATATTATAGCTCGTGTAGAAAATAACACTATATCACAGATTTATAACTTTATTATAATCAATAAAGGGAAGAAAGATGGAGTACAGACTGATATGGGGGTAGTTTCTCAACAAGGTATAGTTGGTGTTGTTAGGGATGCTACTTTAAATTACGCTGTAGTTCAGCCTGTATTAAATCCTCATAGTAGATTTAGTTGCAAGATATTAAACTCTAATACAGCAGGGACTTTAGTTTGGGAAGGTGGAGATCCTCGATATGCAAGCCTTACTGAATATCCTAAATATGAGAAGGTAGAGAAAGGTGATACTATTGTAACGAGTGGTTTTTCTGATATCTTCCCCGAGGGTATATTTGTAGGTGTAATTGAAGACTATAAAAGTGGAACGAATGATAATTTCTATTCTTTAAAGATCAAATTATCAACAGATTTTGGATCATTGAAAAGAGTTCTTTTACTGAGTGGAAAAGATGATGAGAGAAAAGAATTGGAGCAAAAAATAAAAAATGTTCAAGAGCAGTAATATAAAGTATATAATAATGTTTGTACTGCTTGTATTATTACAAGTATTGGTACTAAATCGGATTTCATTTCTTGGATATGGAGTCCCTTTTGCGTATGTATATTTTATAATAAAACTGCCTATCCGCTCTAATAAAAGTTTAGTTATCTTTTTAAGCTTCTTAATCGGATTTGTTATTGATCTTTTCTGTAATACGCCGGGAATAAATGCCGCAGCTTCCACTTTTGTGGGGCTTGTTCGCTGGCCTGTACAGAAGTTATTCTTTATGGTTGACGATTATGATGAGCAAACCCCGAGATTGTCTTTATTAGGAGGTGCATTTATAAGATATGCTATATTTTTGACACTGATTCACCATATTGTACTAATTTCGATTGAATCTTTTTCATATTTCAATTTGGAAATACTTTTGCAACGAATTCTTTTGTCTACTTTACTAACATCATTATTGGTGTTTGCATTTGAAGGTTTATCTTTTAAGAAGAAAAACTCATGGCAAAAAACATCTTAGACCTATCTAAAAGAAAATATGTACTAGGCGGAATAGCCTGTGGCATAATTCTTATATATATAATTCAACTTTTTAATTTACAAGTGCTTAATCCTGAATATAAGGATTTTGCAGATGGAAACGCATTCTTCAACAGGACATTATATCCTGCGAGAGGAGTCATTTCTGATAGAAAAGATCGAATACTTGTATATAACCAGCCTACATATGATATAGTATATATACCTCGTGAGGTACAGCCATTTGATACCCTCGACTTTTGTAAGTCATTGAATATAACTAGGGAGCAGTTTGATAAACGCATGAACGACATAAAAGATCGTCGTTTGAATCCCGGATATTCGTCATATACAATGCAAACGTTTATGACTCAACTTACAACTCAAGAGAGTGGTTTATTACAAGAGAAATTGTATAAATTTCCCGGTTTCTTTATTCAGAATAGGACATTGCGGCAGTATAACTATCATAATGCGGGCTTATTGCTAGGGTACGTAGCAGAAGTAAGTAGAAGTCAACTGGAGAATGATCCTTACTATGTAAGAGGTGATTATGGTGGAAAATCCGGGCTTGAAGCATCTTATGAAAACTATCTTAGGGGAGAAAAAGGGATAGAGGTTTTATTAAGAGACGCTCACGGACGTATTCAAGGGCGATATGAAAATGGAAAGTTTGACAAATCACCCGTATCGGGAAAAAATCTAACACTTTCTGTAGATATAGATCTACAAGCATATGGAGAGTATCTTCTTCAAAACAAAGTTGGATGTGTTGTTATGATCGAACCTTCGACAGGAGAGATATTATGCTTGGTTACATCTCCTACTTATGATCCTTCTATGTTGCTGGGGCGTAACTTTAGTAAGAGCTATAAAGAACTGGAAGATAACCCTCTTAAACCATTATTTAATAGGGCTATACAAGGGATGTATCCTCCCGGATCTACTTTTAAACCAACACAGGGATTGATTTTCCTCCAAGAAGACATTATTACTTCCAATACATTATATGCGTGTGCAGGAGGGTATCCGCCACTGGGTGGTCGTCCCAAATGTCACCCTCATGGTTCACCACTGTCATTAGTTCCTGCTATTGCAACTTCTTGTAATTCATATTTTTGTTATGGATTATCTGCGATGTTAGGAAACAGAAAAAAGTATAAAAGCACTGTTGAAGCTTTTGATATTTGGAAAGATCATATGGTAGATATGGGATTTGGTTATCGCTTAGGTGTAGATTTACCTTCTGAGAAGAGAGGTTTTATTCCTAATGCCAATTTCTATAGCAGAGCTTTTAAAAGAGAGAATTGGAGTGCTTCCAATGTTATTTCTATAGCAATAGGTCAGGGGGAAATAACAGCTACCCCTTTGCAAATAGCAAACTTTGCCGCAAGTATCTCTAACAGAGGATTCTACTATGCGCCACATGTTGTGCGTCAGATACAAGATACGCCTTTAGACAGTATATATACACATCCTCACTATACCGGAATAAAAAAAGAATACTATCAGTATGTAGTAGAGGGGATGGCTCTTGCTGTTACAGGCGGTACATGTAGAGGAGCTAATATACCTGATATTGAGGTTTGTGGTAAGACTGGTACAGCCGAAAATCCACATGGTAAAGATCACTCATTATTTATGGGTTTTGCTCCTAAAGATAATCCGAAGGTGGCTATTTGTGTTATTGTTGAAAATGCAGGATTTGGTGCTACATTTGCTGTTCCTATCGGACGTCTGATGATTCAGAAGTATCTGAAAGGAGAGGTGCCAGCTTCTGATAAATATATTGAAGATAGAATCGCAACTACGACAATTTTGCCCCAAACATTTTTTAATTGGAATAGGGCTAATAAGAAGTATGATGAGTTTTCTCAGCCTGCGGTATCAAATACAGATGGTGCAGTAGATGAAACATCTATAGAACCATTTTCATTAAACCCTGCTGAAAATCAATAATAAGGAATGTACAGAAGAGAAGATGAACATATAAAAAGCAGTATAGACTGGTTTACCATCGCATTATACCTGATTATGGTATTGTGTGGATGGCTCAGTATATATGGAGCTAGTTATCAATACGGAAGCACTACTAGCATGTTTGATATATCGGGTAGAGCCGGTATGCAATTGGTTTGGATTGGTACATCGATTGTTCTGGGTTTCATAATATTAAAACTGGATAGCAACTTATACGATATATTGGCTTATTATATTTATATAGCTTTTATATTACTTCTTATAGCTACTATATTTCTATCTACAGACATCAGAGGGTCTAGATCGTGGCTTAAAATAACTGACTCGGTGCAAATACAGCCTGCCGAGTTTGCTAAATTTGCAGTAGCTTTAGCTCTGGCAAAGTTGCTGAGCACCTACAACTTTAAATTACTCACCCCTAAAAATCTGATAACAGTAGCGGGACTTATTCTTCTCCCTATGTTGCTGATCATCATGCAGAAAGAGACAGGTTCTGCGCTTGTATATACAGTCTTCATATTAATGTTATATAGAGAGGGATTACCCGGAATTATTTTGTTCTTGGGAATATCAGCCATTGCATTTTTTGTAATTGGACTCAAATATTCGGATACAGATATAGGTATAATATCTACAGGTGAGTTTGTTACTATAATTTTAGTTATACTGATCTGTGCCGCATTATTGGTAAGTTATAGGCAAGATAAAGTAGCAGCTCGTAATATTATATTGGGAATGCTTGCGTTATTTGGAATTCCATATCTGATTTCGCTACTGAATGTAAATATTGATTTTGGCATTATTTCACTAATCGCTCTTGGTGTACTTGTCGTATATCTTTTGGTTCTGGCGAAGAAATATTGGTCGAAAGTATATTTTCTGACAGCCGTTTTTGCTATTAGCAGCCTTATATTCGTCAGCTCAATAGATTACCTTTTCTCAGATGTTATGCAACCCCACCAACAGATGCGTATAAAAGTCACTTTAGGGATGGAAGATGACCTAATGGGAGCGGGGTATAATGTGAATCAATCTAAGATTGCAATAGGCTCAGGAGGGCTTTTAGGAAAAGGATATTTAAATGGTACTCAGACTAAATTGAAATACGTTCCCGAGCAAGATACTGACTTCATATTCTGCACAGTAGGAGAGGAACAAGGATTTGCCGGATCGGTGTTTGTTCTTTTATTATTTTTAGCATTGATTCTACGTTTATTCTATCTGGCAGAGCGTCAAAAAAGTACTTTCGGAAGAGTTTATGGCTATTGTGTTGCTTGTATTTTTCTCTTCCATGTGATGATAAATATAGGAATGGTAACAGGTTTAACCCCTGTTATAGGAATCCCTTTGCCTTTCTTTAGCTATGGAGGTTCTTCTTTGTGGGGATTTACAATCCTTCTATTTATATTTCTGCGTATTGATATGGCAAGAAAACGTAGATAGAAATTATAGTGTTTTGTGCTTTCTCAAAAATGAAGCTAACTGTTCGTAGCTACTAATTTCTATTTTTATTGTATTATACTCTACTATAACTTGTTCAGACGATTGAACTTCAATTCGGAATATAGCATCATTCAAATCCTTAGTTAATGAGAATCCGTTTCTTTCTAATATATTTTTTGTCCAGTGGTGTAATATTCCATCTGCTTTAAGATAGACCTTTCTATTGTTGGCTCTTCTTGGTAAGAAATTGCCTGTATATCTGTCGAATACAACATTATCTCTTTTGAAGAAATCATCTAATGTACCTGACAATACGATGTCTTCAGTTACTCCTGTAGTCAACCCCTTTTCTCTTGATAATAGCCAAAGACGGTCGGCTAGGAGCAAGGCCATATCAATATCATGTGTTGATAATAATATTGTCTTATTTTGATACATTGCCAGATTATGGAGCAAATTCATAATCTCTATACGGCTTTCAATATCTAGAAAAGCTGTAGGTTCATCCAGCAAAACGACAGGGCACTCTTGCGATAAAGCTTTGGCTATCATAGCTTTTTGCCGCTCTCCGTCAGACAATTCTGCTATATAAGAATTAGCCTTATGTGCTATCCCTACATCTTCCATTGCTTTCTGAACAATTGATTTATCATTCTCTGATAATTGACCGAAAAATCCAGTGTAAGGATAACGTCCCAGCTCAATAAGTTCTTTGACAAGTAATCCTCCGGCAGAAGTTTTATCAGTTAAGACTAGGCCTAATCGTTGAGATAATTCTTTTTCTGATAAAGATGAGATGCTTTGATCCTCGAAAAGTATATCGCCACCTTGCGCTGGTTGTGATGCACTAATTGTTCGTAATAGTGTCGATTTTCCGGCACCGTTAGCTCCTATCAGACAAACAAGTTCTCCTCTATATAAATTGAATGACAGGTTGTTATAAAGAATATTATTATGCTTAGATTTAGCATAGCCAATACCAATATTTTGAGCCTTAATTACTACTTCTGCATTATTCATAAGTAATCAGTATAGTGTATTCAAAAAAAGTGAGTAATAATTAGTTTACATAAGTAAACTATTTGATATTCAGTGAATTAATTTTTAAACTTAATGAAAATATTGTATTTTTTTCTGATTAAGAATTACATATATTATTACAGGTGCTCCAAAAATAGGAGTTATAGCATTTAATGGTAGTACTCCACTGGCCCCCGGTAATACACAGATCAAATTGCAAAGCAAAGCCATTGCCGAACCAATTAGTATGGTAATAGGCAATAATGATTTATGGTTTGATGTTCCCAATATTAATCTGGCTATATGTGGAACTGCTAGTCCGATAAATGCTATAGGACCACAGAATGCACAAGTTATTGCAGTTATCAGTCCTGCACAGAGTAATAGTAGAAAGCGAATAAATTTTATATTTACACCTAAGTTTGCTGCATATCTTTCTCCTAATAGCAGAGCATTTAAGGGCTTGATTAGTAAGATAGAAAGGAGTAAGCTAACACAGACAACGATGCAATAAAAAGGCAATTGCTCCTTTGATACTCCCGAAAAATCTCCCATACCCCATATCATGAACGAATATGCATCTTCGCTAGTACTCCAGAACTTCAAAATAGATATAATAGAAGATGTAAGATAACCAACCATTATACCAATGATCAGTAACATAACATTATTTTTGATAATAGATGCGAATCCCATGATGATAGCTAAAATAATAGCTGCACCAATGAAAGCACCAAAAACGATAGTCATTGAGTAAGACAAATTAAATCCATTTACCGATCCGAAGCTATTTCCTATTAAAAGAATTACTATTGCTACTCCCATGTTTGCACCCGAACTGATACCTAATATTCCCGCATCAGCCAGAGGATTGCGAAATGCTGTTTGCAGCAACAAACCCGAAACAGCAATTGCTCCTCCTGTAAATAGAGCCGTGATGGCCTGAGGTAAGCGAGATTCGAGTATAATATAGGTCCAAGCTTGTTTCTCAACTTCATTTCCTTGCAATATTTGAAAGACAGCTTGCGACGGTATTGATACAGAGCCTAGAAATAGACTTAAAACAAATAGTATAAATATACTTATAACGAATAGAACACTATATGTAAATCCTTTGGACATAAGTACTGAATGTATAAAATAGCCCCTCGTTGTAGGAGGGGCTTGAATATTTTAATAAAGAACTTTATATTTATCTCCGGTTTCCTTCACTACCCGCTCATAGAAATCTTTAGGATATCCTACTCGCTGTGGCGAAGATGGTTTTCCATGTTCATTACGGATAAACTCACCATCTTTTTCTTTGCGGACAACACCATCCATATATTTGATGACTAAGAACTCCCCAAGTTTTTTCCATTTTTCAAAAGCATACTGTGCTTGCTTCTCACTATATTTAGTTAAGAATTGAACTGCTTGTTCCGGCGATTTCTTATATAATTCTAATGCCTCCTTTTCAGTACTATTTTGTTCAGCTAAGAACTTTCCTTCTAATTCATCCTGTACCTTTTTCAAATCAGGATGCATATAGTCGTATTTATTATATACCATATTTGACACCCAATTCTGAATCCAAAAGCTTGATGTCCAAGAGAATGTATACAAATCACCATTACCTTCACGATAACATTCAGGTACCTCTGTTACAGAACAATACATTGGTGTAAATACAGTTTGAGCAGCATCATCTGTTCCAAACCATAATACTCCACCGATTGAATTTGGTAGCCATGAACGCATCTGAGATGTAAACACAAAACCTGATTGTTGAGTTGCAATAGGGCGTTCGTTACAGTATTCTACAGAATCTACTTTCCAAGTAAGTGGAGCCCAGCGGTATGGAGATTTGAAAGGACCGGCTCCAATATCGTTAGTCCAATCTAATTCTGTTCCTTCGTAATGGTCTCTCATCATCCCTTGTATATCAGCAAGAGATAACTTCTTGTCAGGCTTGATATAAAGAGGCATTGGTTCTTGAGTTTTTCCTTGTGCATAGGTCACAAACTTAGCCATGTCTTTATTGCATTTGTTGAAGAAACTCCAAACGCGAGCTTCACAAAAACGCTGACCTCCAAAATCCAGGGGATTATATACCTTAGAAAAGCTAAAGTCTTCATCTTTACCAGTATAATAACCTTTCTCACGGGCAAAAGAAATAACATCTTTTGAGTAAAGGCAATTTTTAGGATCTTTTAGAGGAAATTGATGTATACGAGATTGGTTTGCATGGGCCGAAATGCAGTCGTCAGGTATACGTACAGCTACCCAAACAGCTCCTTTGTTTCCCTTACCTTTACCAATCATCTCCAAAACCCATATTTCATTCGGGTCACCTATCGAAAATGATTCTCCTCCGCTATAGTAGCCATATTCAGCAACAAGGTCAGTCATTATTTTAATAGCTTCTCTTGCTGTCTTGGCTCGTTGCAATGCGATATATATAAGACTTCCATAGTCGATGATACCATCCGGATCAGCCAATTCTTCACGTCCGCCAAAAGTTGTTTCGCCTATTGTCACTTGATACTCGTTCATGTTACCAACTACATTATATGTTTGGCTAGCTTGTGCTATTTCTCCTAAATATTTTCCGGAATCCCATTCATATACTTTTAGCATTTCTCCTTGTGAGTATTTTTTGGCTGGCCAATGGTACAACTCTCCATATAGAGCGTAAGAATCTGCCGAATATGTTATCATTGTTGACCCATCGACAGACGCATATTTGCCAACTAAAAAATTTGTGCAAGCAAATATGTGAATCTCGCAGAGAAAACAAAATAACATGAATAATGATATTTTCCTCATAGAATTATAAATTATTGTTATATAAGCGTAAAGATACTTCAATTAATTTATTCCTGCGATATGATTGTATCATTTTAATAAAGATGTATTTCATAATGTATTTCTTTCTTGTAACATTTGTGAATTATAGATCTGTTTACAAATGTTTCTCGGCTTATCAAAGCTAATATTGTAACATATGATTACAAAAATTCTCAAATGTAGTAATGTTTACATTTGAATATAACTTGTGTATAGATCATTTAATAAACAATTGTAAAATATTAAAATCCTTGAATAAATATAATCATAATATTATATATATCAGATAATTATTTAAATAAAATAAAGTAATAATTTAGATATATTAGCCATAATTCATTATATACAATAATACAGCCTCTAAATAAGGTATTTTATTAATTTATTTACATACTAATTAGTTTATTATATATTTATTATGAAGTGTTTATTTATGCTATATTCAATTGTATACACATATACATAAAACAAAAGTATATCATTGTATCCAAATGTAATTTACAAATATAAACCAAAACATTTTCCATTTGTAAAATATAAAGTTTACATTTGTGTTCTGATAATATACAAAAATATGAAGGATAGAATCAAGCTTATAATGGATAATGAGCACTTAACGCCATCAGCTTTTGCAGATAAGTTACAATTAGGACGTGCTGTTATATCTCATATACTGAATGGACGTAATAATCCTAGTTTGGATGTTGTATCTCGTATACTATCAAAAATGGATTATATCGATTCGGATTGGTTATTAACCGGAAATGGTAAAATGTATAAAACCGATAATAGAGAAAAATCACATCTCGCTACATCAACTATACCGGTAAATTCTAATCTTCAGCCCGATTTATTCTCTCTGAATGAAATATCTCAGCTATCCGATAAACCTGAACCAGAATATCGCAAGGAAATAATAGTTGAGAAGCCTCAAAAAGTAGAAGAAGACATTGTAAAACAATCTGTTATATATCAAAAAGCACCTGAGCGGAAAGTAACTAAAATAATTATATATTATTCTGATAGTACTTTCGAAACATTTAATGCTGATAACAAGCCATTATAAATATCTACTTTTCTATTTATTCGATACAGTATTTTTAATGTAATTGATTAGTATACATATGTTTATCTTTAATAAGTAACAAAAATGGCACTTTTATTACTTATTACTAATGTAACTTCTTATATATTCAAAAATATATCAAAGAACACTTTTGTATAAGATAAAATTCTCCATAAAAAATAAAAACCTCTCGAATTCTTATATTCCGAGAGGTTCCTTTGTCTTATATACTATATTCCTATTTTACCCTTTTAAGTTCGACTGTAAAATGTCTTAATAAATCAGCTTCCCAAGTAATCGTTAGTCCTTTTGTAATCGATTCTCTACGATCGAATATATTCTTTAACGCTACAGCTATTACATTCATGTGATTGTCTGTATAAACACGCCGTGGTATGGCTAACCGTAGTAAATCGAGCCCATCGAAACGATTTTTCCGGGTTATAGGGTCTCGGTCTGCTAATAGATAACCGATCTCACAACCTCTGATACCCGCTTCAAGATATAATTCTACAGCTAATGTTTGTGCCGGAAACTCTTCTTTAGGTATGTTTGGCAATACTTTCGATGCATCTACAAAGATTGCATGTCCTCCAGCCGGACGTTGATATGGAATATTATATTCATCAAGCTTCTTACCAAGATATTCAACTTGTTTTATTCTGCTTTCGAGACTATCAAACTCTGTATTTTCATCCAACCCTATAGCCAAAGCGTTCATATCACGTCCACTCATACCTCCATAGGTAATATATCCCTCATAAGCAATTCCTTTTATTTTGGCTACATCATACCATTCTTTCAGGTTTGTAGCAAAGAATCCTCCCATATTTACAATAGCATCTTTCTTCGCGCTCATGGTCATAGCATCGGCATATGAGAACATTTCGTCGCAGATCTCTTTTATTGTCTTGTTTTCGTAACCTTTCTCTCGTTTCTTGATAAAATATGCATTCTCTGCAAATCTGGCTGAGTCAAATATTATTTTTTTAGCATATTTATTTGCGATCATACGTGTTTCCTGCAAATTCTGCATAGATACAGGTTGTCCACCTGCCGTATTATTTGTTATGGTTATAATAATAAAGGGTGTACGATCTCCATACTTTTTCAGTGCTTCTTCAAGTTTTTTGATATCAACATTCCCTTTGAATGGAATTTCAAGTTGAGTGTCTTTAGCATCATCTATCGTACAATCTAACGCAATGGCCTTTCTGGATTCTATATGACCTTTTGTTGTATCGAAATGCGAATTACCCGGGCATACGTCTCCTTCTTTGATTAGACAAGAAAATAAAACATTCTCAGCAGCACGTCCCTGATGTGTAGGCAGAACATATTCAAATCCTGTAATATGCGTTATCATATCTTTCATTTTGTAATATGAAGACGCTCCGGCATAGCTCTCGTCTCCAACCATCATGCCAGCCCATTGCCTGTCACTCATAGCCCCTGTTCCAGAGTCTGTTATCAGGTCTATATACACTTGTTCCGATCTTAACTTAAACATATTGTATTTAGCATTTTTCAGCCATTGTTCACGTTCTTCCCGTGTGCTTTTATGAATAGGTTCGATCATTTTGATCTTCCAAGGTTCGGCAAAAGGCAATTCCATAATTATTTATGTTTAGATGTATGTTAGACAAATGCTTGATATAGATAATCACTATGAATAAAAGAAGAACAGATTATAAACCTATTATTTCAAAATGATATTTTAATAGTAATAATGATGTGTTTTTGGAATGTTTTCATACAGTATATACTTGTATTGGTGTGATATGTTTGACATAAAGGTAGTAAAACTTGTGAATAAATTAAAGTCTTTCCTAATTTTATTATAAAGTCAAACTTTATTAACTTTGTACTCGAAATAACTCAGGAAATATTTATCTCTAAATAATAGGTTAATGAAAAAAATGATGGATTTAGTTGTTACTCAAAATGAGCAACTAAACCAAAACTATAGCCTCATTAAGCTCACCACAACAGATAAAACTCCCTTAATCGAAATGCATCCCGGGCAATTTGTAGAAGTGAGAGTTGATGGATCTCCATCAACCTATCTTAGACGCCCTATTTCGGTAAACTTTGTGGATAAGCAAAAAAACGAATTATGGCTACTCGTTCAGGCTGTAGGTGATGGAACCAAGAAAATGTGTGAGTACAAACAGGGTGATATTGTAAACCTTCTATTACCGTTAGGTAATACATTTACAGTTCCTACTTCGAATCCGGAGCAAGAACTTCTTCTTATTGGTGGAGGTGTAGGTACTGCTCCTATGTTATTCCTTGGCGCACGTCTCAGGGAAGCAGGCTATAAACCTAAATTTCTTTTAGGTGCAAGATCAAAAAATGATTTACTCCAATTGGATGATTTCAGAAAATATGGAGAACTGTATTGTACCACCGAAGATGGAAGTTTCGGAGAAAAAGGGTATGTAACAGATCACTCTGTATTAAAAAATACTCAAATATCTAAAATCTATACCTGTGGTCCTAAGCCTATGATGGTGGCTGTAGCCAAATATGCCAATATGAATAAAATAGAGTGTGAAGTGTCACTCGAAAACCTTATGGCATGTGGGTTTGGAGTCTGTTTATGCTGTGTGGAGAAGACGCGCGAAGGGAATGTCTGTGTGTGTACAGAGGGCCCCGTATTTAATATAGAAAATTTGACATGGATAAACTAAAAATAAATATAGGAAACCTGCATTTAAAGAACCCGGTAATGACAGCATCCGGTACTTTCGGGTATGGAAAGGAATATTCTGACTTTATGGACTTGGAGCGAATCGGTGGTATTTTTGTAAAAGGAACTACTATTCGCGAAAGGCAGGGGAACGATTATCCTCGTATGGCAGAAACTCCATCAGGAATGCTTAATGCGGTGGGACTGCAAAATAAAGGCGTAGATTACTTTGTTTCAAATATATACCCCGAGATAAAAGACTTTGATACAAATATCATTGTGAATGTTTCGGGATCAACTATAGAAGATTATGTAGAATGTTCTCAAAAGTTGGTAGCTCTCGAAAAAATACCTGCTATTGAACTTAATATTTCCTGTCCAAATGTAAAAGAAGGGGGTATGGCATTCGGTACTTCTGCTTGTTCGGCTGCTGATGTAACAAAAGCTGTACGTGAAGTATGGAACAAAACCCTTATCGTAAAGCTGTCTCCTAATGTAACTGATATAACAGAAATCGCAAAAGCTGTAGAGGGTGAAGGTGCTGATGCTGTTTCACTGATCAATACATTGCTAGGGATGGCTGTAGACATAAATAGGAGACGTCCGGTGTTGTCTACTGTTACGGGAGGATTATCCGGCCCATGTGTGAAGCCTATTGCGCTTAGAATGGTTTGGCAGACTTACAATGCTGTAAAAATTCCCGTGATAGGTATGGGAGGAATATCATCGTGGCAAGATGCCATTGAATTTATCCTTGCAGGCTCTTCTGCCATACAAATAGGAACACACAACTTTATTGACCCTACAATTTCTGTAAAGGTTGTAGATGGCATAAAAGAATATCTGGATAAGAATAATATAAATTCCATTACAGACCTTATAGGAGCTTTGCAAGTATAATCTGATTGTTGGTATATTTCTAATTTAAGATTAGATAGTTATATAAACTTTGTAAAAATGAATTAACATAAATCTATGAAAAAGGTTTTTATATCCAGAAACTATAAAGGAATAGAGAGTGCTGGTGGAAAAGCAAAAACAGATGTAGAGTTAATTTTACAAGGCATTGGGTTTAAGAATATAGGATGGAAACAAAGTTCGAGCAACAATAAAATCATTGATTTTGTTTTAAATATTACAGGGATACTAAAAGCGGTAATACGAATGCCATCTAAAGGTATTTTATTTCTTCAGTATCCGATGAAAAAATATTATGCATTCATTTGTGGTGTTGCTCATTTGAAAAACACTAAAATCATTACACTTATCCACGATTTAGGAACTTTTAGAAGGCAGAAGCTTACTGTAGATAAAGAAATTACGCTCCTAAATAATTCCGATTACATTATAGCCTTAAATAAGAGTATGGCGAAATGGTTGGAAGAGAATAATTACAAAGGACAGACTGTGACTCTTGATATTTGGGATTATCTGTCAAAATACAAAAATACCTCAAGTTTTAGATCCAATGATGACCAAAACTATGTTGTTAATTATGCAGGAGGGCTTAGTCGACGTAAAAATTTATTCTTATACGAATTTAGTAAGCATGTAGATTCATTTATTTTCAATCTTTATGGTACAGGTTTCGAGCCTACAGAACAGGAATTAAAAAATCCTTACTTTGTTTATAAAGGTTTTGTTCAGAGTGATGATCTGATCAGTAGTATCACGGGTGATTTTGGACTGGTTTGGGATGGTGATTCGATTGATACTTGTTCTGGTAGTTTCGGTTCTTATCTGCAATTTAATAATCCTCACAAAGTATCATTATATATTCGTTGTCATTTGCCTGTAATTATTTGGAATCAAGCAGCTATGGCACCATTTGTTTTAGAGCATGGAGTTGGTTTTTCGATAAATTCATTGTCAGAAATAAAGCCGCGTTTATTGTCTCTTACAAAAGAGGAATATAATGAGATGAAGCGAAATACAATAAAACTCAGCTTACAGATAGAGTCAGGTTACTATATTAAGCAAGCAATGAATAAAATAAAGTTTGATGAAAAATAATATACTCTTATAATATCTATCTGTTATAAAAAAGAAAAGGCATCCAATCGGATGCCTTTTTTATGCTGTTTAAAACAAATTATTCAGCACTTTTCTCTTCTGCAGGAGCTTCTGTTTCAGTAGTAGGTGTTTCTACTACTTCTTCACTTGCTTCAGCTTCAGCTTCTGCCTGTGCTGCATTTTCTTCTGCTTTCTTTTGAGCTACAGCTTCAGCTTTTGCTTTGTTTGCTGCTTTTTCAGCATCTAAACGAGCTTTTGCGTCTGCCTGAGCTTTTGTTTGGTTCTTGTTGATAGCTGCTTGAGTACCTTTTTCTTTTTCAGCTTTCCATGCTTCAAATTTACTTTCTGCATCAGCTTCAGTAAATGCACCTTTAGCAACACCACCAAGTAAGTGTTTCTTTAATAAAACACCTTCTTCAGAAAGGATGTTACGAGTAGTGTCGGTAGGTTGAGCACCAACTTGTAACCAGTACAAAGCCCTGTCGAAATTTATAGTTATCGTAGCAGGATTGGTATTAGGATTATAAGAACCAACCTTTTCAATAAATTTTCCATCACGTGGAGCTCTGCTATCTGCAATGACGATGTGGTAAAAAGGATAACCTTTACGTCCTCGTCTTTGTAAACGGATCTTTGTAGCCATTTCTTTCTAGTTAATTTTAATTATACATAATTGTTATTAGCGCGTGCAAAGATAAGAATAAGTTTTTGTTATACAATAAAAATGATATAGAGTTATTTACTCTCTTACTAACTATATAAGGGTTATTCTAAATATTTCTTAAGCATAGCTGCCGTGAATATTATCATATTTCTGGTCGAAGGTAGATCTGCATAACCATTCAATAGACCCCAATCATGAATTACTCCATTAAATCTTACTGTAGTAACATCAACTCCGGCTTCATTAAGCTTGCGGCCTAATTCTTCTCCGGCATCTCTCAATATATCATTTTCGGCAACTTCGATGAGTGTCGGAGGCAATCCTTTCAACTGGTTGGTTGTAGCACGTACAGGGGATACATAAATATCATCGTGTTGCGTTTTGTCTGACAAGTAGTTGTCTCTCATCCAAATCATTAAAGATTTAGTTAGGAATCTTTCTTCTCCATATTTTTTGAATGATTCTGTGTTTATACCAGCGTCTGAATATGGCCATAATAGAATCTGACATTTAATATCCGGTCCTTTATTTTCCTTTGCCTTCAGACAAGTCCCGATAGTCATATTTCCTCCTGCACTATTTCCTACAATAGCTAACCTTTTTCCATCTATATTTATTTCATCGCCATGTTCTGCAACCCACTTTGTGGCAGCATAACATTCATTCAATGCTATTGGATATTTAGCTTCGGGCGAACGGCTATATTCAATAAAGACACAAGCATATCCTGATTCAACGACTAAATCGCGAACCAGGCGTTTATGAGTTTGATAATCTCCAAGAGCCCAGCCACCACCATGTATAAAAATAAAAACAGGGAGTTTCCCTTTAGTTTTCTCTGGCCGTACAATATATAGTTTTATATCATGTTCATCGACTAATATTACTTTTTCTGTTTCCTCAATACCACTAACATCTACTTTTATTGCAGCTTGGGTATCGACCAATACATTACGTGCATCGGATACAGGTAATGATTCAACAGGTTTTCCACCGGAATTCAAAACCTTCAGATACTCTTTGGTTTCTTTACTCAAATGCGGGTCTTTTAAAAAATCCGAGGTATTCATAATCTTAAAAATTTAATTATTATCAATTACTAACCTCTTTTTTAACGGCTTCTTATTAACTGTTGTTTTCTCAAATATTGATAAATAACATTTTATATACTGATTTTTTATTTTTTTACAATAGTTACTTTTGCAGAAACTGTATTCGAAAACTCTTTTTCTTCTTCTATATTTAGAGCGAAGCTGACAAGTGAATATCTCCGTTCGGTTACAGACTTATCTATTTCTGTTTCTTTTGTAATGAATATCCCTTTACTTCCTTCAAGTTCTATTTTACAGTTATATATTCCTTTTTCGAGAATGATGAAGTAGGCATCTACTACAGCTTTAGACTTGATTTTACCTAAATAATCGAGACTTACACCCGTGCAAATATTTGCATTATATGAAATAGGATCATAATATTGCCCGGTAGCTCCTTTATCCAGACCTTCTACTGTCTGAACCAAGGTGCGACCCATCACCGAAGCTACTTTTTCGGCATGCTCATTCATTTGTCTGTCTAGGCTTTTTCCTATACCATCAGCAAGTTTTCCTGCTGCATCTGTTGCTTTTTCACCAACTCGGGCACCGTGTTCGTCTACAGCCTCGGCAACACCTTCTATAGCATTTATACCGGTTTCTGTAACTTTTTTTGTTGCTTGTTTTACACAGCCCGAACAGGAATTAAGGGTTGTTATAATAGCGGAAAGGATAATAAGTGATAAGATCGTTAATTTTCTCATGTGATTAAAATATGTGTTAAGCTTAATAATAAATCGTAAAAAACAAAGATAGAGAATTTGAGTTAGATAGACTAATAAATAAAAAGAGGCTGAATAAAAACAGCCTCTTCATACGTATAATATTGAAATCAATAATTAGTTATTTTCTGGTCTCAATTTTCTCACAACTGCTCCTGTACGCCACATTTCGCTTTCACGAAGAGCTTTTAGTTCTTCTTCTAGTTTTTCACGATAGTCAGGTTTAGAGTTGGTATCGATAGAGCGTTGTGCTTCATTACCGTTTGCTACTTCTGAATATAATTTGGCAAATACAGGTTTTGTTGCATCATGGAAAGGTACCATCCAGTCTAGTGCACCACGTTGTGCTGTAGTAGAACAATTTGCATACATCCAGTCCATTCCTTTTTCTGCAAATAGAGGCATCAAAGATTGAGTAAGCTCTTCTACAGTTTCGTTAAATGCTTCGGACGGTGAGTGACCGTTTTCACGTAACACTTCATATTGAGCAAGCAGGATACCTTGTATAGCACCCATCAATGTACCACGCTCACCTGTAAGGTCAGAATATACTTCACGTTTGAAATCTGTTTCAAACAAATATCCCGAACCAACGCCAATGCCCAGAGATACAGTTCTTTCGAATGCACGACCTGTAGCATCCTGGAAGATAGCATAGCTTGAATTCAAACCGCGACCTTCGAGGAACATGCGACGAAGACTTGTTCCTGAACCTTTTGGAGCAACAAGAATAACATCGATGTCGGCAGGAGGAACAATTCCTGTACGTTCTTTATATGTAATACCAAACCCATGAGAAAAGTAAAGAGCTTTTCCGGCAGTCAGGTAAGGCTTAAGACGTGGCCACACTTCTATCTGAGCAGCATCAGACAATAGATATTGTATGATAGTACCTTTGGCTGCAGCTTCTTCGATATCAAATAATGTTTCGCCCGGAACCCATCCGTCTGCTATTGCTTTTTCCCATGTTTTGCCACCTTTTCTTTGTCCTACGATTACGTTAAACCCATTATCTCTAAGGTTTAATGCTTGTCCCGGACCTTGTACGCCATAACCGATAACAGCAATGGTTTCATTTTTCAATACTTCTCTTGCTTTTTCCAAAGGGAATTCTTCACGGGTAACTACTTTTTCTACTACCCCGCCAAAGTTCATTTCTGCCATAATTTGTTTTTATTAAATAAAATATTTAGGTTCAAAATTGTTTCCATATAATACGGGTCGAGCATACACTCGTTTCTCCGTCTTTCATTTCTAAAATAAAATTAGAGTCTTCTTCTTCTCTTTTCAATATATCCAACTTGGAGCCGTAGTGCCCTTCGGATATATAATTTATCTCAATCCGTCTGATTTCCTTATCCTTGAACATATCTATATCAAACACATCTACAAAATGTTCGATATACTTCATACTGTTCAAGTGTTTATTGATATCCACATCGCTATATTTTACAATAAACTCATCCGCTTTTTCATAATCATCCTTTAACGCTGAGATTTTGCTCAATCCCTCTATCGGACATTCTTTTTCCGTATAGATATAATCAGACAATCCATCCAGCTCTGTCAGATTGGTCGGTTTACGAGTTTTAAGATCTATCGAAGCCCATAGTGATCTCGCATAGCCTATTGTTTTTCCGTCAGAGTCTTCGAAAGCAAAATGTCGCTCTGTGAACAACCTGTTGATACTAACAATCCAGGTCTTGATTATCATGTTAGTATCGTTTTTCGGATATTCGAACAGCTCGATTGCCATTCGGGACAAAACCCAGACTCGTTGCTGAGAAGTCATTGATGAGTATCCAAACCCACGTTCATCGGCATGCTTGGTTGCTGCTTGCAGCATAAAACCTCCAATCATGGGCAAAGTGGCTCTGCCTCTGAAATCGGTTAAGTATGCATCGATCGTAAATTCGTATCTTCCTATAGGAGCAAACATTAAATATAGTTTTGAATGGATATATTAATTTGTGTCTTGCGATTTATGTCTTTTATCTAACTCCGCTAGCATGTCGCTTAATCTCTCAACTTTCGACTTTGTAATCGCTATCCGACCCGAACGTATAAATTGCAGAACACCAATGCTTTTACTCAGTTCTTCAAATAAATATTGAGTCTCTTTATAGTGTCCTGTTTTTTCCAAAACAACACAGTTTTCATTTATATCGAGAATATGCGCATTGTGTTTGCGGATAAGCTCTTCTACCGATTCTATCTTAAGAAAATCGGGAGTAGATAGTTTATAGAGAGCGATTTCTTGATGAATAAGCTCTTCATCGGTATTGTAATACGCTTTCAGTACATCTACTCGCTTATCTATCTGGAGTACAACCTTTTTTACAACATCTTCGTCACAAAAAACAGTGATGGTAAACTTATGTATGCCTTCTAAGGCTGAAGCAGAAACAGATAGAGTTTCAATATTCAATTGACGACGAACGAATACACTGGTTACCTGACTCAACAGACCAACGGTATTCTCTGAAAATATAGTTATCGTATATAATGTTTTATCTTGCATAAGATTTATTTTTACAACTGTAATATTAGACAGTTTCAAATTTAACGAATCTCATCAATATAATGAACTTATTCGTTCCCTAATAATATATTTGTAACGCAAGTACCGGCAGGAACCATCGGGTAAACCATGCCTTTAACCTCTACCTGTACGTCTAGCAAATAAGCTCCTTTGTGATCCAGCATTTCTTTTATTGCTCCGTCCAATTCATTGCGGTCGTCCACCTTCTTTGCCGGAATATTATATGCTTCAGCTATTTTCACAAAATCAGGATTATTCATCCGGGTTTCAGAATATCTTTCATCAAAGAATAGTTCTTGCCACTGACGTACCATTCCCAAGAAGTGGTTGTTCAATATAATGATTTTAACGTCAACGTTATACTGCATGATAGTACCTAATTCTTGTATGGTCATCTGGATACCTCCATCGCCAACAAAAAGGCATACTGTACGATCGGGTGTTCCGTATTTTGCACCTATCGCAGCAGGTAATCCAAAGCCCATTGTGCCCAGCCCTCCTGATGTAACCACACTACGGCTTTGGTTGTACTTGAAGTAGCGCACAGCCATCATCTGATGTTGACCTACATCCGTAACCAATACAGCATCGTGGTTTGTAGCTTCGGATACTTTATTGATAACTTCACCCATCTTCAACTGTCCCGATGTAGGGTATAGCTCGCTATCTATGACAACGTCGTACTCTCTTTGATAACATGCTTTAAACTCTCCAAGCCATTCGCTATGCGTGGCAGGGGTTAGTAATTCTGTCACCTTTGGTAGCGTATCCTTTACATCTCCGAGTACACGTGCTGTAACAGATACATTCTTATTTATTTCAGCTTTATCGATATCAAAGTGGATTACTTTTGCCTGTTTTGCGTACGTCTTAAGATCTCCCGTTACACGGTCGTCGAAACGCATGCCAATGCCAATTAGTACATCACATTCATTTGTTTTCTGATTAGGGCCAACATTGCCATGCATCCCTAACATACCAATCTGTAAAGGATGGTCGGAGGGTATGGCAGATAGTCCCAATACCGTAGATGCCGCAGGAATGCCGGCCTTTTCGAGAAAAGCAAGCAATTCTTTTTCTGCTCCGCCCAAAATAACACCCTGTCCCACAAGTGCTAGAGGTTTTTTTGCACTGTTTATTATTTGGGCAGCTACTTCCATTTCTGATAGTTTTACTTCGGGTTTAGGCTGATAGCTACGGATAAAATCAACTTTTTTGTATTCCGATTTATCCATTTGCCCAAACTGAGCATCTTTGGTTATATCCAGAACTACCGGTCCGGGTCTTCCTGTTGACGCTATATAGAATGCCCTAGCTACTGCCGATGGGATGTCTTCGGCTCTGCGAATCTGATATGCCCATTTGCATACAGGCTGTGTAATACCTACTACATCTGCTTCCTGAAAGGCATCACTTCCTAGTAAGGAAGAAGCAACCTGCCCGGATATAACAACTATAGGTGTGCTATCTATCATTGCATCAGCAATTCCTGTTACCGTATTGGTTGCACCGGGGCCCGAGGTTACCAGCGCAACGCCAACTTTACCCGAAGTGCGTGCAAACCCTTGAGCAGCATGTGTAGCACCTTGTTCGTGACGAACAAGAATATGATTTATTTTATCTTTATAATGATATAAACTGTCAAATACGGGCATTATGGCTCCACCCGGATACCCGAATATGGTATCTACACCTTCACTCAACAAAGATTGAATAAGGGCTTCACTTCCTGTAATTTTATTTTTATCCATGATACTTGTCTCTATTTTGTGCTATTTTATTCAATGATTCTTATTCCACCTAAATCAGCCGAACTAACCATACTTGCATAGGCTCGTAATGCTTTGGATACCGTACGATTACGATTTGGTTTGAATGCATCTTTACCTTTGGCAAGCTCCTCATGTCGGCGAGCTTCCAGTTCTACATCGGATATACGTACATCGATAGAACGGTTAGGAATATCTATATCTATAATATCTCCATCTTTAACCAAGCCAATAGCACCACCTGATGCAGCTTCGGGAGAAACGTGACCGATAGAAAGACCTGATGTTCCGCCCGAGAAGCGTCCGTCTGTAATAAGGGCGCATTCTTTACCCAGGTGCTTAGATTTGATATACGATGTAGGGTAGAGCATTTCCTGCATACCCGGTCCTCCTTTAGGTCCTTCGTATGTGATGACAACAACATCGCCGGCTTGTACATCACCTTTCAATATTCCTTCACATGCCGCATCCTGAGAGTGGAAAACTTTGGCTGTTCCCGAAAATTTGAATATGCTTTCATCCACACCCGCAGTTTTTACAACACATCCATTCAGGGCGATGTTACCTTTCAATATAGCCAATCCTCCGTCTTTGGTATATGCATGCTCCATACTGCGGATACAGCCGTTTTCTCTGTCGGTGTCCAGAGTAGGATAGCTACTGTTTTGAGAGCCCATTACAAGATTAAACTTATTTCCAGGTGCTGATTTATATAAATCCTCGGCGGCTTTTTCTGGATTAGCTTTTGTTATATCATATTTCTCTATAGCTTCCGCAAGAGAAAGTCCATCGATTCGTGAAACGGCAGTATTAATCAACCCACCTTTATTCAATTCGTTCAAAATACCAAGTATACCTCCTGCACGGTTGACATCTTGTATATGGTATTTTTGAGTATTAGGCGCTACTTTGCACAAACATGGTGTTTTGCGCGACAGTTTGTCTATATCGTCCATTGTGAAGTCTACTTCGCCTTCTTGTGCTATAGCTAGCAGGTGAAGGATTGTATTTGTAGAACCTCCCATCGCTATATCTAATGTCATAGCATTCAGAAAAGCCGTTTTGGTAGCTATCTTTCTGGGAAGTACCGATTCATCACCGTCTCTGTAATAACGATAAGCATTATTTACAATCTGTTTTGCAGCATCTTGGAATAATTTAGATCGGTTTGCATGAGTGGCAACGATTGTTCCATTGCCCGGTAATGCAAGTCCTATGGCTTCGTTCAGACAGTTCATCGAGTTAGCAGTAAACATGCCCGAACAAGATCCGCATGTAGGACATGCCGCACGTTCTATGGCGTTTACTTCTTTATCGGAAACGGTATCATCCGCAGCTTTTATCATCGCATCTATCAGGTCGAGGTGTTTATTGTCAAGCTCTCCTGCTTCCATTGGTCCTCCGGATACAAATACAGTTGGGATGTTCAATCTCATCGCTGCCATCAGCATACCGGGAGTGATCTTATCACAATTGCTGATACATACCATTGCATCTGCTTTGTGAGCATTCACCATATATTCTACACTATCTGCAATCAAATCTCGTGATGGAAGAGAGTATAACATTCCATCGTGTCCCATGGCAATACCATCGTCTATAGCTATGGTATTAAATTCGGCAGCAAAGCATCCCAAAGCTTCAATTTCTGCTTTTACTTTCTGGCCTATATCATGAAGGTGTACGTGTCCCGGGACAAATTGAGTAAATGAATTGACGATAGCAATGAGAGGTTTTCCCATTTGTTCTTCTTTCATGCCATTGGCTCTCCATAGGGCTCTTGCCCCGGCCATACGCCGTCCTTGTGTACTAGTCGAACTTCTTAATTCAAATCCCATAATTATACATACAGTTAAAAAAAAACCTTTCCCATTGAATGAGAAAGGCCTATGTTAATTTCCTTATTATATACTTAACTTCATATACATACCTTTCTCATTTATTCTGACCGACGAGGAGAATATCAATGAGACTGAGGATATGTAAAAAGCAATTTGTCATTATTTCGCTATAAAAGTGATCACAAAGTTATAAACTTTTTTTTAAAAACAAATTTTATCCCATTTTTTTTAAGTTGACTAGGAAACTAGTCATTGGATATCTCTTAATGGATTGGCTTCAGCACTTGTAATTGATGTTACAATATTCGTGTAAAATTGTCTAATGGTAGAGGTTTTCGAGTGTGTATAAAGTGACAGTATAAAACTTCTATAAAAAGTGTCACTTTTGTCACCTTTTGTTTGTATGCTATTGATATATAGTAGTTTGTGTTTTGTGTGGTTTGTCACTTTTTGAGAGCAATATTTACATTGAGTTGATATGAGGTATTAAATGTTTAGGATTGATAAAATTTATATATTATATCCATATTATAAACACGTTGCAAATACAACACAACAATAATTTTATTAATTTTGCATCCCAATTAAATTTTTTACAGTGCTAAAATTATCCATACTACAACAGATTTTTGAGACTCACAAAAATATACCCGCAATAATAGATTTATTGTCTAAGCATAAAGATATCTATGTTAAAGGTTTGCAGGGTTCGTCAGCGTCTATGTTTGCTACAGCCTTGTTTCATAAGACAGATAGCTGCTATTTGTTTGTGCTAAACGATTTAGAAAGTGCGGGGTATTTTTATCACGACTTGAATCAGATTTTAGACTCGGATAAAGTTTTATTCTTTCCTTCCGCATACAAACGGGCGATAAAGTACGGACAGATAGATGCTGCCAATGAAATCCTCCGTACTGAGGTGATGGGACAGTTACAGGTTGAAGATAAAAACCTGATAATCGTAACATATCCGGAAGCTTTAGCCGAAAAGGCTGTAGCTAAAGATATACTGAAGAAGAATACGATACAGATGTCGGTGGATGAAGAGATCGATCGTAATTTCGTATCTGAGATGTTGGATAGTTTTGGATTTGAATACGTTGACTATGTGTATGAGCCGGGACAATATGCTATCAGGGGAAGTATTCTGGACGTTTTTTCTTTTTCGAGCGAATATCCTTATCGTATCGACTTTTTTGGAGATGAAGTGAGTACAATACGAACTTTTGATATCGAAACACAGTTGTCGAAAGAGAAACTAAACCAGATACAGATTATCCCTGACATGCAAAAGTCGAATATGGATCGGGAGTCGTTGTTGAAACTGATTCCGAAGGATACGGTCATTGCATTTAAGGATTTTGTATGGGCTCGCGACAAAGTAGAGAGTGTATATAATGATTCTACTATTTTGGATAACCCTGAATATGAGAAAGATTTACAAAATAAGCTGACGTTAAGGGATGAATATGATGCGTTGGTTAAGGGATTCAAGCATATTCATTTCGGGAATAAAATACAGGCAGAAGCTGTTGTCGAATTCAAAACAGATATACAACCTTCGTTTCATAAAAACTTTGACCTGATCAGTGAAACTCTTCACAAATATCTCGATAAAGATTATACTATATATATATTAAGTGACAGTGAGAAGCAACAGAAACGTCTAAAGTCTATTTTTGAAGACAGGGGAGATAATATCAATTTTACACCTGTGGAGAGGACTCTATCAGAAGGGTTTATTGACGAAACTTTAAAAATCTGCTGTTTTACCGATCACCAGATTTTTGACCGTTATCATAAATATAATCTTAAATCCGATAGGGTACGTTCAGGTAAGTTTGCTCTTTCTTTAAAGGAACTTCAACAGTTTCAGATAGGAGATTATATCGTACACATCGATCATGGTGTAGGTCAATTTGGCGGTCTTGTGAGGTCTGATATGAATGGGAAGATGCAGGAGTTAATAAAACTCATTTATTTGAACAATGACGTTATCTTTGTTTCCCTGCACTCTTTACATAAAATATCAAAATATAGAGGGAAAGAAGGCGAACCGCCACGTATCAATAAGTTAGGGACAGGGGCATGGAATAAGATTAAGGAGAAAACCAAAAATAAAGTAAAGGATATTGCCCGCGACCTGATACAACTATACGCCAAACGCCGGCAGGAAGAAGGATTTAGCTTCGCTCCCGATTCTTTTCTACAGCATGAGCTCGAAGCCTCATTTATTTATGAAGATACCCCCGATCAGGTAAAAGCAACTGCGGATGTCAAACTTGATATGGAGAACAGCAAACCGATGGATCGCTTGATTTGTGGCGATGTTGGGTTTGGAAAAACAGAAGTATCTATCCGGGCTGCATTTAAGGCCGTAACAGATAATAAGCAAGTTGCAGTATTGGTTCCTACAACAGTTTTAGCCTATCAGCACTATCAAACATTTAAAGAGAGGCTTAAAGACTTTCCTTGCCGTGTAGAATATATCAGCAGGGCACGGTCGGCAGCACAAATTAAAGAGGTTCTAAACGATTTGAAGGAGGGAAAAGTTGATATCCTGATTGGTACGCATCGCATTGTTGGCAAAGATATTCAGTTTAAAGATTTGGGCTTACTTATAATAGACGAAGAGCAAAAGTTTGGTGTTGCTGTAAAAGAGAAATTGAAGCAAATGAAGTCTAATGTGGATACTTTAACGATGACAGCTACGCCTATTCCACGTACATTGCAGTTTTCGTTAATGGGAGCAAGAGATTTGTCTGCAATAACAACGCCTCCTCCAAACAGGTATCCGATACAGACTGAAGTACATACATTCGATCCGTTGATTATTCGTGAAGCTATAGAGTTTGAAATGAGCCGTAACGGGCAGGTATTCTTTATCAATAACAGGATAAAGAATATACATGAACTTGAAGATATAATAAAGAGAGAGGTTCCTGATGCTCGTATTGCCGTTGGGCATGGACAAATGGACCCCGCCAAACTGGAATCGATTATTATAGACTTTGTAAATCAAGAATACGACGTATTGATAGCAACTTCAATTGTCGAGTCGGGTATTGATATCCCCAATGCAAATACGATAATAATAAACAATGCTCAGAATTTTGGTTTGAGCGATCTGCATCAATTGCGTGGACGTGTTGGGCGAAGCAATAAGAAGGCTTTTGCATATCTATTAGCACCCCCGTTACACACCTTGACTCCTGAGGCTAGAAGACGATTGCAAGCAATTGAGAACTTCTCCGAACTGGGTCATGGATTTCACATTGCTATGCAGGATTTGGATATTCGTGGAGCCGGAAATCTACTTGGAGCAGAACAGAGTGGTTTTATTGCAGATTTAGGATATGAAGTTTATCAGAAAATATTGACGGAAGCAGTAAATGAGCTCAAAAATGATGAGTTTGCAGAACTCTATCATGAGGCTGATGAAGATAATAAGATTTCGGGAGAAAACTTTGTTGATGATGTTCAGATAGAAAGTGATCTTGAACTTTTGTTCCCTGCTCTTTATATACCAAATGATTCGGAACGTATTACACTCTATCGGGAGCTCGATAATATGGAGAAGGAGTCGGATATAATGCAATTTACAGAACGTCTCGAAGACCGTTTCGGAAAAATTCCATCCGAAGGTCGAGAGTTGATTCTGGTAGTTCGGCTTCGATCTATAGCCAAAACACTGGGTATCGAAAAGGTTGTTTTAAAAAATGGAAGAATGAGTTTATTCTTGGTTACAAATTCGGAGTCACCATACTATCAGTCGAAAGCGTTCGATAAATTACTCAATTACATCCAGAAGTATCCTCGTAAGTGCGAATTGAAAGACAGGAACGGAAGGCGTTCTGTGAGCATACAGAGCATTCCAAATGTGGAAACAGCTTGTATGGTATTATCAGAAATAAACGGGCTGTAAGCAAAAAAAGAGAAAAGCTTGCGCCTTTCTCTTCTAAGCTTCTGTAAATTTGATATTTACTTAATGTATCCTACCGGTTGAACGAATGTTATTTCTTGTTTGTCAGTAAGTTTCAATGTATTATGTAGGTCAGGGCGAGTAAATGATCCTCTTGCTACAGAACCTAAACCTACTGAAGCACAATACAGGGTTTGGGCCGGCATTTCTTTATATTCGAATGATCTATGAGACTGACGTTCATTCAGGGCCTCCATCAAGGGTTTTCCTCCTGTTTTGGTTGGAGAAACTAATTGTATATCCTGGGCAGAGACACAATTTATTAAACAAAATAACGCAATGGCTAATAAACCTTTTTTCATAATTGTAACCTAATTTTATAATTAACAGAAACAAAAATATAGAATTATATTCGTTTATAAACTCTTGTTTTTGAATTAAGTTCTTTGTGTAACTCTTGTTTTTAAGTAAAATTCACAACTTGAAATAAAATATATATACTTATAAATAAATTCTATCGCTTATTGTTTTATATTTGTGAATAAAATCCGCTAATAATACAATGCGAAACCTATTCTTTATTGTTTTTTTGATCATAGCATCCTTTTCGCAGGGAATACGGTCACAGCAGAATACATTCCGGTCGCCCATAACTCTTAGTGATACAGCTCAAATAAGTTTACTGACTAGCTCCGCATGGGAAAAAGAGATCTATGCTTTGTTTGGGCATACGGCTATTCGGGTTTGTGATACAACACAACATTTAGATGTCGTGTTCAACTACGGCTTATTTGACTTCAATAGCGATAATTTCATATATAGGTTTGTCAAGGGAGAAACTTATTATATGGTTGGCTCTATACCTTTCAAGTATTACATAGAAGAGTATGGACAAAGAGGTGTAGGAGTTACCGAGCAGGTTTATAATTTGACCCTAAAAGAAAAGCAAGAGATATTTGATGCTTTAGCTCAAAACTCTAGTCCCGAAAACAGGGAATATCTTTATAACTTCTTTTATGATAACTGTGCAACCCGTCCTCGTGATATCGTAGAGAAATATGTACAGGGAGAAATAGAGTATACTCCGACTGATAAGCAACAAACATATAGAGACCTAGTATGGGAGTGCGTTGGAATACAGCCATCGACAAAATTTGGTATAGATATCATAATTGGGGCAGATGCTGATAAGGTAATCACAGACAAACAAAAGGATTTTTTACCGGCTTATTTGATGAAAGCCAACGAAGGGGCTCGCATTAGAAATACAGATGGGACATACCGAAACTTCATTTTAAAAGAGCAGCAACTTTTGACGCCACAAGAATTAGTTTCATCAGAAAGTCACATACAACCACTGTATGCCGGTTGTATCTTGTTGTTGATTACTATACTCTTGTCTTTCTTAGTCTATAAAAAAAGGTGGTTTACATTAGGACGAATTTATGATACACTATTGTTTATTGTAGCAGGACTTGGAGGATGTGTAATTTTCTTTTTGATGTTCTTTTCCATTCATCCATGTGTTAATCCAAACTGGAATATAGTGTGGTTAAATCCGCTTCAATTAATCGTTGCTTGTTTATTCTTTGTAAAATCACTTTCAAAATTCATAAATTGTTATCATTTTATTAACTTTGTAGCACTTTTGGCTTTTCTTTTGGCATGGTGTTTGATACCACAACAATTAGAGATAGCCTTTATCCCATTCATCTTATCATTATGTATAAGGTCGGGGATGAATATTTTACAACTTAAAAAGTTAAAGAAAAGAGCTGATTATAGCTTGCCTAGGCGAAAATGATAAGAATACTAACCTCTTTAGTTGCAGTGTTAACCATAACATCTGTTCAGGCACAGACTTCTGTTCACGAGGTGCCGAAGTTGGTGATTGGAATAACTATTGATCAGTTGAGAGGTGATTATCTAGAACTCTTTCAAGGTTCATTTTCTGAAAGGGGCTTCAAACGTCTCTTGAATGAAGGATTGGTATATCAGAATATAAAATTTGATTTTTCAAATTTAGACGATGCTTCTGCAATTGCCACTATATACACTGGTGCTTCACCTTTTTATCATGGTATCGTAGGGAATAAAAAGTACATTGTAGCAAAGAAGCAAGAGGTCTCGACATTTACAGATGAAGCTTTCTTAGGTAACTATACACAGGATAAAGTTTCTCCTTTGGCTATCAAAACCTCTACTATAACAGATGAGTTGAAGATGGCATCGCAAGGAAAATCTGACGTATACTCCTTTGCTCCTCAAATAGCTCAGGCTTTGATATCATCCGGAAAAAGAGGTAATTCTGCTTTCTGGATAGATGATTATACCGGCAAATGGGCTTCAACTACTTATTATAAGGATTTTTATTGGTCGGTAGATCAGGATAATCGTAGTACAACAAACTTTGCATCTAAGGTTTGGAGTATGTATTGGCGTCCTTCTAAGGAAGTTAGTACATATAAGGCTTTTCCTTATGAGCAAAGCGAATCGTCTTTCCAGCACTTTCTTGGAGGAGATAAGCAGACTTATTTGTTAGCGAAACAAATTCCTGCTGTCAACGAGAATGTACGATCTTCGGCTATGACTCTGCTTGCTAAAGCAGAATTAGGTAAACGTACTAATCCTGACTTTTTGTCTTTGACATTTTATGCAGGGAACTTTCCCGGAGTTTCCGATTATTCATACGAGATACAAGATATTTATAGCTGCCTTGATAAAGAAATAGAAAAGTTGTTAGACGAGGTCGAAAAGACTGTAGGTCTTAAAAATACGTTGATCTTTGTCACTTCTACCGGATATTACAATTCGTCGGAACATACAACGTCCACAGCTTTATCAAATTCAAATATCCCAGAAAATAAGTTCTATGTCAATCGTTGCGAAGCATTGCTGAATATGTACTTAATGGCTATATATGGCAGAGATGGGCAATGGGTTGATAAATTCTATAAAGGACAGGTTTATCTGAACAGGGAACTGATAAAGAGTAAAAATATATCATTACAAGAAATACAGGAAAAAGCGGCAGAGTTTGTTTCTGAATTTACCGGCGTGCAAGAAGTATATACTTCATATCAAATACAGCACGGTCAGTGGAATCCTGTAATGGAATATTACAAGAATGGCTATACTAAAGAGAACTCTGGCGATCTATTTGTCGAATTACAGCCCGGCTATAAAATCGTAAACGAGCAAGATGCTTCATTTAAAGAAAAGCAGACTCGTAATAATGCGATTGTGAGCCCTGTGATTTTCTTTGGCAATAATATTAAGCCCGCCAGAATAAGAAGGACGATTAAAGCTACAGAAATAGCTCCTTCGGTAACCTATATAATGCGTATAAGGTCTCCCAATGGAGCAAAAGAAGAGCCTTTACCGGAGTTAATTTGGTAGTACAATAAAACAAACAAAATAAAAAGAAAATAAACTAACTAAATATATGGGATTCGCTGACATTTTAACATCATTATTCGGAAATAAGTCTCAAAGAGACTTAAAAGAAATCAATCCGTATGTAGACCGTATCAAAGCTGTATATCCTTCTATTGAACGTCTGTCACACGATGAATTGCGTGCAAAGACAATGGAGATCAGACAAAAAGTTCAGGAGTACGTAGCAGCAGAAAAGAATAAAATAGCAGAACTCAAAGCCAATATCGAATCACTGGATATTGATCAACGTGAGGATGTATGGGTAGAAGTAGATAAGCTGGAAAAAGAAATAACAGACAAGTATGAGAAAGTATTAGACGAAGTACTTCCCGAAGCTTTTTCTATTGTAAAAGAGACCGCTCGCCGTTTGACTGAGAATGAAGAGATTATAGTTACAGCCACAGAGTTTGATAGAGAGTTGGCTGTAGATCATGACTTCGTGCGTATTGATGAAGATAAAGCTATATATCAAAATCACTGGCAAGCAGGAGGTACAGAAATACAATGGAATATGATCCATTATGATGTACAGCTGTTTGGTGGTGTTGTGCTTCATAAAGGTAAAATCGCCGAAATGGCTACAGGGGAAGGTAAAACACTGGTAGGTACTTTGCCTGTATTCCTTAATGCACTTACTGGTAATGGTGTGCATGTGGTTACGGTGAATGACTATCTGGCAAAACGTGACTCTGAGTGGATGGGACCAATTTACATGTTTAACGGACTTTCTGTAGATTGTATCGATAAACATCAGCCTAACTCAGAAGGCCGTCGTAAAGCATACCAAGCAGATATTACTTTCGGGACAAACAATGAGTTTGGTTTCGATTATCTACGTGACAATATGGCAATCAATCCGTCAGATCTTGTTCAACGCAAGCATAACTATGCGATTGTTGACGAGGTTGACTCCGTATTGATTGACGATGCTCGTACACCATTGATTATTTCCGGGCCTGTACCTAGGGGTGAACAACAGTTGTTTGAAGAATTTCGTCCACGTGTAGAGATTATCGTAAAAGCACAACGAGATCTTTGTACTAAATTACTGGCTGAAGCAAAAGCAAAAATGGCTTCCAGTGATAAGAAAGAGCAAGAAGAAGGATCGTTGTTGTTATATCGTTCATTCAAAGGGTTACCAAAGAACAAACCTCTTATCAAGTTCCTTAGTGAGCCGGGTATAAAGGCATCCATGTTGAAGACTGAAGAGCATTATATGAGCGAACAAATGCGTAATATGCACATTGTTACAGATGATCTTTATTTCACTATAGACGAAAAAAATAACAGCATAGAGCTCACAGATAAAGGTATCGATTTGCTTACAGGTAATTCAGATGACCCTTTGTTCTTTGTTTTGCCTGATATCGGGTCTTTATTATCAGACTTGGAAAATCAATCGCTTACTGACAGCCAAAAAGCAGAAAAGAAAGACGAGTTGATGCAAAACTATTCTATCAAGTCGGAACGAGTACATACAGTCAATCAGTTGCTAAAAGCTTATGCTTTATTCGATAGAGATGATGAATATGTGGTTATCGATAATAAGGTAATGATTGTTGATGAGCAAACAGGACGTATTATGGATGGTCGCCGCTATTCGGACGGATTACACCAAGCGATAGAGGCTAAAGAGCGTGTTAAAGTAGAAGCTGCAACACAGACATTTGCAACTATTACATTACAGAACTATTTCCGTATGTATCATAAGCTTTCGGGTATGACCGGTACAGCTGAGACAGAAGCAGGTGAGTTGTGGAACATTTACAAATTGGATGTGGTTGTAATTCCTACCAATAGACCGATCGCGCGTAAGGATATGAATGACCGTATATATAAAACAAAACGCGAAAAATATACTGCGGTTATACAAGAAATAGAAAAACTGGTAGGGGAAGGTCGTGCTGTACTTGTGGGTACAACATCTGTCGAAATCTCTGAGTTGCTGGGTAAGATGCTTACCATGCGTAAGATTAAGCATAATGTATTGAATGCTAAGTTGCACCAGCGTGAAGCTGAAGTCGTAGCTCTTGCCGGACAACCGGGAGCTGTTACTATAGCAACAAACATGGCCGGTCGTGGTACCGACATCAAGCTTGCACCAAGTGTGAAAGAAGCAGGAGGGTTGGCGATTATCGGTACAGAAAGACATGAGTCTCGTCGTGTCGACCGTCAGTTGAGAGGTCGTGCAGGACGTCAGGGTGACCCGGGGTCATCCGTATTCTACATCTCGTTAGAAGATGATTTGATGCGTTTGTTCGCATCGGAACGTATTGCCGGAATGATGGACCGTATGGGCTTCAAAGAAGGAGAAATGCTTGAGCATAATATGCTTAGCAAGTCTGTAGAAAGAGCTCAGAAGAAAGTAGAAGAAAACAACTTTGGTATTCGTAAACGCTTGTTGGAATATGATGATGTAATGAATTCTCAACGTGAAGTTGTGTACAAACGTCGCCGTCATGCTCTTATGGGAGAACGTATTGGTATCGATATCGTGAATATGATATATGATACGGCTGTGAGTTTAACAGAGCAACATGCCGATAATCTTGATTATGAAGGATTGACGGTTGATATGTTACGTTTGTTTACGACAGAGCCACCTGTTGATGAAGCGACATTCCGTTCTACCAAGCCTGATACATTGACCGATATGATATATGATAAGGCTATCCAGAACTTCAAACATAAGATGGATCGTTTAGCCGAAATTGCCAATCCGGTAATCAAACAGGTTTACGAAGAGCAAGGTGATAAGTTCGAGAACATTCTTATTCCTATCTCAGACGGAAGACGTGTTTATAATATCTCTTGTAATCTGAAAGAGGCATACGAAACACAATCTAAAGATGTGATCAAATCTTTTGAAAAATCAATAGTCCTTCATACAATCGATGAAGAGTGGAAAGAACATCTTCGTGAAATGGACGATTTGCGCCAATCCGTTCAGAATGCCAGCTATGAACAAAAAGACCCATTATTGATTTATAAACTTGAGTCTTTCAATCTGTTTAAGAGTATGTTAAACAGCATAAATAGTAAAGCTGTAACAATTCTTATGCGTGGACAGATACCTGTTCGTGAACCGGAACAAGTACGTCAGGCAGAACCGGAACAAAAGACTGACTATAGCCGTTACCGTACCGAACGTAATGATATAGAAGATGGACAACAAAGAGCTTCGGCTCCGGGGCAAGGGCAAGCAGCTCAGGAACGGCCAAGAGTTACAGCTCCTATACAAGTAGACAAAAAGCCGGGGCGCAATGATCCTTGTTTTTGTGGCAGTGGGAAAAAGTATAAAAACTGTCATGGAAGAAATGAATAATCGGAAGTAAATACTTGATATATTTATAATAATGAAAAGCCCGACAAGTAAGTTTCTGTCGGGCTTTTTTTATGTTATTATGTTTTCTAATACAAACAAAATTTGTATCTTAGCATGTTTTTTAATTGTCAGAAAAACAAAGTGTAAATGTACTTTACAAATATTTGAAAATAAAAATTTTAACTTAAGATAATGGCAGAAACAGAGGACAGAATTATCAGGATCAATATTGAAGACGAAATGAAGTCGGCATATATCGACTATTCTATGTCAGTAATTGTATCCCGTGCATTACCCGATGTAAGAGATGGATTTAAGCCTGTTCACCGTCGTATCCTTTATGGTATGAGTGAGCTAGGTAATACGTCAAACAAACCGCACAAGAAATCCGCAAGGATTGTAGGGGAAGTGTTAGGTAAGTATCACCCACATGGAGACTCTTCTGTCTATTTTGCAATGGTGCGTATGGCCCAAGAATGGAGCATGCGTTACCTTTTGGTAGATGGACAGGGTAATATGGGGAGTGTAGATGGTGATAGTCCCGCCGCCATGCGTTATACAGAGGCCAGGTTAAGTCGTTTGGCCGAAGAAATGCTTAAAGATATTGACAAGGAAACTGTTGATTTTCAATTAAACTTCGACGATACGTTGCAAGAGCCGACAGTGCTTCCTACACGTATACCTAATTTGCTTATAAATGGAGCTTCGGGTATTGCTGTTGGGATGGCTACGAATATGGCTCCTCACAATATGACAGAGTCTATTGATGCTATTGTAGCATATATAGACGATAGAGATATCGATACAGATGGTTTGATGCAATATATCAAAGCTCCTGATTTTCCATCAGGAGGGTTTATATATGGTTATCAAGGAGTAAGAGATGCTTTTGAAACAGGGCGAGGACGTGTTGTTATGCGCGGTCGTGCCGAAATAGAGACAGAAGGTAATCATGAAAAAATAGTAATTACCGAAATTCCTTATCTGGTAAATAAAGCTGAATTAATCAAGCATATAGCTGACCTGGTCGGAGAAAAAAGATTGGATGGTATCAGTAATGTTAACGACGAGTCTGACCGCCAAGGAATGCGTATCGTTGTAGATATCAAGCGTGATGCTAATGCGAATGTTGTGCTAAATAAATTGTATAAGCTTACAGCTCTACAATCTTCATTTAGTGTTAATAATATTGCTTTGGTAAAGGGACGTCCTAGAACGTTGAATCTTAAGGATATGATATCATTATTCGTTGAACACAGAATAGATGTTGTTATCCGCAGAACTACATACGATTTACGTAAGGCCGAAGAGCGTGCTCATATTCTGGAAGGATTAATAATTGCATCAGATAATATAGACGAAGTAATAGCTCTTATAAGGGCTTCTAAATCGCCTCAGGAAGCTATTGAAAGTTTGATGAATAGATTCAACCTGAGCGAGATACAGTCTCGTGCAATCGTTGAAATGCGTTTGCGTCAATTAACCGGACTTGAACAAGATAAACTTCGTAATGAATATGACGAAATACAGAAACTAATTGCTTACCTGAACGAAATCCTATCGAACGAAGATCTTCGGATGCAGGTAATCAAAGATGAACTGATAGAAATAAAGAATAAATATGGTGATGCTCGTCGTACAGAGATTGTATATGCATCTGAAGAACTGAATCCTGAAGACTTCTATGCAAATGATGAGATGATTATAACAGTATCTCATTTCGGATATATCAAACGTACACCTCTTACCGAGTTCCGTGCACAAAACAGAGGTGGAGTAGGAGCTAAAGGTTCTGAAACACGTGACGCAGATTTTATTGAACACATCTATCCGGCATCGATGCACAACTATATATTATTATTTACTCAAAAAGGTAAATGTTTTTGGTTGCGTGTATTTGATATTCCGGAAGGAACCAAGAATTCAAAAGGAAGGGCTATACAGAACTTGCTGAATATTGAATCGGACGATAAGGTTACGGCATTTATTCGTGTCAGAGGATTTAGTGATACTGATTACATTAATAGCCATTACCTTGTATTCTGTACAAAAGCAGGAGTTATCAAGAAAACCAGACTTGAAGCATATTCTCGTCCTCGCCAGAATGGGGTCAACGCAATTACTATTCGTGAAGATGACAGAGTGATTGAAGTCTTGATGACTGATGGAGACAGTGAAATTCTCATAGCAAATCGTAATGGACGAGCAATTCGTTTCCATGAATCAGATGTTCGTGAGATGGGTCGTACTGCTACCGGAGTAAGGGGTATGCGTATCGATGAAGATGGACAAGACGAAGTGATAGGAATGTTGGCTATGTCTAAAGAAGATCAGAAAACTCATACTATCATGGTGGTTTCAGAGCAGGGATATGGAAAACGTACTAATCTGAATGATAAAGACGAAGAAGGAAATGATCTTTTTGATGAAGATGGCAATATTATTCCTGTATATCGTATAACCAGTAGGGGAGGTAAGGGTGTTAAAACATTGAATATAACAGATAAGACCGGTAAGCTCGTTTCTATAAATAGTGTTACTGATGATAACGATTTAATGATAATTAACAAGTCTGGTATTACAATTCGTCTAAAAGTTTCAGATATTCGCACTATGGGACGTGCTACACAGGGCGTTAGACTGATAAATTTAGGAAAACGAAATGATGAAATAGCATCTGTTTGTAAGGTCGATTCCGAAGATGAAGAAGATATTGAACTTGCCGAAATAGAGTTGGATGAAGATACCCAGAATAGCTCAACCCTGGATGAAAATGAGGAAATAAATAACTGATATATGAACTAAAAAAATAATTATGAAGCGAAGTTTATTATTAATAGCATTATGCATATTTGCAGGATTCTCTTTTGCCCAGAAAAAAGCTGTGAAAGATGCAAAATCCGCAATGAAGAACGTTGATGAAGCAAGAGAATTAATCAAACCCGCACTCACTAATCCTGAAACTGTGAATGATCCTGAAACATGGAAAATAGCAGGTGATATCGAGTACAAAGCGTTTGATGATGAACGAACTTTAGAAATGCAAAAAGAGATCACCGGTAAAGGAGGGAATGAAGAAAAGATGTATATTGGACTTTACAATATGTATGATCCATATATCAAAGCTGATGAACTAGGTCAGATACCAAATGAAAAAGGACAGGTAAAGAACAAGTTCAGAAAGGATATTGTTAAAAATATGAGAGATGGACACAGGTTCTATATTAATGGAGGTGTGTACTATAACGAGAAGAGAGACTTTAAGAGAGCAACTGACTTTTTTGAAAGATACTGGGAACTTCCTTCTTTAGCTATGTTTGAAGATACAAAAGGTGACTTCAATACACAAGATAGTGTTTATCAGACTATCAAATATTATGCTGTTATTAGCTCTATCCAATCGGCTGATCATGACCGTTCTATCAAACTATTGAAGAAGATTATCGCTGAACCTTACGTTCAGAACAGTACTTATAAGGAAAGTGATGCATATGAACTCTTAGCTAGTGAATACCAACAAGTAAATGATAGTCTTGCGTTTGTACAAGTATTGAATGATGGTGCTAAGAAATTCCCTGGTAATAAATATTTCACACCAAACTTGATCAATGAGTTCATTAGAGGAGGCAAGACGGCAGAAGCTATGGCTTATTTGGATCAAGCGATTGCTAACGATCCAAGCAATACTTGTGAATTGATAGGAGTAAAAGCATCATTGTATGCTGAGCAAAAAAATTATGCAAGTGCAGAACCTGCATATCTACAAGCTATCGCTGCTGATGCTAACTGTGAGAAAGCCCTTGAAGGCTTAGGCGTGTTGTATATACTTCAGGCTCAGGATGTAAAAGAAAAAGCTGGTCAAACAAATAGTAGAAGTGAACAAGCACAGTTAGATAAGCAAACTGCAGATTTTTATCAGAAATCTTTACCATATCTTGAAAAATATAGAGATTTGTTGAAAGCCAGAGGTGCTGATTTTGATTTAGATATCAAACCTGCATTAATGAAATTACAAAATGTATATTATAACTTGAGTCTATTGAATATAGATAAATCAGCTGAATATGAAGCAGTTCAAAAAGAGCTAGGTATATCAGATAAGCAATAATATTTATACTATAAATAATAATAAGCGTCCGGAACTAAAAAGTTCCGGACGCTTTTGTTTTATCATATGTTTAAATAAGGTGAAACTTTATTGCTTCTTGTTAATATTGAGGCTATTTATCACTTTTATTGTGGATAGTTTTTTGTAAATTTGTTAGAAGCGAACTTTAAATAGGTAAAGACATGAAAGAAGATAAATTAGTAACAATAGCGATACATACTCCTCAGAAAGCTTATATCTTAAAGCAGGTTTTGGAAGAAAGGGGTATTAACACACATCTTGTGAATGTTTCGCAAAATGCTGACGATACAAGCCTGGGGTTGGCCGTACGTGTAGATAAAGAAGATTTAATGAATGCCATATCTGTAATTGAAAATAAAAAACTATTCAGATATGATGATGAGAAGATCTCTAAAATAGATGACGGACGAAAACGCATTCTAGTCGCTGTAGACTTTTCCAGTTACTCAATAAAGGCTTGTCATGCAGCATTTACCATAGCGCAACAAACGAATGCTAAAGTGAAAATACTGCATGTATATCGGGTACATTTTCCAATTACATTCCCATTTGCTGATAATTTAAACAAAGATGATGAAAGTGATGTACTAAGTGTAGCTAGACGGAGAATGCTTGATTTTTGTAATGAAATAGATGAAAAAATTACACAAAAAAAATTTCCTCCTATAAATTATTCATATTCGTTACGTGAAGGACTCATTAGTGAAGAGATAGAAAACTTTGTAGAAGAATATAAACCATTCTTACTAGTCTTAGGTACTAAAGGTTTAAGTAACAATAAGAGGAATGTAGTAGGGAATGTAACGGCTGATATAATTGAGATGACCAATGTGCCTGTGATGGCTATTCCGGAGAACTTTACGATTGAAAATACTCTTGATTTTCAGAATATAGCTTTTTTTTTGGTAGAATCTTTTTGCCTAGTATATCTAGAAAGGTTCTAATAAATTCTGATGTTGCTCTTATTATCTTTAGATAGAATCTTAGAAATAGCATAGCGAATGATAGCCAAATTTAAAACGCTATCATTTGTTATATAATTACTATTATGTTTAATTGTGTATTTAAAATCTATTATTACAAACTCAAGTTATATCGCCTCTCTCTTTTTTAGTTATCTTTGATTATAATTCTAGATTTTATAAAAATCTATTCACTAGCATTCAAAAATAGAATTTATGGATCATATTGAGAACGATGAACAATTTCAAGGATTAAGTGTAAATAAAGGCACTTCAGAGCAACCGACTATTAATCCTTATCTAAATAGCTTCAAGAAATTTAAACGCAAAACGTATTCTGTGTCTGAATATGTTGATGGTATTCGCAAGGGAAATATATCTATTCTTGGACAGGCAGTTACACTTATTGAAAGTTCTAAACCAGAACATCAGGCTATAGCACAAGAAGTTATAGAAAAATGTTTGCCATATACAGGCGATTCTGTTCGAATTGGTATTACAGGTGTACCCGGAGCCGGAAAAAGTACTTCTATTGATGCATTTGGAATGCATATTCTGAAAAAAAATAATAAACTAGCCGTTCTTGCTATAGATCCATCAAGTGAATTGACTAAAGGAAGTATACTTGGAGATAAGACTCGTATGGAACGTTTGTCTGTTGAAAAAAATGCGTTTATACGCCCCTCCCCTTCTGCCGGGTCCTTAGGTGGTGTAGCTCGCAAGACGAGAGAAACGATTATACTCTGTGAAGCTGCTGGATTTGACCGTATTATAATAGAAACAGTTGGTGTTGGGCAGTCTGAAACAGCTGTACACTCTATGGTCGATTTCTTTTTACTTATACAATTAGCCGGAACCGGAGATGAATTGCAAGGTATCAAGCGTGGTATAATGGAGATGGCCGACGGAATTGTTATAAACAAGGCTGATGGTAATAATATAGAGAAGTCTCGTTTAGCACAGTCCCATTTTAAGAATGCTTTACACCTATTTCCTCTGCCGGAATCAGGATGGGTGCCTAAAGTCTTGACTTACTCCGGATATTATGAGATAGGTATAGATGAAGTATGGAATATGATTGATGAATATATTGTATTTGTCAAAGAAAATGGTTATTTTGAGCATAAACGTAACGATCAATCTCGCTATTGGATGTATGAAACGATAAACGAACGGTTAAAAAATAATTTTTATAACAATGCTGTCATACAAAAGGAATTAAGGGTATGTGAAGAACAAGTACTTAATTCCCAGATAAGCTCATTTGCTGCTGCTAATAAAGTCTTAGATATTTATCAGAAGATATCTAAATGATAAGGAAACGTATATTATTGCAGATTTATAACCGAATATTTTCTTAGAAATCATTATATTTGTACACTTTAATAGAAATAATTTCATTGTTGAATTAACATTAATATAAATCATGGAGAAACCATATGCTATTGGGATTGATATTGGTGGAACCAATTCTGTTTTTGGTGTTGTAGACAAACGTGGACACATCATTAATCAGGGTTCTATCAAAACTGGTGCTTATAAAGAAATCAACGAATATGTAACAAATCTCTCAGCCGGAGTTCAAGAAATTATAGATCAGGTTGGAGGATCAAGCAATATCAAAGGTATTGGAGTTGGAGCTCCAAACGGAAATTACTTTACAGGTTGTATCGAATTTGCACCTAATCTTCCATGGAAAGGTGTTATTCCATTGGCTCAGATGCTGACAGACAAACTAAATGTACCTGTGGCATTAACCAATGACGCGAATGCAGCGGCTATAGGTGAAATGACTTATGGAGCAGCTCGTGGAATGAAAGATTTTATTGTTATTACACTAGGTACAGGCGTTGGTAGTGGTATCGTAGTAAATGGTCAATTGGTATACGGCCACGATGGATTTGCAGGCGAACTAGGTCATACTACAATTCAACGTAATGGACGTATGTGTGGTTGTGGTAAGAAAGGTTGCCTTGAAACATATAGTTCTGCTACTGGTGTAGCACGCACAGCGAGAGAGTTTCTTGAAACAAGAAAAGACCCAAGTTTATTAAGAGAACTTGATCCGAACGAAATAACATCAAAAGATGTGTACGATGCTGCTGTGAAAGGTGATGTTTTGGCAAAAGAAATTTTTGAGTTTACCGGTCAGATGCTTGGAGAGGCGTTTGCAGATTTTGTAGCATTCTCTAGTCCCGAAGCGATCATACTATTTGGAGGATTAACCAAATCAAGCAAATTTATTTTTGATCCTGTGCGCAAGCATATGGAAGAAAATATGTTGCCTATATTCCGTAACAAAATTAAACTTTTAATGTCTGAGCTTAAAGAAAGCGATGCCGCCGTACTTGGTGCAAGTGCTTTAGGTTGGGAAGTAAAAGACTATTAAAAAGTTCTATAAATAGAAAGTATATATGTAGCAGTAGATTTTTTTCTACTGCTATTTTTTTATCAGTAATTTATTATAGTTGAATAGAGGTTGATAATAAACTTTTTATAATAAACTAGTGTTTTACTTTAATATGAACTTTTAAAACACAACAAAATGGGAAAATTTGAAATTTCGAAGAGAAAGAATGGTGAATTCCAGTTTAATCTTAAAGCAGGCAATGGACAAGTTATATTAAGTAGTGAAGGATACACAAAAAAAGAAAACTGCAAAAATGGCATTGAATCTGTAAGAAAAAATAGCCAGGTTGAATCTCGGTTTGAGAAACTAGAATCAAAAAATGGTAAACCATATTTTAATCTAAAAGCTACGAATGGGCAGATTATAGGAACGAGCGAATTATACGAAAGTGTAGCTAGCCGCGATAACGGTATTGCATCTGTTGTTAAAAACGCACCTGATGCTGAAGTTGTAGATCTGAGTGCAGAGTAAAGAATAAGCCCCCTACCCTCTTTTTAGAAAAAAAAATGCCATGCAAAGATATTTTCTTTGCATGGTACATTTTCTGTGTTTAATAGTGCGATTTCTAGTTATTCTTCTTCGCTGTAAGCAATTTCTCCATGTTGAGATATGTCAAGTCCGGTAGACTCGTCATCTTTGCTTACCCTCAGTCCAATAGTTTTATTAACAATAAAGAATAGTATGAATGTTAGAACAGCACTGTATACAACTGAAGCTCCAGTTGCAACAACCTGTATCCATAATTGATTCCAATCTCCGTATAATGCTCCTTGAACGCCCTCCGGGCCGGTGATAGCTCGTGTGGCAAATACCCCGGTAAGTATAGATCCAACTATACCACCGATACCGTGTACACCAAAAGCATCTAAAGAATCGTCGTATTTAAGTTTTGGTTTTACATAAGCAACCATAAAGAAACATACTAAAGCAGAAATTCCTCCTATGGCAAAAGCTCCGAGCACATCAGCAGTTCCTGCTGCGGGAGTTATTGCTACAAGCCCTGCAACAGCACCTGTACAAAATCCTACAATAGTTGGCTTTTTATAAAGAATCCATTCCAGAGCCATCCATATCACAGCTGCTGCAGATGTAGCTAAATGAGTTACAAGGAATGCATTTGCTGCCAATCCGTCAGCTGCAAGTCCACTACCTGCATTAAATCCAAACCATCCGAGCCATAGTAGAGATGTACCTATGAATACAAATGGGATGTTATGCGGTGTAAAAGGATGACCTATTGTTCTGTATCCTTTTCGGCGTCCTAACATGATAGCCATAACAAGAGCAGATATACCGGCATTGATATGTACCACAGTTCCTCCGGCAAAGTCAATGGCACCCATTTTCATTAGCCATCCACCGCCCCATACCCAGTGAGCCATTGGGTTGTAAACGATGATTGACCATAGGATGATAAAAACCACATAACCCGAAAACTTGATTCTTTCAGCAAAGGCACCAATAATCAAAGCCGGAGTGATAACTGCAAACATACACTGGAATAAGGCAAACAAAATCTCAGGAATGCCAACTCCGCTCATATATGTGTCTAATTTTATACCATGTAAAAATGCCTTATCAAATCCTCCGATAATTTGACCTAGAGGACTGCCGGAATCCATAAAGCTAGTACCAAATACCCAACTGTAGCCAAAAGCTACCCAGATAATACTAATTATACCGGTAGCCATAAGGCACTGCATAAGGATGCTCAAAATATTTTTTTGACGAACAAGACCTCCATAGAATAATGCTAACCCGGGAATTGTCATCATCATAACAAGCACAGTAGCTACTATAATCCATGCAGTATTCCCTGAATTTAAAACTGTAGGTTCTTCCGTAGCTGCTGCTACAGCTTCTACGGGAATAGCCATTGTTGTTTTTAAAGAGTCAGCAACAGTTGTAAGAGAATCCTGTGCCCATACAGCTGTGGGTAAAACCATAGCTATAAACAATATAATAGTGACGTATTTGAATAATCGATGTTTCATATTTTTATTTTTTACCTAAAGCTTTTTAACCTAATCTTTATTTACTCTCTTCATCCTCTTCATCCTTGTCGTACAAGGCTTCGTCACCATGGTCTCCGGTGCGTATACGGATTGATTGTTCTATTGCCGATACGAATATTCTACCATCTCCGCTTTCGCCTGTAAAAGCTGAACCTAAAATGGCATTAATTGATTTTTCTACATTTATATTTCTCACAACAAAAGCGATATAGATACGTTCTATTGTATTTACATCATATGCTATACCTCTGAATATTAAACCTTGACGGGCACTTCCCTGTCCATTGACTTCCCACCATGACAAAAAGTCGATATCTGCTTCATGTAATGCTCGGCGGACTTCATTAAATTTTGATTTGCGAACGATTGCTTCAATTTTTTTCATATAAAAAATGATAAAGTGTTTTATTTATAATAAGGAGGTTCTTACTTAAAAGACATACCAAATACAAAATGTATATCTTCAAGATTTGGGTTGCAGATGATATGCCCAAATATTGGTAAAGAAAATGAGTCTGTAACTTTTAAACTTTTGGATGCTTTTAAATATATAGAAGTGAAATTGAATCCATTTGTTCCATAAACAGCACTTTCCCAAGGTGTGAATCCTGTTGATATTCCCATGTCTATTCCCGCAACTGAGAATGGATAAGCTAACTCGATGTAAGTAGAATAAGAATTTTTACCATCTTCTTTCTTATTTCCTTTGCCTAATAGGAATGTATTCCATGTAACATTTAAAGGGAATGATTCGGGCAGTGTATAGCCTAATGATGTTTCTAAATAATGTCCATTGTTACTTCCTTGAGGGCTACTCAAATATCGATACTGGCCTTCTCCATCCCACCAGTAATCTGTAACAGCAATTTTAAATCCGCTATTTTCGTATGCGGCAGTAAAGTCTACTTCTTTTTTACCATTTTCGCTAGTAAAATCTGTAGAAGCCCATGCTCCTAGTGAGAATCCATTTACACTAGCACTTAATGTTGGTTGAAAACTGGCTCCGGCTTGCTTATAACCGCGCCATGCATAGGAACTTACTAAATCGGCTCCGAAATCAATATTAACTGATTGCGATTTTACGGATAAAGTAGAGAGGAAAGCAAATAATACTATAGCCAGACAACCTTTTTTACCTAAAATTAGAGTTTCCATAATCAAAATATTTAAAGATATTAAAATTAATCTTTATTATTCATTTTGATTAGATATATGGGTTATGAGTTTCTTTTTGGTTTATTTATTTGCAAAAATATGACAAAATATTTTATAAATCAAAATAAAGTGTAAAATATTTCAAAAAATATTTAGTGAAGTCATAAATTTGGTAGATATCAATATTGTAAATGTTGTTTATGTTGCTACTTTTTTAAGTATCAATTCTCGTAAACTTTTTTATTTATTTATATTTTTCCATTTAAATTTTCATAGAATACTTAAGCCGATAATTTTTCTTTATTTTTAATCCTTTGAAACACAATGATGTTAAATTTTATTCTAAAAAATCTTTGTAAATCTATTGCAGGATTCAAATCCTTATCCTATCTTTGCATCGCATTTGAGAGGAAATGCTGCTAATAAAAAAGCAAAAATAAAATGGTGTGGTAGTTCAGTTGGTTAGAATACCTGCCTGTCACGCAGGGGGTCGCGGGTTCGAGTCCCGTCCATACCGCTGGTAGCCTAAGACAATAGGCGACAGAAGTAAGACAAACCCTTCAAATTCAGTGAATTTGGAGGGTTTTTTGCGTTTAAACTGTCTGGGTCGAAAGACAAAAATAAGCCAAGAAACGCCAAATTCGTAGATTCAAAGTGTACCCCTTTTTATTTTTTGCCTTGGGGGTACGGCATTTCAAATACAAGGGGGTACAGTTTGTCCAAAATTGGCAGTCTGTTGTCGTGAATTGGCACTGCATATAGAACTCAAATTTAATCAGTTACAAGTAATTTTGTTTCATTAAAATTTGAGTTTATGAAATCTACATTCCGAATTCTTTTCTACCTGAAAAGAGACAAACAGAAAGCAGACGGCACAGTTCCAATTTGGTGTCGCATTACGGTTGACGGACAAGCAACCCGTTTCAATACCAAGTCAGACATTCATCCCGATTCTTGGGATTCTAAAGCCGCAAAAGCAAGCGGAAAGACAAAAGAGGCAATGGCAATCAATTCTCTTTTGGACACAATCAAAGCAAGTATCTATAAAGTTTACTACGACTTACAGACACGTGAGAACGATGTTAATGCCGAACGTGTGAAAAACATTTTTCTTGGTATTGAAGTCAAACAACAGACCATATTAGAACTATTCAAGCGTCATAACGAAGACGTAGAAAAGTTAGTTGGTATCAGTCGGTCAAAAGGAACACTTCAAAAGTATGAGATTGCCCGTAAACACCTTACCCGATTTATCCAAGAGAAATACAGTGTATCGGACATTTCGCTGAAAGAAATCAATCACATGTTCTTATGTGACTTTGAGATATTCTTGATGACTTCGTGCAACTGCGGCCCGAATACAACAGCTAAATTCATGCAGCGATTTCGCACCATTATTATATCTGCAAAAAATAATGGATGGATTCACATAGACCCATTCGCCAACTATAAAATAAGGTTTCAGAAAGTTGACAAGGGCTACTTGACGCATGAACAAATCGAAACTATCATGCAAAAAGAGTTTACCACTAAACGCTTGGAACAGGTCAGGGATATTTTTGTGTTCAGTTGTTGGACTGGACTTGCCTACATTGATGTTAAGAACTTACGGGAAACCAATATTCGGACTTCTTTCGATGGCAACCTATGGATAATGGGAAAGCGAGAAAAAACGGGCGTAAACTTCAATGTTCCCCTACTGGATATTCCAAAACAGATTATAGAAAAATACGAAGGCAAGTTACCGAACAAAATGGTGCTTCCTGTTCCGAGCAATCAAAAAATGAATGAATATCTCAAAGAAATCGGCGGATTGTGCGGTATTGAGAAAGAGTTAACATTTCATTTAGCACGCCATTCATTTGCTACTCTGACACTTAGCAAGGGTGTATCCATTGAAAGCGTGAGTAAGATGTTGGGACATACCAACATCAAAACAACTCAAATTTATGCCAAAATTACGGATACTAAAGTCAGTAATGATATGGCTTCTTTTGCAGAAAAGTTGGAAAGTACAAAAACAAAATCCAAATCGAAGTTAGACAGCCTGTTTGAATGCCTTTCTTTGAATGAAAAAATGCACCTGTTCAACCTTCCTACCACCCTATCTTCCGATAATGAACGAGAAAAACGCATGTCCTTGATTTGGCAGAGCCTTTCAGAAGAAGAAAAGACTTCTCTTTGGGAAAAGGCGTTTGAAGACAATGAAATGACTGTTTTCAAACCCAAAGCGTTCATCCATAAATTAGTCGTTAATAAATAAAATCATAAAGTCATGGAATTACAAGCAATCAAAAACAAAATTATCACCATTCAGGGACAACAAGTCATCCTCGATAGTGATGTCGCCGAACTGTACGGTGTGGAAACAAAGCGTATCAATGAGGCGGTAAAAAATAACCCTGATAAATTCCCCGAAGGGTACATTCTGTATTTGTCTATGGATGAAGCCATTTCTTCAAGGTCGAAAATTTCGACCTTGAAGAATACGAAGCGTGGTGACAACTTGAAGTACCCACCCAAAGCGTTCAGTGAACGCGGTTTGTATATGTTGGCGACCATCCTAAAATCGCCTGTGGCAACCGAAACAACGATTGCCATTGTTGAAACATTCGCCAAAGTGCGGGAACTATCCCGAAACATTACCGAACTTCAACAGCAAACGGATAAAGAGCAACAAAAAACGATGCTGCAAAAAAGCGGTGAAATCATGTCGGATATTATATGTAGCGATTTTGAAACAACCGATACGGAAACTACGCTCGAACTCAACCTTTTTGTGTTGGGCGTAAAGCATACCATTAAAAGAAAGCCTAAAAAATAATGAGGCATTCGCAAAACATCGCTATCTTTGCAATAGTAATTAGAATTATAACGGTTTGAGTACCGTTGATATATAACATAACGTTCGCTGAACGTCTCACCACGAAAACTGGCACTTTTCAAACAGACGAGACAACAGTTGCAATGTTCATGCTATACGAAAGTATGGCGTGGGCTTGCCTGTTTCGTCTGTGGGTATGCCAGTACCTCGTGGTGGAATAGTGTGAGTTCCACGCTTTTTCTTGGGATATTGGCGAACATCCGTAGATTGTAAAACGTTTATATCTAAAGTCATGAAAAAAGTAAAATTGTTTATTATTGCGTCCATCGACGGTTACATCGCCTGCCCGTGGGATGATGATATGGAATGGTTCGCCGAGTTTCCCAATCCATCAAAGAACGATTACGGGTATAAGGATTTTTTTGCTTCTGCCGATACTGTTATTATGGATGAACTCGTGTATAACGGAATCATGTGCTTAGATGTAATCTGGCCATATAAGGATAAGGAAACTATTGTTGTTTCCAGTTTTGCGCGTGAATCTAAAGAAAATATCCGTTTTACTACCGATGATGCCGCAGCAACTATTACCCAACTCAAACAGCAAGGCGGAAAAGATATTTGGCTGATGGGTGGTGACGTAATCGCATCGCTGTTCGATTTAGTGGATGAAATGCAACTGGTGTACATTCCCGTGATTCATGGTAACAACAAACCACTGCTACCCGAAAAATTGAAACCATCGCAATGGTTATTGACCGAAAATAAAGCGTATGATAACGGTGTAATACGGTTGACATACGAACGAAAATAAAATGGAAAAGGTCAGACGGTAAATCTGACCTTTTCCATTAAAAAAGCGGTCTGTTACGACCGCCTAAAAACGAAACCTTCTTCGTACCAGTAATCGCCGATAAATAAATCGCGGGCGAATTTTTCGTAGTCGAAATACGTTTTTGCAAATTCCGGTAAATCGTAGCATTCATCAACGATTTGCATTGCGTAATCTTCTTCGCTGTCATATTGACCTTGATAATCATCTTCAAACGATGAAATCAAATCGGCAATATCTTCGGAAGCGATATCGCTGCTTGAATTATTGAGCCAAACCGTAAACGCTTCTTGTTGCGTTTCGTTAAGGTTGCCAACGGCTTCGATAACTGCGAAAATATTTGGTGAAAGCCAACTTTCGTTGATAAGACTTTCTGGAATATTTTCATAATCTTGGAACATCAGTTCCGGGTCTTCTTCGTCGGCATGAAGTTCTCTACATGCTTTGTAAAATTCTTCACTGTCGGAATAATCCGATAAATCCATCCACTTTCCGAAGATTGAACCTTCGTTGTACTTGGCATAAGTGCCAACATAAATCCGTGCTTCCGATAAATTTTCCATGACTTCAATTTTTAAAGATTTCCAACCTTGCGGTCGTTTTGTTTTCATGGGCAACTCTCGGTGTAGGCTTTAGGGCTGTCAAGTTTTGCGCAAAAATTACGCTCGCCCAACAGGGAAAGAGGAAGAATATTTGCAGCAACCGCAGGCTCGAACTTTACTGCCCGTTTAGAAGCCGTAAACACCTTTGCCCAGTGAATACAAATGACCCATTGCAGGTTGGATTTAATTGAGAAAAGTTATGGAATCGGAAGTGTCTTTATGTATATATGCCTTGAATGAATGGTTTTCTTTGGGATTGGATTTTACGATTCCGACACATTGATTTTTGCATTAGTAAGACAACCTCTGCCAAATCGAAGCCAACCCCTACCACAAGCTATCAACCCCTTTACCATCAACGTTCATCCACGTACTTTTGAACTGCATTAATAGTGATGCAGAACAAATAAATCAAAAGTATTATGGACGAAAAAGTAAAAGACCAGGATGTTCTGTTGGTCGCAGAAAAAGGAAGTACCGAACTGAAAGCGGTAAAAGGCATGGAAAAAGGCGAATTGCAAACAACGCACCTTGACCCACGGGAAAACAACAGTTTCCTGAAAATTGACAAAAACGGCAACGCACTGGAAAATTTTATGTCGAACTTCATGCGTCAGGCCAAAGACCCTACGCATTTCCAGTTTTTTAAAGTCCCATTGGACTACATTGCCAAAGCAATTACTTTTATTGAAGATGGCCTGAAAAATCCGAAAGACCCCGATAATGCCAATAATTTAGAGCAGTATCGGGTCAAGCCCGAAGACTTTACTAAAAAACAATCGCATGCTATCGACGAAAGCCGTATCGACTGGAAACAGTTGGAACGATTGGGCGTTACGCGTGAATCGCTCGAAAAGAGCAACAGTTTGGATGCGATGCTGAACTTTCAAAAGTCGCCGGGGCTGATTCCCATCGTCGCCAAATTCGATGATGTTACGCTTCGCACCGATGCGCGGTTGTCGTTTCGCGAAACGCCCGAAGGGAACCTGACGGTTGCCATCCACGCCCTGCGCAAAGAACCCGAACTGGAACGCCCCTACTTCGGGATGAAGTTTTCGGACGAAGACAAGAAAAACCTGCTTTCTACGGGCAACCTCGGACGAGTGGCCGACGTGCAATTCAAGCAAGGCGAAAATACGCCTGTGTTCCTGTCGCTCGATAAGTTGACCAACGAATTGGTTGCCGTTCGTGCCGATAAAATCAAAATTCCTGAAACCATCAAAGGCGTTACGCTCGATGACAAACAGAAACAAGCCCTGTCCGAAGGTAAGTCTGTTTTGGTGGAAGGTATGACCGCCAAAAACGGCAAAGAATTTTCCGCACACATTCAGGTCAATGCCGATAAAAAGGGAATCGAATTTCAATTCGACAACAACGGGAAAAAGCAGGAACAGACTCAGAACCAACAGCAATCCGCATCAGGGGAATTGCGTATTCCGTCAAAGTTAGGCGGTGTGGAACTCACCCAAAAGCAGCAAAGCGACCTGAAAGCCGATAAAACGATTTACGTGTCGGGCATGGTAGATAAGCAGGGGCAGGAATACAACGCCTATGTGAAAGTCAACCACGAAGCGGGTAAACTGGATTTTTTCAAATGGAATCCTGATAAGGCAAAGGAAATCAAGCCCGACGAAGCAAGCAAAACGCAGGTGGCGGTCAATTCCGAAGGAAAAACCAACGAAGCCACCAAGAAAGTGGATGAACCACTGAAAAAGGGACAAACGCAACCTACCGAGAAACAGGAAGCCAAACAGGAAAAGAAAGAAGAAAAAAAGCAGGCAGCGGACAAACCCAAGAAATCGCAAGGTCGTAAAATGTAATACCCACCACTAAAATCCAAAGTTATATGATAGCAATAATAGCAGAAAAGCCGTCGGTAGCGCGAGAAATCGCCGCTATCGTTGGTGCAAACAGTAAAGACGAAGGCTTTATGTCCGGCAACGGGTATAAGGTTACGTGGGCATTCGGACACCTCATAACCCTTGCCATGCCCGAAGAATACGGCTTTGCGGGATTCAACCGCGAACATTTGCCGATTATTCCCGAAACGTTCAAACTCATTCCCCGTCAGGTGAAAGCCGAAAAGGGTTACAAGCCCGATGCAGGCGCATTGAAGCAATTGAAAATCATTAAACAAGTGTTTGATAGTTGCGACCGTATCATCGTAGCAACGGATGCAGGACGTGAAGGTGAACTCATATTCAGGTATATTTATCATCACCTGAATTGCTCAAAACCGTTTCAGCGTTTGTGGATAAGCAGTTTGACGGACAAAGCCATTAAGGAAGGTTTGCAAAACCTGAAAGCGGGCAGCGATTACGACAACTTGTACCAATCCGCAAAAGCCCGCAGCGAGTCCGATTGGCTCGTAGGAATCAATGCCAGTCAGGCGTTGAGTGTTGCCGCAGGTCGTGGTGTGTTCTCGTTGGGACGGGTGCAAACGCCTACACTCGCCATGATTTGCAAGCGGTATATGGAAAACAAACACTTTGTTCCCGTTCCGTTTTGGCAGGTAAAAGTTCAAACTGAAAAATCGAGTGTTCCGTTTGCCGCCGTCAGCAAGGAAAAGTACGAGCAAAAGAAATTGGCGCAAACCATTTTGCAGCAATTACAAGAAAGTAAATCCGTAAAAGTCCAATCCGTTGAAAAGAAGGAAGTCAATCAGGAACCGCCCCTGCTTTACGACCTGACTACACTTCAAAAAGAAGCCAATAGCAAGCACGGATTTTCGGCGGATAAAACGCTGTCCATTGCTCAAAAACTCTACGAAGCAAAGTTGACAACTTATCCAAGAACGGGCAGCCGTTATATTTCCGCCGACGTTTTCGACGAAATTCCGCAGTTGATTGACATACTCAAAAAGCATCCTCGTTTTGGCGATTATGCCAAAACAATGGATAATGCCGTCCTGAATATCCGCTGTGTGGATGACAAAAAGGTAACCGACCACCACGCGCTGCTTATCACCGAAAACAATCCGAAAGAATTGTCGGGTGATGACAAAACCATTTACGAAATGGTGGCAGGACGGATGTTGGAAGCCTTTTCAAAGAAGTGTATCAAAGATGCAACAACCATCATACTGACCTGTGGCGATGCCATTTTTGAAACCAAAGGCTCTATTGTCAAGCAAGCGGGTTGGCGAAACGTATTCAATGAAACAGAGGAAAGCAATGAAGACGAAACTGGCAATTTGCCGAACGTTCAGGAAGGCGAACAATTACCCGTCGTCCATTCCGAAGTCATGGAAAAGCAAACCAAGCCCATGCCCTTGCATACGGAAGCCTCGCTGCTGTCAGCAATGGAATCGGCGGGCAAGGAAGTGGAAAATGAGGAAGAACGGGCAGCAATGAAGGAATCGGGTATTGGTACGCCCGCCACCCGTGCCGCCATCATCGAAACGCTGTTTTCACGCGATTATATTCGCAGGGAAAAGAAATCGTTGGTTCCAACCGAAAAGGGATTGTCAGTGTACGAAATCGTGAAAGACAAACGCATTGCGGATGTTTCGATGACAGGGAATTGGGAAAATGCACTCGCCAAAATTGAATCGGGTGAGATGGATACGAATACCTTCCGGCAAGCAACGGAAGTATACACCCGACAAATCACCACGGAACTGCTTGGCACAAGCGTTTCGATAGCAGATAGAACCGAATGCCCCTGCCCGAAATGCAAAACGGGGAAAGTGGTTTACTATCCCAAAGTTGCCAAATGCAGCGATGAAAATTGCGGGTTGATGGTCTTCCGCAACAAAAGCGAAAAGCAACTATCCGACAAACAAATTTCAGACTTGCTGACTACAGGCAAAACCGCCGTTATCAAAGGGTTCAAAAGCAAAGGCGGCAAATCGTTCGATGCCGCCCTGATGTTTGATTCGGAATATAAGGTCGTGTTCGATTTTCCCGAAAAGAAAGGGAAAAAATAAACAAACTCTGTATCTTTGCCACTTAGAATCTCGGTCGTAACGGTTTTGCTGTTTCAACTGCGGATTTTAGTGGTGGCCTCGCCGAAGGGATTCGGCGGGGCTTTTACTATGGAATTTACGGTCTCAATTCGTATTCCATAAGTCGCCTTTTACCCAAATGAGCTTACCTTTTTTTATAAAGAAATGACTACGACAGCCCTCTAATTTATCTATTGAAGGAGATATGGTAGCTTTTCCAAATTTGTCTTGTCTAACTGACCACGATGGATAGTTTATTTTATCTAATGACAGCATTATTATATCGCCGCAACCACAAGGGCATTTCAAATACGCCCATTTTGTGTATTTTTTTCTACCTACTACATAAACAATATTGTCTATCAAGATATCAGGATCAGGATTATCTGGAATTATCTCAACCTTATATTGAAATTTTTTACATGACCAGAGAATTTCTCTGACTTTTCTCATAATAAAATTTAGTTGTTCCATTAGTTTGACATATCTAAAAATGGTTGCATATCTCCTCGCCCCCAATAATTTGATTGTCCACAAATTCGACATTCATTATTGGATTTATTTGCAGGAAATATTTCAGAACCGTCACCACATTTATGAAAGAAAAATAACTTATGAGGAAAATCCAAATAATCTTGATTATACCCCTGTATCCTGTTGAGAAGTTCATTAACAGCCATAGATGCGACTTGTGTTGTAAAAGTAACTACTGCAGGAGAAGGATTTTTTTCACCAATAACATAGGCTTCTTCTTTCAATTTTGTGTATGATTCCGGGTTATTACGCCTTAAGTCGTCTGCGCGAGCTCGCTCTGTATTTATGTTTTCTTTGGTTAGAAGACAATCGCTATCTGGAAAAAGATATGAAATCCGACCTTGTAAATCCTGTATTCCACTATTATCTTCTTTTACCGTAATTATCAATCCCATATCAATAACAGGCGTAAGATAAAAATATGCAAATCGATTTAGCAATATTCGACCTGAATTATCATCGGTACAACCAAAAATCAAATCACTTGTTTTTAAATGGTTTATACATTCTTGGTCTGAAACCCAATCTTTGGCAACAGATACTTTTGTGCCAATGCCAATCTCATTGATATATTGCAGCAAAACATCTACTTTGTATTTGCCAACATCCGATATTTTGGCACCATGCAATCTGTTTAAATTGGATTGCTCAACAATATCCTTGTCAATAAGGCATAACTCGCCAACTCCTAAACGAGTTAATAGCAAAGCAGTTGCAGAGCCGGTAGCACCTGCGCCAACGACCGATATTTTTAACTTCGATAAGTCTTGAACCAAAGCTTTTCCAAATGCCAATTGCTGCCTATTAAATACTTCCGGAGTTTCATAATCAGTTTTCTTATCCGGATAGTTCAATACTATCCTTTTTCCGATAATTCTGACAAGAGATATGGGAGTATTCGATAAGTCTGTTTTCCAAACTCGCCCGATCAAATTTCCATCAGCTAACATAACAAGACTCGCATGAATAGCATTATAGCCATTACGATTGAATGTTAACTGGAAAAGTTCTTTCTCTCCCTTATCATCTATTTCAGAAAAACAATCAAATCCTTCAGGATGGTTATGTACAACCACAACTGAAAAGTTTTTGCTTTCTGCTTTCTTTAAAACTTCAATAAAATGCTGATTATCCCAAACTACTTGGGTTGGCTCTGAACTTATCAGTTTATCATCTGCTAAAGTAACAACTTCTCTTGACAACAATCGTTCTTCTACTCCATCTACCAAAGAACGACCACAAATAACAAAGGCCACATGCTCATTGGAATCACCACTTAATAAATGACCTTTCAATTCTACATAATGTTTTTCTTGTAAAGTTATAGTATATTTCATTGTGCAATTTCTAAAGCGGTTATTACTTTTTGCAAATAAGTGTGAAGGCCATCAATGCCACTTCGCCATTCATTTGCTTGAAAATGTCGAGACCATCTTTGCCACGATTTACCTTCAAAAGATATGCTGCACTGTGTCTGTCTAGCATGCGTATTGTTAGGTTTAAGCAGAATTGCAGGATAAAAATACCACATATCAGGTTTGACATCAGGATACCCTTTGGGAATTAATATCAGTAAATCAGATTGCTCAACATTATATTTATCTTTTGGCAATAGCCAGTTCCGTATAATCAAACCATTCTGATTTCCTTCAACTTTTTCCTCAAAGGTATATCCTTTTTCTGTCAAATATTGCCTGTCAAATTCAGGTAAAAACATCTTATCCCTCAGTTGTAGATTTTGCACCAGTGAAAAACTGTTCTCTGCCTGGTTGACTTAAATCAACCTGCTCATTATCCGCAATCTCTTTGTCCGGATTTGGACCATTAACTTTCAACCAAACTCCATAATTTGAAGGCGCATTTACCAGTTTTTTGATTTCCAAACCTGTGATAACCTGGTTCTCTACATCAAATGGTTTCTGGTCAACCATAATTTTAAAATTCATTTCTTTTGCCATGTTTTTAAATTTAATTTAAATTAATTATTGCTACGCAAATTTTAGTCCAGCAATATTTTACTGCCACAATGACAGCTATTTGAACTGTTTTATTAGATTTGTAAATATTTAAAACAACGTTCCCTTCTTACTCCATCAATTTTGATAAGAAAGCAGGATTGGCAACGCAGATTGGCAATCCTGCTCTTAAAGAGTAATTTTATTTTTCTTTTCTTACTCCCTTGAATGGTGTACCGTCATCTTTTACATCCATAAATCTACCATCTGGGCCACGCTTAACCCATTTCTCTATTTTAGGGTTAAAAACTTGTTCTCTTTGCTTGACTGCACCATTGCGGTGTCCATCACCGACTTTACCATTTCTTGCCATAATAAAAGCATTTTAGATAATTCAACATTAACTACGCATAATTATACCTTTTCCACGGGATTCTTGAAGTGGGAACTTTTGCAAGGAATCTGACAATATCAGGTCTTCCTTGATAAGTTGGCACGCCTCTTGAATCTTGTGCCATCAAAATGATTGGTACGCCCGGAAAAGCGGGGGTAAAACTACGCCTTGCATTTTCACACTCTATTGAACTGTTAAGCACATGTGGCTTAACGATTACGATTGCAAAGGTTACCCCTTGCTCTTTAAGTACAACTCCTTCAAATTGCATTTCATTTTAATTATGATTTAAAACTAATGCCCTTATACATCACGGCGTTAGGACTTACATCCGGTAGGATAGAATTTACTGAAATAGAGCGAAATGCTTGTGAAGTAAAAATAAACTTTTACCTTTGCAGCCTTGTTGGGAACAATTTCAATAAACATGGAATGCCAAAGGGTTACCAGCCCCGTTAAACTCCTACAGTTTTAATACATTCCAAATAAATGCCTTAGAAGTTACCGCTTCCGAGGCATTATTTTTTGTTTCTTTGGTAATCTTATCCGTTTAATCTGATTCGTACTTCTTCTTTTATCTTCACATTGCTATGGATAAAACTAAAATTATCAAGCAACTGTGTTACTTCATTATAGATATTCCCTTTTTTCTTAGTATCCTTAATGGTAATAACAAGACAAAATTCTTGACTGGGAATTCTATCTTCCTTTTCGCATTTCTCTTCAGTAACACTGCGATATTCTCCTTCTAACTTTAAATACCAATGTTTTGGAGAGTGCAAAAATTTCTCTTTATTTGCATCTCTAAATTCATCGAGACTCACATTCCACTTTTTTATTGGTTGATATTTACCGCTATATGCAATAAGCATTCTTTCCGTTGCAAATGGAGTATCTAAATCTTTAGATGCTTTTGTGCTATAATTATCCATCGCTAAAATGTTTTTTCGACCTTTAGCACCTATAGGATTCTTTATCCTTGACTTAGTTGTATCTCTTGTTGTTTTCTCATCATAGGTTCCCAACATAACCTCAATATTTGATTGACAGTATTCCGCCCCTTGTGAAACATCCAATATCGGGTCTGTAACAAGAGTCGCTGATATTTCTCCGTAGAAATAACCGTCATCATCAATCATACTTTGAGGGAAAGGGAAATCCAATATTTCAATAAAATTGCCTCTTTCCAATGTGTCTTGAAGTATGAGAGTTATTTCATTCGGTTCATTAAATAGAATATCTTTAGAGTTGGATGGAAGGCCAAATCCTGTGTATCTTATTTTATCTGCAATTGGCATTTTCATTTCTTCCGGATATTTAGCAGAATGTATGATTAATGCCTTTAGTAGTGTTGGATTAAACGATTCATTTAACATTGCATCAAGTCCTGATGTAATGGCTGCAATTCGAGGTGTTGAAAAACTCGTCCCAACTTGCTTAGCGATTTGACCGTTAGGCGAAAATGACTTTACCGGATTTAGAATAACGTTATTTGAGGCATCAAGTCCTGCATTACCACCAATATGAACAACATCAGGTTTAATTAAATGAGAAGGGCCTCGACCTATTCGAGAAAAAGGGGATGGATTATGTTTGTCTGCAATGTCCGTTTCATTCTTATCGTGAGTTAGTGAACCAACAACAAGCCCACGAACAGTGTCGGCAGATTTAGCAATTCGGCTTACAGGTGCATTCAGTTTAAAATTGGTGCAATTTCCGGCAGACTTACAGATAAGGACATTGTTCTGCTCCTGTATTTCATCTAATGCTTTTGCAAAATCAGAAAACTCAGATATATCGGCTTCATGACTTGTTCCTAATGACAAATTCCACACTTTAACATCATTATTACGACTAATCGCATCTCTTATTTGTTGAATGAGTTCTTCTTCCGTTATTTGTTGCTTTTTTGTATTGGGCATTACTATTGCTTCCAATAACTTACATCCTTCAAAGCCAGTGTACTCTTTGCCTTCTAATTCATCTCCATATAGTAACACTCCGGCAACAAATGTCCCGTGGCTTTTGTCCACATCTTCATCGGGATAATATGTAATATTTTCGTTGTGTAGCCATGGTTGCAAATGTGGAATGTTTGCGATTCCAGTGTCCAATACTCCAACTATGGGGTAATCAACCCCTGCTTTGGGTTGTTTGACAGGGATGGTAATTTCTTCGGTAAGTTCATCTAAAGTAATATCGTAGGTTGGCATTTCTGTTACTAATTGAATACCGTCAAAATCTTTCAAATCTTCAAATGCATCTGTGGACATGCCATTTATTCGATAGATATTTAATTCACTCGTGTATGAAGTAGCGCTGAAATCCAGTTGGTATTTTTTACAGTACTTTTCAAATTCTTTGGCAAGAACAATATTTAAAGAAGTGTCTCCGTAATTAAACAATTTTACCTTATAAATTGTATTTCCACTTGGTTCTATATTTATTTGTGGCTTAAACTCCTCAATACCAATTACGGCAGAAAGTCCTATTATTGTTGATTTACTTGGAAATTTGCTATCTGCATTAGCGATTTTTTCGGCAATTATCTGTAAATCATTTACATTGTCAATTTTAATTAAAACAATATCTTCGCCACTAATACCAATTGTATTCAATTTATTGCTAATATTGAAAAGTGCCCCGATTTCTTTTCTATATGTTTTCGCAAGAGCATTAGAATTTAATTTTAATTTTATTATTGATGGAATATAATTATTCCTCTCCACTTTTTTTATGAGTGATTCAGATAAGTCACCTAAGGCTTGACGGATAAATATTGATTTCTCGCGTGCATTCTGAACATTTACCCACTTAGGAAGATTTCCCCCACCGCCTTCTGTATTTCGTTCATCTTTCTGTCTTTTTTGAAAGAACTTTATCGGAAGATTTTTTTCTGCCATAACTATGATTGTTTATTTAAATAATTCCGTATTTGCCTAATGGAAACATTCATCCGTTCGGCAATGGTGTTTTGAGGAACACCATTTTCGTTTAAAAATTCCACTAGTTTTTCAATGGTAAGATTGCCATGACGATTGAACTCAAATAATTCAATAAGAACATCTTCGTACTGCAATTCACCCCTGTCACTAATGACTGTTTGGGCTTTTGCATTATTGATTATGGTTTTTATGTCCGAGGGTGATTTTTCAGCAAACAACTTTGCTAATTTATCGAGCCTTTTCTCGTCACCATTAAATTCTGTATCAAAATCGCTTGTAAATGTTTTTATCAGTTTCACAATCTCATCTTCCTGTGGTAATCCAATCTCAATTACAGTGTTGAACCTTCTCCAAATTGCTTTGTCTAATAATTCGGGATGATTTGTTGCCGCGATAAGGATATTTTGCCTTGCAAATGAGTCTATATTTTGCAAAAGACTATTAATTACTCGTTTTAGTTCACCCAACTCATACTGGTCATCTCTTGCTTTTGCAATAGCATCAAATTCATCTAAAAACAATATGCATGGCTTATTATCAGCAAAATCAAATATTTTTCGTATGTTTTTTGCCGTATTACCTAACAGAGAAGAAACGATTGCATCAAACCTTGCAATAACTAAAGGCAACCCTGTTTGTTCCGATATATACTTGGCAATAGTTGTTTTTCCACAACCCGGATTACCATATAAGAGCAAGGAATTAGAAGTTTCCACACCCCTTTGTATCAGTTGACTTTGATGTTTGACTACGTTAATGAAATCGGCGATTTTACTGTCGATTAACTTAGGTAAAACTATGGGCGTATCATCTTTTGATGGAACAGCCACATCAACAATACTCAACCGACTTTCTTGGTCAACCGGCGTTGTCAGCAATTCATCCATCGTCACAGTGGTTGCGGTTCTACTCTCGATTGCTTTAAGAATCATCTTGGACATTTTGCTGTCACCATCTTTTTCAATCTTTTCTGCAAGCAATTTAGAGTAATTAAAGACCTTTTTCGTGTCCTTAGCCAAACCACCTTCTATAATTCTTAATATTTCAGTATACATAAAAGTCATTCTTGGAATTTTTATTCGATGCAAAGATATGAGTTTTTAAAATACAAAACAAATATATCGTAATAAATTTCACGCTAACTGTTATTTTAATTCCAAATACCGTAATGCAAACTAAAATAATCGTAATTTTAATTCCGGATAATGATGGTAAAGAACTCCCATTGGGTCATTTGTTCTTGATGTACAGATGGTTATTAAGTCTATCCCCCCTTCTTCAACAACTTCCTCAATTCTGGATCATTCTCAATCCTTTCCAACTCCTCCTTCACAATCTGAATCACATCCTTTTTTACCTGCTCGTAGTTCTGTTGGATTTCCGCCTGCATGGTATCGTTACCCTCAGCATCCGTGAAGTCCACAATTTCAGGTATCTTCTTGTACACCTTCGTCTCCGCTGCAACCGCCGCATTGTCCACCACTATTTCGGCATGGAAAATCTTTTGGTCGATGCGCTCGTCAAAGTTGTCGGACACCGCGCCGACAAACATCCCTTGCGTGAGGTTACTGATTTTACTGGCAGGAATAAGGCTGTCCAACTGTGTGCTGATACTGGTTGATTTGTCATTACGGTTAATCGTCATTGACTGTCGTTTTTGCAGCACTTTCCCGAAACGGTCTGACAAGGTTTTAGCCGTTTCGCCCACAACCTGACCGCTGAAAATATTGCCCACCGTATTTTGAATCACCTTGCTTTCCTTGTCCCCGTAATCGCGGATTAACTGGCTGTAATCCTGAAAGCCTAAGCAAACAGCGACTTTGTTACTTCGTGCTGTGGCAATCAGGTTATCCAAGCCACGGAAGTAAATCGTTGGTAACTCGTCAATGATAACCGATGATTTCAGTTGTCCCTTCTTGTTTATCAACTTTACAATACGGCTGTTGTACAAGCCCAAAGCGGCGGAATAAATATTCTGACGGTCGGGATTGTTACCAACGCACAATATCTTGGGTTCGTTTGGGTTGTTGATGTCCAAGGTAAAATCATCGCCCGTCATCACCCAATACAGTTGCGGACTTATCATTCTCGAAAGTGGAATTTTAGCACTGGCAATTTGCCCCTGCAACTGGTCTTGCGCATTGCTTTCCCATGCGTCCATGAATGGTGAAAGGTAGTTTTCCAAAGCGGGATACGAAGTCAGAATCGGGAAAATATCGGCATAGCGGCGGTTCAACAACTCGATAGCGTGCGGAAACGTGCAGTATTTACCGTCTTGGTAAATTTTGAGATACCAAATTATGGCTGCAAGCAGGATAATCGGCGATTCCACAAAAAAATCGCCTTGCTTCTGTATCCATGTGCGGTTCAAATTGAGCATTATCGTGTAGGCACTCTCGTAAGCATCACTGATATCCGTCATAAATGCAGGATTAATCGGGTTGCACCGGTGGCTTTTGCGCGGATTGTCGAAGTTTATTACATAGAACTTGGGCGGAACCTCATACTTATCAAGATTGTTCAGCAAGGTATTGTAGGCAATCACTGACAAATCGTCGAACTTGTAATCGTAGATGTACATCGAAAATCCTTTGCGGATATGCTGTTTGATGTAGTTGTTAACCACGGCGTAGGACTTTCCCGAACCCGGTGTACCCAACACAATGGATGCGCGGAACGGATTGACCACATTTATCCAACCGTTGTTCCACTTCTTTTGATAGAAAAATCGTGTCGGCAGATTGATGGAATACTCGTTTTCCATCAGGCGTGTTTCCTGCATGAACGATTCGTTTTCGAGGTTGAACACGTCGTCCATCATATTATTTTTCAATAGGCGCGACATCCATAGTCCGGCAACCAACAGTAAAATGTAGCCGATAGTCATTGTCAGAATATACAATGCTGTGTTGAATACCAACGGTAACGGCAGATACAGTAACCACCAATTCAGGAAGAAAAATATAAACCCGAAGGTCAGGAAAGTGTAAATCTTCGCCCATGTGATTTTTTCTTCCTTCACACCCTTAGTTCCTAAACAGGACAGGGCAACGAATACTACGGCAAATATTTTCGTCCAAAGGATGGATGAAAACAGCCCCGCCGTGTTTTGAAAATTCATTAGGATTTTATCGACCACGCCGATATTGATACCCCAATCCTTGATGGCTTGGTAGCAGAACCAATAAATGTTGATTACTACGAACAATATGCTGATTGCCCGCATAAATTCCATGACTTTCGCCAATCCTCTTAAATCGTCTTCGTTTTGCATAACTTTAATGTATTATGAGATTAATATTTGTAACTTTGCTTTCGCTTAAAATTTAATTGATTAATGCTTATTATAAGGCCGTTAAAATCATCCGACAGCGAACTATTGAGGGATGCGACTTATTACAACCTGAATTGGAACGGGAATCGTTTTTCTCGAAAAGAGATAGACGAAAATCCGCATTTTGCCCATTATTTCAATACTTGGTTAGAAAATTCTGACTTCGGTTTTGTCGCCGAAAGGCATGGAAAACCTTTTGGGGTTGTATGGTTGAAATACTTCCCCTCGGATAATCCCGGATATGGATTTATTGCCGAAAATATTCCCGAACTAAGTATCTGCATGTTACCAAACCATCGTGGTTTGGGAATAGGGACAGAACTTATAAAAACAGCCATAAACAAAGCGAAATCATTATCCATTCCTGCTATTAGCCTAAGCGTCGAAATGGGAAATTCTGCGCGAAACCTGTATTTGCGCACGGGATTTAAACCTGTTGATGATATACCTGATAATAGCACACTCATTTTGTATTTATAATTTTCTTGTTCTCTTTTTCTTTTTCATCCGTCGGGCAAAGGCTTCTTCTTGGTAGTCTGTACCATTTGTTTCGGGTGTCAACAGGCTGAATAACCCACCTGCCACCGAATCATCTTCTTGCTTCCTATCGAACGGCTCGAACGATTGCCCTTTGTCCTGCTGTTCCTTCGGCTCTTGTTGCTTCCCGCTGAATAAATCATTGAACATGTTTGCCGAAAATTCTTTACCCAAACGCGAACCATTAAACACGGTTTTCTGCTCGTGGTCAATAAACGTTGTACCATAAATTCGTCCCTGCTCGTTCTCGCGGAACAGAACGCCGATACCGTTCTTTGCCAATTCCTTTTCAAAGCCCGCACGGTCGGGATGGGACTTCATGACCGAAGCGATTACCTTCTTGCTTCGCTCTTTCAGCCCCTTGTCCTTGATAATTTCCGTAGATTTTTCAATCCGTTTTTCCAACGCATCCACGCCAACCGTTTTTCCAAATAAGGAAGATTTGAACGGATGTCCGACTTTCTCGCGCTTGTCATTCATGGCGGAATATACCAAGCCGCGATACGGTTTGCCGTTGGCTTCGCCTCGCACCTCTTCCATATTAATATGGTAGAAAGCAAGCAACGCCTTGTATTCCTTTAAACTCTGAAAATGGTAGGATTGTGAAGCGGGACGGACAACATTGCCAATTTGCCGTTTTACATCGCCGTCGCCGTAGTTGACGGCTTTTAATGGTGCGCCTTCCTGCCGCAACTTTTTATCCGCAGGATGTAAACCGTACTGCTGTTCCAACTCACGGCAGGCATCCATCGAACGCCGATGCTCAAACTTATCGTTAATCTTCTTTCCTGTTTCATCCACCCGCAACGAAACCACATGAATGTGTTGCCGCTCGATGTCCTCGTGCTTATACACGATAAACGGTTGGTCGCCGTAACCCATTTTGTCCATGTATTTTTGAGCAATGTCGGATAACTGCTCGTCACTCAATTTGTCTTTCGGGTCGGGATTAATGGACACGTGCAACACGGGTTTTTCCGTCTTATTATTTGCCAATAAGTACGGCTCGAACGAGCGCATACACACAAGAATATCATACACGCCGTCCTTCGGTTCAATCATTCGATTGGTCAAAAGTACCTTCGCATGGTCATCGTCCACCTTGGTTTGGTTGTACGAAAGCGCACCGTAAAGCGTATTGCTCGAACTCATTTTTGCAACCATTTCTTTTCAAATTCTTCCGTGAGTTGCACAATTTGCTTGTTGATGGCGACCAATTCCATCGTTGCTTTTTCCAGTTTAAAGAGAAACGCAAGGGCTTTTTTCTCGGTAAAAGTGGTTTTGATTGCCTTCGTAATCTGATTATAGTTTACACCAATGGCGCGGAACTGCGAATGAAAAGTTGTCAACCGCATGTAGTAATCCATCGCCGCCTTGTCGATTTTAACGACCGAAACGGGCTTGTCAAAGATGCAAGCGGTGATAAAGTGCGCCTTGTTTTTCATCCCCGACGCATCGAACAGGGACAGGAACTGCGCGTTGTCGGCATCGTTCAGGTTGAACGCATACCGATGGCTGCACGGGTCGGTCTTGGGTTTACGACCGCCTTTAGGATTTTTCTTTTCTGCTTTCATAACAAAATGGATTTTAGTGGTACATCATAGCTGCAAGCCAATACACTCGAAAATCTTTCCAAAAAACGCTGACTTCGGAAGCGTTTTCCCCCGCAAGGGGCAAGTCGTTTTCAGGTACGGAAAACGGTTTTGAGGCACTCAAAACACAACTTGCCATTTGCCGATGCAAATAAAATCCGCCCTGCGGGACGGATTCGATGTTAGCGAGATTGACTTTTGAAGTTGGCATATTGACTTTTCTAAACGATGCTGCAAAGTTACGGGGCGGATTTCAGACGTACTCTATATCGCTGAACGCCAACCAGTGCCAAATCGACGCCAACCAGTGCCACCTGTCGAAAAAGTGAAAAATACGCCTGCTTTTCGTCGTTCTTTTGCAGAAAAATCAAAGATGTAATTCTATAAATACATGAAGTTTCAACGACATAAATCAGGATTGAAAGGAATATTCAATGAAGCAACACTTCGCAAAATTGCAGAAGTACAAACGTCAACAAGCATTGTCGTACTGGTTCAAATCAGTATTGTCGTACTGACGTGCTGTCGTATCGTCGTATGTAAGTATTTCAGGAAACCAGTAAATCATCATCAAAATAAGGACTTACAGTCATAAATCAACAAATAATTATTCACGTAAAAATTCAATGAAATGAAGAAAGAAACAGTATTCGTAGCCTTTTCCACGCAAAAAGGCGGGATGGGAAAAACAGCCTTAACGGTGCTAATGGCAAGCCATCTGCACTATGTAAAGGGGTTGCATGTGGGCGTAATCGACTGCGATTACCCGCAGCATAGCATCGGCGAAATGCGCAAGCGCGATACCGAACTGGTGATGCAGGATGACTACTTCAAACGCTTGGCATACCGTCAGTTTTCGACGCTCGGCATTAAAGCCTATTCCGTGAAGGAAACTTCTTCCGACAAGGCGATTGAGGAAGCCCAAAGCATGATGGATAATTCCGACAAGTATTTTGATGTGATTTTCTTTGACCTGCCCGGAACGCTCAACAGCGGCGGGGTTATTAAAACCCTCGTTTCGATGGATTACATTTTCGCCCCCGTGAGCGCCGACCGTGTGGTACTGGAAAGTACGCTGCAATATGCGGTGATGCTGACCGACAACCTGATTACCCCGAAAAAAGGGAACATCAAGGGTTTATACCTCTTTTGGAATATGGTGGATGGGCGCGAAAAGACTTCGCTGTACAAAGCCTACGAAAAAGCCATTGGCGAATTGGGCTTGCCAATGCTCAAAACGCTACTACCCGATAGTAAACGCTTCCGCAAGGAAGTATCGGACGAACGAAAAACTGTATTTCGTTCCACGCTTTTCCCTGTTGATAAGGCTTTGCTAAAAGGCAGCAACATTGAAGAACTCGCCGAAGAAATTTGTCAAACCATAAACCTGAATAACAATGGCAACGAATAAAAGGGACATCGGGGAAATCGACGAATCGCTATTGCTTTCGTCCATCAAGGAAAAAGAACCGCAAAAGGCGGAACGGGTAAAACCTGTAAAAGAGGAAATACAAGTACAGGAAGCCGAAGCCGAGCCTGTTCTCGAAAAACCAAAAGAAACCGCCAAGCGCAAGCGGAACAATGCGGTTGACTACACTTCGACCTTCTTGCAAAAGAACGAAATCAAAACGCGGCAATGCGTATATATCAGCCAGCGCATCCATGCGACCATTACGGAAATCGTTCGGGTGATTGCCGATAAGGATATTACTGTCGGCGGCTACATTGACAACGTGCTGCTGCAACACTTGGAAGCCAATAAGGATGAGATAAACGACCTATACAAACGTGATAGAAAGGACTTAATCGAATGAAACTCTTTGCCATGTTAGCCATTGTCGTTGCGCTGTACTTCCTGTACCGATTGGCGTTTCCGAAGAAAACGGAACTGCCGAAAAGCAACGAAAACATTCCGAAAAAACGGAATGACGAAACAAGTATTGTCGGTCAAAGCCGTGTTGTCCTCGGTTATCGAAGCCAACCACCGCCAACCCCTGCCACTGCTTCAAAATCTGATAATTCGGAAGAAAAAGCCGATACTTTTGCAGAGGAAAACGCATCGGAACCAATGGAAATTGATGTTCCTGCGGAATACGAAAATGAAAGCGAAGAACCCGGAAATGAGGATGTCGATACCAACGAGGAAGCCGAAGAACTTCGGCAAACCTTGGGAAGCGAAGCGGAACTGGCAGCGGGATTTTCGTATGAAGAAATGGACTTGGCGGTTGAAGCGGTCAGCCAACCCGAAAGCGAAAATGAGGCAGAGGCAGCCGAAGTGCTGTACCGACTGGAACATACGGAATGCGTTGAACAACTCGCCGCCGTCAGTCCCGAAAAAGCCTTGCGGATAAAGAGTTTGATAAGCCTGCACGTGCAGAGCATCGAACTGACGGATGAAGAAAATAGGATTGAAGATACGAGCGATTTCAACATCGCTGATTTTTTAAGTTGAATTTTTAAAAACAAGAAAGATGAAACAAAAAGATTACGGTTAGCGCAGCGGGCTACCACTAAAATCCAAAGTAAACAGTATTAACCCGCCGTGAAAGCCCATCCAACTTTCACGGCACATTTCAAGAATCATTATGACAAAAAAGAGATTATTTCTTTCGGCAGCCCTTATGTTGGCTGCTCTCGGCGCATTCGCGCAAGGCAACGGCTCAGCGGGAATCACCGAAGCCACCAGTATGGTAACCTCGTATTTCGACCCTGCCACCAAATTGATATATGCCATTGGTGCGGTGGTCGGTTTGATTGGCGGGGTAAAAGTGTACTCGAAGTTTTCGAGTGGCGACCCTGATACAAGCAAAACCGCCGCCTCGTGGTTCGGCGCGTGTATCTTCCTGATTGTATCGGCAACTATCCTTCGTTCCTTCTTTTTGTAAGCGGTCATGGACTATCCAATCAACAAAGGGATAGGCAAACCTGCGGAATTTAAGGGCTTGAAGTCACAATACCTGTTCATTTTTGCAGGCGGACTTTTGGCTGTTTTCGTGGTGTTTGTGGTGATGTACATGGCGGGTATCGGCCAATGGGTTTGCATCGGCTTTGGCGTGAGCGCAGCATCAGTCTTGGTATGGCTGACCTTCTCACTGAATGCCAAATACGGCGAACACGGCCTGATGAAAGTACAAGCCCGCCGCTCACACCCCAAATACCTTATCAACCGCAGGGCTATCCAACGATTATTCACCCGTAAAAAGAAAAACGCATGAGGAATACATTAAAAGCCGTTACGCTCGAAAGCAAGTTTCCGCTGCTATCGGTGGAACAGGACTGTATCATTTCAAAGGATGCCGACATCACCGTCGCGTTCAAAGTGGAACTGCCCGAACTCTTCACGGTAACAAGTGTCGAATACGAAGCGATACATTCCGCATGGACAAAGGCGGTGAAGGTATTGCCGAACTTTAGTATCGTGTACAAACAGGATTGGTTTATCAAGGAAAACTACGTTCCCGAAATTCAAAAAGACGACCTTAGTTTTCTAAGCCGAAGTTTTGAACGCCACTTCAACGAACGCCCCTACCTGAATCACACCTGTTACCTGTTCCTGACGAAAACCACGAAGGAACGCAGCCGCCGGCAAAGCAATTTTTCGACGCTTTGCCGCGGCTTTATTGTTCCCAAGGAAATTCAGGATAAGGAAACGGCATTGAAATTCTTGGAATCCGTCGGACAGTTTGAACGCATCGTCAACGATAGTGGCTTCATCAAATTGGTAAGACTCACAAACGACGAAATTGTTGGCACACCCGAAAATGCAGGTATCATTGAAAAATACTTAGCACTCTCGCAGGAAGACACCACCTGTTTACAGGATATATCCCTGTCTGCCGCCGACATGAAAATCGGTGATAACATCATGTGCCTGCACACGCTTTCGGATGCCGAAGATTTGCCTTCCAACGTTAGAACCGATGGACGGTATGAAAAACTATCGACCGATAGAAGCGATTGTAGATTGAGTTTTGCTTCGCCTGTTGGTGTTTTATTGTCGTGTAATCACATTTACAACCAGTGGATTTTCATTGACGATTCCGCCGAAAGCCTGCGCAAGTTTGAGAAGATGGCGCGTAACATGCACTCGCTATCCCGCTATTCGCGCGGCAACCAAATCAATAAAGAATGGATTGAAAAGTACCTGAACGAAGCCCATAGTTTTGGGCTGACTTCGGTACGCTGCCATTGCAACGTGATGGCGTGGTCGGACGATGCCGAAGAATTGAAGCGCATTAAAAATGATGTCGGTTCGCAACTCGCCATTATGGAATGCAAGCCGCGCCACAACACCGTGGATACGCCGACTTTGTTTTGGGCTGGCATTCCGGGCAACCAAGGCGATTTTCCTTCGGAAGAATCGTTCCACACCTTTATCGAACAAGCCTTGTGCTTCTTTACGGAAGAAACGAACTATAAAAGTTCGCCTTCGCCGTTCGGAATCAAGATGGTTGACCGCCTGACGGGAAAACCACTGCACGTGGATATATCGGACTTGCCGATGAAGCGCGGGATTATCACGAACCGCAACAAGTTTATCTTGGGTCCTTCGGGTTCGGGAAAATCCTTTTTTACCAACCACATGGTGCGGCAATACTACGAACAGGGAACGCATGTGCTGTTGGTTGATACGGGTAACTCGTACTTAGGTTTGTGCGAGATGATAAACCGCAAAACCAACGGTGCGGATGGGGTTTACTTCACCTACACCGAAGAAAATCCAATTGCTTTTAATCCATTTTATACGGACGATGGGCAGTTTGATATTGAGAAAAGGGAAAGTATCAAGACATTGATATTAACCCTATGGAAGCGGGACAACGAACCGCCCACACGCGCCGAAGAAGTCGCTTTATCAAATGCCGTAAGCCTGTACATCGACCGATTGGATAACATCATTCCGTCCTTTAATACCTTCTACGAATTTGTCGGTGGTGAGTACCGCGAAATCCTTGCTGCCAAACAGGTACGCGAGAAAGATTTTGATGTGGCGAACTTTCTGAACGTCCTCGAACCGTACTACAAAGGCGGCGAATACGACTACCTGCTGAACTCGGATAAACAGTTGGATTTGCTTTCTAAACGCTTCATAGTATTCGAGTTGGACAATATCAAAGACCACAAAATCCTGTTCCCGATAGTTACGATTATCATCATGGAAACCTTCATTTCCAAGATGCGCAAACTAAAGGGTATCAGAAAGATGATACTGATTGAAGAAGCGTGGAAAGCGATTGCAAAAGAAGGTATGGCAGAATACATAAAGTATCTGTTTAAAACCGTCCGAAAATTCTTCGGTGAAGCCATTGTGGTAACGCAGGAAGTCGATGACATCATCGCTTCGCCCATCGTGAAGGAAAGTATCATAAACAATTCCGACTGTAAAATCCTGCTCGACCAACGTAAGTACATGAATAAGTTTGATTCAATTCAAGCCTTGCTGGGATTGACCGAAAAGGAAAAATCGCAGGTACTTTCCATCAACATGGCGAACAACCCATCACGAAGGTATAAGGAAGTCTGGATTGGTTTGGGCGGCGTGCAATCCGCTGTGTATGCGACAGAAGTGAGTTTGGAAGAGTATTACACGTACACAACCGAAGAAACTGAAAAACTGGAACTGTTCCGCCTTGCTGAAAAGTTGGACGGAAACATTGAACTGGCGATTAAGCAACTCGCCGAAAGTAAACGAAGTAATCAATAATTTAAATTCAAAAAAATGAAAACTAAATTTTTTCTTTTGGCTGTACTACTTACCGTATGCAGCCTTTCAAGCAAAGCGCAGTTTGTCGTTACCGACCCTGCAAACATTGCCACCAGTATCGTAAATACTGCTAATCAGATTGTTCAAACGTCATCGACGGCTGCCAACATGATTAAAAATTTTCAGGAAGTGAAAAAGGTCTATGACCAAGGTAAAGAGTATTATGACAAGTTGAAAGCCGTACACAATTTATTACAGGATGCCAAGAAAGTGAGAAATACCATTCTCATGGTCGGCGAAATTTCCGACATCTACGTCAATAATTTTCAAAAGATGATGGCTGACCCGAACTTCCGCATCGAAGAATTGACGGCGATTGCCTTCGGCTATACGAAGTTGCTGCAACAAAGCGCGGATATGATTTTGGAACTCAAAGACGTGGTTAACGTCAACGGACTTTCGATGACCGATGCCGAGCGCATGGACATCATTAACTACGTGCATGACCGACTGGTGCAACATCGCAATCTCGTATCCTACTATACTCGTAAGAATATTTCCATTTCTTACCTGCGAGCGCAAAAGAAGGGTGATACTGACCGAGTGATGTCCTTGTACGGAACGGCTGACGAACGCTATTGGTAACCCTAAAATCAACTCATTATGGTACTATTAGCCGTTGATTTCGACAACCTGCACCAAATTCTGCGAAACCTCTACACCGAAATGATGCCCCTGTGCGGTAACATGGCGGGGGTAGCCAAAGGGATTGCGGGATTGGGTGCGTTGTTCTACGTTGCCACCCGTGTGTGGCAATCGTTATCCCGCGCCGAACCTATTGATGTCTATCCGCTCTTACGACCGTTTGCAATCGGGCTTTGTATTATGTTCTTCCCAACTTTTGTGTTGGGAACGATTAATACCGTGATGTCGCCCGTTGTAAAAGGCTGTAACCAAATGTTGCAAACGCAAACATTTGATATGAACGAGTATCGCCGCCAAAAAGACCAACTGGAATATGAAGCCATGATGCGCAACCCTGAAACTGCTTATCTCGTCAGCAATGAAGAATTTGACCGCCAACTGGACGAACTCGGATGGTCGCCTTCTGACTTAATGGTAGTGACGGGAATGTATGTCGAGCGCGGGATGTATAGCCTGAAAAAGTCCATCCGCGACTGGTTCAGGGAACTTTTAGAAATACTGTTTCAAGCCGCCGCATTAGTCATCGACACGATACGAACGTTCTTCCTGATTGTCTTAGCCATTCTTGGCCCGCTCGCCTTTGCGATAAGCGTCTATGATGGCTTTCAATCGACCATGACACAATGGATAACGCGCTACATCAGCGTGTATCTGTGGCTACCCGTATCGGATTTGTTCAGTTGCATACTGGCAAAAATCCAAGTCCTCATGCTGCAAAACGATATTTCCGAATTGCAGAACAACCCCAACTTTTCCATTGATTCATCCAATACGGTGTATATCATCTTTATGCTGATTGGCATTGTCGGCTACTTCACGATTCCGACGGTATCGAATTGGATTATTTCGGCGGGCGGAATGGGTAACTACGGGCGCAACGTCAACGCTGCTGCCATGAAAGCGGGCGGTGCTGCGGGGGCTGCGGCAGGTTCGGTTACGGGAAACATATCAGGAAAATTAATGGGGCGGTGAGCCACCGCTGGCAATTATTTATTCATAAAACAGAAAATGTATGGAATTTAAATCATTAAAAAACATCGAAACATCCTTCAAACAAATACGGTTCTTCGGAATCGTGTTTGTCTGCCTGTGCGCGGGAATTGTCGGGTATGCCCTTTGGAACTCGTACAGTTTCGCCGAAGCACAGCGGCAGAAAATCTACGTACTGGATGGCGGGAAATCGTTGATGCTCGCACTTTCGCAGGACTTGTCACAAAACAGACCTGTGGAAGCTCGCGAACACATCAAGCGTTTCCACGAACTCTTTTTCACGCTGTCGCCAGATAAGAATGCCATCGAAAGCAATATCAAACGCGCCCTGTTTTTGGTTGATAAAAGTGCTTTCGGCTACTACAAAGACCTGACGGAAAAAGGTTACTACAACCGCATAATCAGTGGGAATATCAATCAAACCATTGCCGTGGATAGTGTGCAGTGCAATTTTGATTCGTACCCGTACAAAGTGGCTACGTATGCAAGGCAAATGATAATCCGTGAAAGCAATATCACCGAGCGAAGTTTAGTAACGCGTTGTAATCTTATTAACTCGGTACGAAGTGATAACAACCCGCACGGCTTTATCATGGAAGCCTTTGAAATCGTTGAAAACAGGGATTTACGAGTCATTGACCGCTAAAATTTACAATGTATGATAAAGAAACAAGTAAACAGATTTAGGGATTGGATAGAAGACGGGCTTCGCCGTGTATGCGGCGGAATGTCGCCTGAACGGCGGCTGATAACCATTTTGGCGTTTTGCGTCATCTTCGGCAGCCTGTCCATTTACATGACCGTCAGTTCCATTTACAACATCGGCAAGCGCGATGCAGAGCAAAAGTATTTGGAAATTGAGCACATGAAACGATTGGAACTGCAATATTCCAACGACAGTATTAACCATTTAAAACAGCAAAAGTATGAGCGAGAACAATCAAACGGACAGTAAGCAAACGCTTACGCCCGAACAAAAGCAGAAGATGAAGAAGTACGCCATCTTCGCTTTGATGGTCGTGATTTTCGGGGCTTGCCTGTGGCTGATTTTCGCCCCGTCGGCGGATGAAAAAGCGAAGACGGAAGCCACGCAAGGCTTTAATGCCAATATCCCAATGCCCAAGGAAGAAGGCATTATCGGCGATAAAGAAAGCGCCTACGAAGACGAAAGGATGAACCAAAAAAAGAACGAGAAAATGCGTTCGTTACAGGATTTTGCCGACATGTTGGGCGGTGAAAAAGAAAAACCGTCAAGCGATTTGGTGTTAATGGATAACGAACCAACTGCACAAAAATCGGGTGGCTACACGTCGCAAAAGCAACGACCATCGTCCATTCAAACTTCCGTTTCCGCCTATAAGGACATTAATCGAACGCTTGGAAATTTCTACGAAAGTCCGAAAGACGACCCTGAAAAGGAACGCTTGGTAAAGGAACTGGAAGAAATTAAGGCAAAAATGGCTGAAAGTGAAAGCAAGAAAAACTCGGTGGACGAACAAATGGCGTTGATGGAAAAATCTTACCAAATTGCAGCGAAGTACATGCCGCAAATGCAGGGACAATCAATGGAAGCCAACGGACAACCTGCTTCGTCCGGACAAACCAATTCGCGCAACGCATCAGGTAAAACGCAGGTGGTTCCCGTGTCGCAAGTAACGGAACGCACGGTGTCGGCATTACAACAGGATATGAGTAGTGCCGACATTGTAAAGGCGTTCAGTCAGCCCCGAAATATGGGATTTTTAACGGCGACTGCTGAAAAGCAAGCGGAAGCCAAGAATACCATTACCGCTTGTGTACACGATGAACAAACGATTTTGAACGGACAGAGCGTCCGCCTTCGTTTGCTCGAACCCATGAAAGCGGGCAATATCCTTATTCCACGAAATACCCTGATTACAGGAATGGGCAAAATCCAAGGCGAACGGCTTGATGTTATTATCAATTCATTGGAATACGAGGGTTCGATTATTTCCGTGCAAATCATGGTGTATGATACCGATGGACAGCAAGGTGTTTTCATTCCGAATACTGCCGAAGTCAACGCTGCCAAGGAAATTGTTGCCAACATGGGCGCGAGTGCCGGAACGAGCATCAGCCTGACAAGCGATGCGGGTCAGCAGTTGGCTGCCGACTTGGGGCGTGGACTGATTCAGGGAACCTCGCAGTTCGTTTCCAAAAAATTAAGAGAAGTAAAAGTCAATCTCAAAGCAGGGTACAGAGTTTTTCTGTTACCTAACGAAAAATAAATAAACCACTAAAATCCAAAAGTAATGAAACAGTATTTTTTAATGATTGCCTTCGTGGTAATTGCATGTACAGCAAACGCACAAAACAAACCGTCTTCGGGCGACTTCTACGACGGGTTTACCCGTAAAATCACGTATGACAGAATGATTCCGCCGTATGGCTTAGAAGTTACGTTCGATAAAACCGTCCACATTATTTTTCCCGCCAACGTGCGCTATGTGGATTTGGGTTCAACCAACATCATCGCAGGAAAAGCGGACGGCTCGGAAAACGTTGTCCGTGTAAAAGCCGCCGTGAAAAACTTTGAAACGGAAACCAACTTTTCAGTCATCACCGACGAAGGCAGTTTTTATGCCTTCAACGTTCGGTATGCCGACGAACCCGAAAAGTTGAATGTCGAAATGAAAGATTTTATGCACGATGGCGAAGCAGTGAACCGCCCGAACAATTCTTTAGAAATTTACCTGAAAGAATTGGGTAACGAATCGCCCAAAGTCGTGCAAATTATCATGAAATCCATCTACCAAAGCGATAAGCGTAAGGTAAAGCACATAGGCTGCAAACGCTTCGGTATCCAGTATTTTTTGAAAGGAATTTATACGCACAACGGATTAATGTATTTCCATACGCAAACTAAGAACGCCTCGAACGTGCCGTTTGACATTGATTTTATCCGTTGGAAAATCGTCGATAAAAAGGTTGCCAAGCGTACTGCCATTCAGGAAACAGTCATTTATCCAGTCCGCGCCTACCACAACGTAACGCAGGTGTTGGGTAAACGTTCGGAACGCAGCGTGTTTGCAATGGATAAGTTTACGATTCCCGACGGCAAGCAACTGGTGGTGGAACTCTTTGAAAAGAACGGCGGGCGGCATCAGACCTTCATTATCGAAAACAGCGATTTGATACGTGCCGAAGTGATTAACGAACTAAAAGTGAAGTAAGATGAAAAAAGTAACATTTTTACTTGCGTTGATGCTGTGCCTGGTTGTTCAAAACCAAGCGCAGGCACAACGCCGTTTGCCCTCGCAAAAGGGCATTCAACTCACTGGCGGAACAGTCAATGGATTCAACTTCGATACCAAAAGCGACGGTTTTGGCTTCCATTTCGGCGCGGCGATGTCGTCCTATACCAAGCAAGGGCATCACTGGCTATTTGGTGGCGAATACCTGCAAAAGCAGTATTTGTACAACGACTTGCGATTGCCGTTGGCGCAAATTACGGGCGAAGGTGGCTACTACCTGAACTTTCTGTCGGATGGTAGTAAAACGTTCTTTCTGTCGCTCGGTGTGTCGGGCATGGCGGGTTACGAAACCATCAACTGGAACGATAAGTTGCTGCCCGACGGGGCGACCATCCAAAACGCTGATGCGTTCATCTACGGCGGTGCGCTGACGCTCGAAACGGAAATCTACCTGACGGATTTTGCCGCACTCATGTTCAACGTCCGGGAACGGATACTGTGGGGTTCAACGGTCGGAAAGTTCAACACGCAAATCGGCGTGGGAATTAAGTTTATCATCAATTAAAACAACGAATATGAAACGATTTGCATCAACCATTTTATACACGCTATTGCTGTCGGCAATAGTCTGTGCCTGTAGCGACGATTTGGATATTAAGCAGGATTACAGATTTTCTGTTGAAACGTTGCCGCTTCCGAAGTCGCTGCAAAAGGGCGAAACAGTTGCCTTAGAGTTTTCGATTGTCCGAGAAGGGCATTACGAAGGAACGGCGTATAAATTCCGGTACTTCCAAAGTGAGGGAACGGGAACGCTGACAGACAGCAAAGGAAAATCCATCCCGATGAACCGCTTTCAGCCCATCGCTTCCGATGATTTTGTGCTGATTTATACCAACATGGCGGAAGAACAAGCCCAATTGGATTTTGTGTTTGAAGATAACTTCGGGAAACGGATGGAATATACGCTTACGTTTACGGGTAAGCGGACGGATGAGGGGCTGAAATAGAATTTTGAGTTTGGTTTTGGAAAGCCCTCGGCATTTGTCGGGGGCTTTCCTGCTAAATAACAGGAAGATAATTGCGCTATATATTAATTAAGTTGTAGCTTTGCACGCAAAATGTGGCATTTATTAAACTATATAATATGCAAATTCAATCTATTGAAATTACAAATGTAAAAGGAATAAGAAATAAGCTATTTAGGTTAGACCTTGTTCCAAATAAACCTAATATATTGGTAGCACCTAATGGATTTGGGAAAAGTTCATTTGCAGTTGCTTTTGATTCTTTAAGGAGTAACAAAATAGAATTGGATGAGAAAAATCATCATAAAAAATCAGCAGCACACAGACCTATTCTTTCACTTACATTAAGTACAGGGTTAACACTTATTGCAGATGATACTCAAAATACTATATTAGATCATTTTGATGTATTTGTCATAAATAATCAAACAGAGCCAAAGTCCAAAGTTCAGTCTTTTGGAGGAAGGACTTTTGCTAAAACTTCACTTGATATTGTCCCAACTGTATTAGTCCCAACGATTCCTTCAAAGATTGGCTTTAATTATTCTTCTGGCTCTATTAAAACATCCTTTGGAGCAAATGGGAATAAAATACTAAATAATATTTCGAATATTTTTGGATGCGGAGCATTATTTCATAGAATCGAAAATGAGATAGATTTCACAAGATTTAGTCTCAGAAATTATCAAACGACACTTAATAATACTATTATACAGATTAACCAGCAAACTGGAACAGGAGATAATATAAAAAACTGGATAAGGATAAATGTTTTACCTGCAATTCAAGCACTAGATGAATATCAAAAACTTTCTGATATTATCGCTTCATTTAGATTCAGGGAAATAACAAATGATGTCGATTTATTTCTAGCGACTTGGCAAATATTAACTATAAGAAATAACTTAGGTGCAAATTTCAAGAAGGCTTGCAAATATCTCTATTACCTCGATGAGAAAGACGACTATACTCAAACTATAGATTCTTTTAATCCTGTAAAAGATAGATTTGATATAAAACCTAAAGAAGAAAGAAATAGCCTTATTGTTTATTGGCCTAAGGCCCACGAAATTTCTAATGGACAAAGAGACATTTTGACATTCATAGCATTGTTATTAAAATCAAGACGTAATTTCAAGAAAAAGGATTGCATTTTAATAATTGATGAAATATTCGATTACATGGATGACGCAAATTTGATAACATTTCAATATTATATTTCCACTTTCATTGATGACATGAAAAGATGCAAGAAAAGAATATTTCCCATCTTATTGACACATTTAGACCCTCTGTTTTTTAATCATTTTTGCTTTAATGATAGTAAAATCAAAGTCAATTACATAAAAGACATCAACGTTAAGTCTAACCAGCAAATACTTAAACTGATATATAAGAGAGCAGACCCAAGCATTCAGGATAATGTTGATGCTTATTTTTTTCACTTTCATCCAGATATTTCTCAAATCGATTTGACAAATGAGTTTAAAACACTTAGTTTAAATATGGATTGGGCTAAGCCCGAAATGTTTTTAAAAAAGATATCTCGCGAGATTAGAAGATATTTATTTGAAGATAATACCTTCGACCCTCTGGCGATATGTTTTGGAGTAAGAATACAAATAGAGAAATTAGTTTACGATAATATCCCGGACAAAGAAAATAAACGAATCTTTATTGAAGAAGTAAATGGAACAAAAAATAAACTTCATTTCGCTCAAACAATTGGAGTTCATATCCCTGAAACTTATTTTCTGCTCGGAATAATTTACAATACCTCTTTGCATTTAATAGAGGGACAAGATGTGTCGAAACCATTAGGCCTAAAATTAGAGAATGGAACAATTAAGCAGATGATATTGAATATCTTTAAGTAATTCAAAAACGATTTAAACTGGTTTCTTTGCTACTTTCTTTTTCCGCTCACGTCAAGAAAGAAAGTAGCGGGCGGTTTCTCGCCCATATAAATAATTCTAAAGGTCAAAAGAATGACAATTGCACTGCTTTTCTGCCCGTCAGTTCATCAAACATATCTTTCACTTGCCGAACGATTTCACACGAAAATTTGGCGTTGAAATTGCCGCAAGTGTCATCCTTCAGTCGCTCGGCTGCGAGTTGGTGATGCAGTAACATTTCTTTTAAACCCTCTTTTAAACAATCCTTTCGGCTGTCCATCACTTTACCCCAAATACTCAAACCGCTTGAACTGCTTGCATTGCCTGTTGAGCAACTGACCGAATACGTCCATTTGCCGTTTTTACCTCGCCCAATTTGCAGGTAGTTTGAGGAATACGGTTTGTCCTTTACGGTAAACGGAATTTCTTCCTGTTCCAAAAATTCGGGACGTTGCAACCATCCGTGTTCATCCAGTTGCTTGCCGTCAAAGCCAAACAGTAAACCTCTGTCATACGCCCGTTTGTTGGTGATAAACTGATACGGGCGGTCGCCAAACCGCTCGTATTCGTCCATTACCGCTTTATCATTGAGCCATACCGCCTTTAGGTAAACGGCAGCAAAATGTCGTTCGCCCCGCCAAAAGTTGGCAGTTTGAAATTCTGCCAACTTTTCAAATTTCGATAGATTTTTGTAGTCCATGATTTTAGCGTTTTACTTTTGAATTTTCCACCAACCGTAAATTTCCGTATCATCGGGGGCAATGCTGCACAACTGCCCCTGTACACAATCTTCCGCAAGCATGTTGCAAATATGCTCTATATCCGAATCCGATAATGGATGCTCGTATTCCTCGTATTCTGCTTGGTAATCCGACCATTCCCACCAGTATTCAATGGTATGGGCATAAAGTCGGGTAGTTTTATTTCTTTCGTTTGTTTTCATATCCTTATGCTTTTTTGTTTAACCATTCGTCCCGCCGTTCTCTGCATTTTTCCAACGTTTCGGCAACCGTTGAAAACAGTTCGCCGTCTGTGTGTCGGTAGTCGTATTGGAAATATTCTTTACCCCGAAATGCACCTAATACACATTTCACATACTGTTCCTGTCCCTTTTCGGTGGTGGTGCTAACACCGTTTTTAGTAATGGATTCCGTTTCTTCGGGTGTGTAGTTCGCACATTGCCCGTGACAATATCCGCCGACTTTGCAGGTCGCACAATTACTGTAATTCGCAGGTAAATAGTACATACATTTTGCTACTGTTTCCATGATGCTATTATTTAGATGTTTGCTTAATTCCTTTGATTTCCTTTTCGGGATGTACATTAAAATCCCAATCTATATCGTCATCAGGCAACGTGGAATGAATATCACCCCCGATAACCAACCCGCAATGTTTTTGTACGTATTCGGCTGCCTGTTGCCTTGTTTCGGCTTTTACCTTAAAAACGCCCTCAAAAATGAAGCGTGTCTTTACTTCAAACTCTTTCATATTCTTTTGATTTATAAAATGATTAAACCCAAAATCAGCAATAACAAAGCGATGGAAACCAACATTACTATAATCCGAAACGCTAACCGTATCAATGCACGGACAATCAGGAAACCTGCTACAACTGCCAAGCAACTGCCTGTTCCGTAGTTCGCAACCAATGCCACAAGCAATCCCACAACTGCTATCCGCTTCGTCCACCGCCAAATTATATGTAGATTTGAGAGGCGAGGGAATTTTTGTTTCACGTTATGTTTACCGTTCTTCATCGTGCTGACTTTTTTTATATGCGTCATCGGTCGGGTCGGTCATTTTTGTTTCATAGGCAAGCACGGTGAAGGGTTTAGGGTTGTCAAGTTTTGCGCAAAAATTACGCTCGCCCGAAGGGAAAGAGGAAGAATTTTTGTGGCAACCGCAGGCTCGAACTTTACTGCCTGTTCAGAACCCGTAAGCACCTTTGCCGAATGATAACAAATACCGAATCCCGACAGCATTACAGACAATGGGAAGCGTGGGAAAGGAACGGTAATTGTAATTGAAAATAAGACCGCACAAACAAAGGTTTGTGTTTGTCTGTTTATAGTATAAACCAATAATGCAAGAAATTATGGATGAAGATTTGAAAAATATGACCCATGACGAACTTGTCGAAGAAGTCAAAAAATTACGGCAAGGTATTCGTAAACACCGCGATAGCAGCGGACATGATTTGTGTTGGTTTCATCCGCAGTTGTGGAATTTACTTCCTGAAAAATATGACCCGAAACTTTCGGTTCCCGACTGGCCGCAGTTTATGGAAGGCTGTGTCCGTTTTCGCAGGTCGTTGGATGAGCAATTGCCAGACGTTCCGCGTACCAACGAAACGTTTAATCCCAATGAATGAAATTCCGTTGCAAGGGTACAGCCGCCGCATGTACGCTTGCTTTCTCGCCGAGATTCTCTTTGAAGTGTACGGCACGGGAACGGAAAAGTGTATCGCAGGCAGGTATGAAAAAGCCGCTTGGGTAGCGGCTCTGTGAATTACTTCTTGCCGGGAAGTCGCCCGTCATTAAAATGCTCACGGATAAACTTATGTACATCCGATTCCAGATAGTACGTTTTCTGCTCGATACGCTTAAACGGCAATTGCCCCGAACTTCGGTAACGCTGCAAGGTACGTTTTGAGATATTCAGCATAAAACATAAGTCCTGATTGTCCAACAACAGTTCGCCGTTAAGTCGGTGGCGTACCTTTTCCTTTTTGGTAATGCGGTTTTCAAGCATATCGAGCCTATCCATAATGCGTTTCATCCACGCCTCGAAATTATTTTTATCTATAAACATGGTATTTGATTTTAAATATGACCGAGTATGAAATAACTTACATTGGACGGGTCTTTCAGAATGATTTCCTTGTCCCGCATGAATTTGATATAGCTTTTGGCTGTGCGTTCTTTCACGTCCAATATCGCTTGGATTTGCTCGCATAAGTCCACATAGGTGCAATGCCGTTGCTTGCCAAAGATGCCACGGGCAACGCTCACCAATTCGCTTTCCTTGCGTTTTTCCTTTTCTTCCTTCGTTTTTTCGCCGATGTATGTGTGCATCGCCAGTTCCTTGTTCCATGCGAACTGAATCAACGGAACGTCCAACGGGCTACCGTCACGAACTTTCAGGGCTTTGATAACCGAGATATTTGGGTCTTCATCCTTTTCGATGGAAAGGATGGCAGCCGCCTTGCGTTGCAGTTCTGAACCCAAATGCCCACGTAGTTTCATGCCGTTGGGAATAAAGTGAAGTACACATACGATACAGGTTTTGTAGATGCCTGCCAATCGGTAGAGTTCGTCGATGATTCCCACACTTTCGGCTTCGTCGTTGGCGCAACGTACCAAATCGGCAATGCCGTCGATAACGACCATTTGAATACCGCCATACTGGTAGTAGAATTTATCCATGCTTTGAACAATGGCTTGTAAGCGTTCTTTGCGCGACATGCTTGTCAGGCAGTAGGCTTTGAAGTAGTCGGGCATTTTATCCTGACGGCTTCTTCTCAAAATATTGGAAATGTTCTTGTACAGTTGCGTTTCTGATTGCTCTGTATCGTAGAGTAATACGGCTTTGTTCTTCCCGTCCACATTAATGGTTGTTCCCAAAGTGTCGATTGAAAAGTCGGCGTTACGGATGGCTCCGGCAATCAGGCTCCCTACATAGTTACTTTTTCCCGTTCCTTCACCACCCGTTATGCCGAACAGGTTGCCTTCCGTCCCCAATGGGACATCATTAATAGATATTATCATTTCTGCTTTGATTGGCGGATTATTGAAGTCAATCTCACACGGCTTTAGAATTGCCATAGTTTCGCTATAAAGTGTGTCCAAAAATTCGATGAACAACCCGATAAAGTTTTCGCGGGTATTTTCTGCTTTGAAATAATCAGATATATCTTTCTCTGTTTTTGTTCCCGCAAGCGGTAAAACGAGCCGTTTTACGCCAAATTCAGCCAATTGCTGTTGGTGCTTCGCCGAAGCATCCAAACCCGTTTTATCCGTATCGTAGAGTAAAACGATATGTTTGAAGCGGTGTGATAGTTTGCGGATGATGCTTGTTGGAATGGTAGCCGTTTCCGAATTGAAACAGATTGCATGAAAGCCACGTGAAGCCAAGGAAAGCACGTCTTTCTCGCCACCTGTAATGAACAGCGTATCGCCTTTGGCGGGCAGTTGTTCCAGTCCAAAACAATAATTTTCACCAAAGTTTCCGCCATACAGGAAGCGTATTTCAGAAACCGGACGGTAGATTTTTACATGCCGTTTACCAAGGTATCCGAATATTGGTTCTTGTTCCGATGAAGTAAAAAAGAAAGGTTTACCTTCGCTATTCTCGCTCTTAAATTCTTTTAGGGAAACGACTTTGTAGGCTTTCAGTATTTCAGAAGTGATGCCGTATTGTTGCCAAAACGCCAACTCTTTGGATGTGAAGTTTTGCTGAATGGTGCTGTATGGCTTACTTTTCTTTGGTTCAATTGGCTGTTCCTCTTTCGCAACTGGCTTCATAACTGGTGAAACTGAAACCACGAACGAAGTGTCGCCATCATCTAAATTCAGCGATAAGTCCCGATTGATAATTTGCAGTATCTCTACAAAGTCTTTTGAGTTCCGGCAATCCAAGCCTTTCAGTTTTCCTACGAAAAAGAAACAATCGCCACTGAAATCGTCGTTACCAAAATCTTTGATACGGTAACAGCCGTTGCGACGGTCAAAAAACACGTTACACGATGCTTTGCTGTCATCGTACAACGGATTCAAGAAGTTCCGTCCGATTCGCCATTGTCCCGGAATATAGTGTTTGAAAACGTCCAAACCGTTATTTGTTCGCCTTAGCAATTCTTCTTTGTTGAACATATTGTTGGTGATTGTTGATTAAGTTTTGAAGTGCTTCTTCGTTGCTGCGGATGCGTTTTTCATTCAGCATTCGTTTGATTTCCGCAATGGTATAGTAGGTTTTGCCCGATATGAGCGAGTAGGAAATCTTACCTTGTGAGCGCAAGCGTTGCAGCGTGCGTTCGCTGATTGCGAGAAAAGTGCAAACCTCGTAACTGTCCACCCATTCTTCGTCGGGGTCGGTGGCATCTGTTGACTGGTGTTCGACTACGAACTTGGCAATCGAATTGATTTTTGCCACTAAATCTTTATACGCTTGTGATTCGATAGTGATAACATCCATAGCAATAACTGTTTGAATTGCTGCAAATGTCGGTGGATTGCAAATTTTGAACGTCCAAGTTGGTACAACTATTTTTTTTAATAGCGATGAAATGCTTATCAGTAAAGGATTTTAAAATCAAAACTTTTGAGAATGTGCTATGTAAAACTTGGTAGTGGTGCTTTTTGCCACAAAATGACATAAAAAAAGCCTCAAAAACGGACGTTTTGAGGCTTAAATTATCAAAATCTATATGTGAAAACTTGGTACTATACTTGGCAAAAATGCTTTAGCAATCCGTTGAATTACAGCCAATTGAAAAATCAATATTGCCAAATAGTCAAATTGGGAACTTGGTAATTGCCCAATTTTACTACTTACTATCGTCTTTATCCATTTTTGCAATCAATTTGTCTTTCAACTCGTCTAAGAATTGAGTGCGGTTTACGCGCCCACGAAGGGTAAGGTAGGTGTGATATACATCGCCCAAATCAATATTAAACACATTTTCAAAGTATTCAGTCAGACGTATTCGTGATATTCGTCCGAAATTGAAACAATCGGCTTCGCAAATGGCATATATCAACTCTACAAGGTCTGTTTTGTTGCGTGTCCACGTTTCCTTTGCTTTAAGCGATGTATAACAATCGGATTGCGGGTGTTGCGGATGCTCTAATGCCATGAGTTCTTCATTGAAATAGATACGCAATAACTCGTTTGCCAAAATCTTTGCGACTTTGAAATCGCACGAAGTGGAAAACTTCGGGTCGCGTTCAAAGTAAAATGTTTCCAACATCATTTGTATATCGGGCTTGCCGCGCAGAAAATAGTATCTGTCTAAATGCGTACTTTCCGAACGATAATATTTGTAGAAATCTATGTTCTTATCAAATACATATTTCAGATGGTCAAGTTCTTTTTCTATGTAATTTTTCTGAACGCTGATGCTACCGTTTGGGCGCATGGCTTCAAAATTGTAAATCTTGCGGTAATAGATTAACTTGTGAAATATCTTTGGCTTTACTTCTTTAAAGAAGTGTATTTCTTCCGCTTCACTTTCAAAAGTATAGCCATATATAAAGTTTTTCAACTGTTCAAAGGCAGTCTCCAGCAGCAAAACTGATTCTTCTGCTTTTTTCAAAATACTCATTTCCGACATGTCAATCGCCTGAAATTGAGTATTCAACTGCTCCGTTATTTTGTCTATTTTCTTTCTCATTTAACTACTATATATTTATCCAACAATTATTTAGACATGATTATCCTAAATATTGCAACATATCAACTTAAACAAACCAATCCAATTCGACTTTAAAATACACAAAAACAATAATTATCAAGACAAACCGAACCAGTTTACCTATAAGCATAAAGAAAGCGGATGAATAAAAATTAGTGCGGTAAAAACCCAATGCCAATGCAAAAACATCCCCGATTATAGGAATCCAAGTCAAAAGCGCAAGCCAACTACCGTATTTATTCACTCTCTTTTTTTGCTTTTCAAGCGTTTCAGGTTTTACCCTGAACCATTTCTCAATCCATTCCCATTTGCCAACATAGCCCATCCAGTAGGTAACTAATCCGCCTAACCAGTTGCCAGAAACGCCCCAAAACAAAGTCAATGGAATGCTGCCGTCAAGAGCCAGTGCGGATACAAATAATGCATCTGAACTAAAGGGAATGATGGTTGCTGCCAAAAAGCAGCCCAAAAACAAACCTAAATAACCCCAGTCACCAAGTAATTCCATTATATACAGTTCATCATCCTTTATTTTACTCTAAATTGAAGTTCCCCTAACTTCGATGTTATTAGTTTGCAACCTTCCTATCCGTCCCCGCTATCATTATCAGTAAAGCAATTCCGAAAATCAGGTTGGGTTTTTCGCCTAAAATAAGGAATAGGCACTTGTTTTCGCTGCACCTATTTCGCATTCTGTAAACCGCCTACTTGGCGTCAAACGAAGAAACCTTGATAATTACAGCTAAACAGCTATAAGTAAATAGCCTTTGTGTCGCTGTTTAGAAAAACATTGACACAAAGGTTGGGAAAATGCTATTTACCAGCAGTGGCGCCCATTTAATGAAATCAATACTTCAATTTCCTGTCGTACAACAATGCTGCATTCAATACAACCAGTACGGAACCTGCATTATGTACCAATGCTCCGGTAATCGGGTTTAACCATCCCATAAGCGACATGCCTATCGCCACGAAATTGATAACCATCGAAAGGGTTATATTGAATTTTATCGTGCTCAAAGTGGAGTTAGATAACTTTTTGAGATACGGTATCTTTGATATTTCATCGCCCATCAGCGCAATATCAGCAGCTTCAATGGCGATATCGCTGCCCATACTTCCCATTGCCACACCGACATCAGCAGTTTTAAGAGCCGGAGCATCATTAACACCGTCGCCTATCATACAAACTTTTCGTCCTTCTTGCTGTAGTATTTCAATCTGCTCTACTTTCTGTCCGGGAAGTAGTTCGGCATAAATGGTATCTATTCCCGCCTGTTCTGCAAAATAGGAGGCAGCTTGCTTGTTATCGCCCGTCAGCAGGATTACTTCCGTACCCATCTTTTGCAGTTTGCCCACCATCTCTTTTGCATCGGGACGAATGACATCGGATAAGGCGACAAGACCTACGCACTTTCCATTTAAAGCAACTAAGATTGAAGCCTTGCCTTCCTGACGTATATTCTGTAAAGAATCTGTTACTTTATCTTCTATTTGGATTCCGTTTTCTTGTAGTAATGCAGTGTTGCTGCATATTACTTCGTGTTCGTCAATAACGGCTTTCAGCCCCTTACCCGGTATCATTTCAAATGTGGAAGGCTCCCTCACATCAATACCTTTATCCCGTGCATATTTTACGACGGCTTTTCCCAATGGATGTTCAGACCGCAACTCGGCAGAAGCAATAAGGGATAGTAAATCCCGCTCATTCATATCGTCTGAAAACATAAGCAGGTCACTAATTTCTAACTTGCCGTAAGTAAGTGTTCCGGTTTTATCGAATGTAACGCTATTCACCTTACCCATTGCTTCCAATGCTTCGCCCGATTTAATGAGTACACCATGCTTGGTTGCCTGCCCGATGGCTGCAATTACAGACGTAGGAGTAGCCAAGACCAATGCACAGGGACAAAAAACAACCAGTACAGTTACCGCACGGACAATATCGCCTGTGAAGAAATAAGCCAATATAGCGATCAGCAGAGCGATAGGAACAAGCCATGTAGCCCATTTATCGACGATGCGTTCCATCGGAGCCTTTTTATTCTCGGCGGATTTTACCATATCGACCATCTTTTGGAGTGAAGAATCTTTGCCCACTTTAGTCGCTTCGATGTCGATAGAGCCGAAGCGATTGATCGTTCCGCAGAATACATCATCGCCGATACTCTTATCCACCGGCAAAGACTCTCCCGTCATAATGGATTGGTCTATGGAAGTGTTCCCAAAAACAATTTTTCCATCGACAGGAATTGTTTCTCCTGGAAATACACGTAATAAATCATCCCTGTGTATTTCTTCCACAGGAACGATTTCTTCCGTGATGTTGCCATCAACCGTAATAATGCGCCGTCCTTTCTGCGGAGCAAGGTTCAACAGTTTGCTGATGCCTTTTCTGGCTCTGCCTGCCGCCCGTTCTTCGAGCAAAGCACCGATAGCCATGATGAAAGCTACTTCGCCTGCGGCAAAAAGTTCGCCTATGGCAATAGCAGCAACCATCGCGATAGATATTAACAAAGCAGATGATACCCACCGTTGAAAAATCAAACGGGTAAGAGCGAGATACAGTAGCGGTAATCCGCATATAAAAACAGTTACCCACGCGGGATCGATGAGCATTTTTGTGTCTGTCAATAACAACACTAAACTTATGGCAAGGAAAACACCTCCTACTATTGTCATCGGAAGACTTTCGAGAAAACTAAATATTTTTTTCATTTTAATTTTTATTTGTTCGTTAAACATTGATTTGATAAAAAGCGATGTGTCTAACAAACAAAGGGTGGTGCTCTAAGCCCCACAAAAAGCACTATACAGTCAGTATAGTTGAATGCAACATTGGGATTAAATAATGAAAGTAACTTCGTTTCGCAAGTTATGTCCGGTGGATTATCAACCATGTAAGATGGTTGATAATCCAGGACATATTCTTTCTTGTCATTCGTTTTTTTAAGATGTAGCCCTGTTGTATCATCTGAATCAGAATAATCAAACCGATAGCTACAATAGCATTCTTTTGTTTTATCTGTTGTTGGATTATGGTGTTCAAATTGTTCCTTAAAATCCTCTCCCAACAGATCGACTACGGATGAAAAGAAACTGAAATGATGCGTATGGGGTATAACAGCATGAGCAAGAACTAATATCCCTGCCAAAACAAGCAACAGCTTGTTTTCTTTGTACAATTTCATTTTACTGTGCATACACATCATTCAAAACTTAAAGTTCCACCGCCGATAACTCCGCCAATGATAAATTATAATCTCTCTCCGCTTCCAATACCTTGTTGATGGCATCGTAGTAGTATTCCACTTCCATGAGGTAGGTAAGCAGTGAGATTTCGCCTGCGTCCAAGGCTCTTTTCAGCAGCGGTTCGTTGCCGTTAGCCGTAATGGACTGGCGGTATTTCAACGCGTTCTGTTGTAAGCCCGACGCTTTCAGGTGCAGGCTTTGCAGGCGGTTATAAAACTGCACTTTGGTGTCAGCCAACACCGATTCGTCGGCTGTAACCTGTGCACGGGCTTGTTTAACGCGGTTTTTGTTTTCCCAAAGCGGAATGGAAACACCGACCATAACGCCTTGGAAGCGTTCGCCTGTTACCGCTTCGCTCATGTAGCCCGCCGAAAACTTGGGCAAGCCCATTGCCTGATTCAACTTTATTTGCCGCTTGCTGATTTCGATTTGTCCGCTGACGTATTGTAACACGGGGCTTTTCGGTTCGGCAGAGGCGTACCAGTCTTCAAAATTGGCAGGCAGCACGTTGGCAGGGTACACATCATCGGTAAAAGCAATGTCCTTGCCGCCGTTCAACCCTTTGAGTTGGGACAGCAAAGTCGCCTGTTCTGTCCTGATACGTGCCATTTCGTTTTGAACGGTTGTCAGGTTCAGTTGCGCCTTGTTGTTTTCCAATACGTTGGCATCGCCTTTCGCCATGCGCGACTGGTAGGTAGCGGCAATGCGTTCGGCATTCTGCAACCTTGCGGCATACTCTTTCGCTAAGGTATTGTAGTACACCAAATCAACGCAAACTTTTTTGGCTGCCAACAGCAGGTTAATCCGCTCGGCTTTGTACTGCATTTCCGCATTGGCGTTTTGCAGGTCGGCAATCTTTCCCCTGTGGCTGTAAGCCGTTGGGAAGTCGAACGATTGCTTTACGGTAAAGTCCGTGCGGTTGCCTATGACGTTGGGATTACCCCATAGATAGTGAAATTCAACTTCGGGATTGGCAAGGTAGATTCCCGTGCGGTTACCCAATTTTTGCGCTTCCATCTGTTCACGCAGCGCAGTGAGCGTGGAACTGTTTGCTTCTATTGTTTGCAAAACAGTTTCATATCCGTTTTGTGCTTTCGCAGAAAACAGAACGGATACGAACAATAGGCTAATTACTATTTTTTTCATTTTTCTTCTGTTTTCTTTTTTCCAACATTTCGTACACTACAGGCACAATATAAATATTTAATAGCGTGGACGTAAGCAATCCACCCAACACTACAACTGCCATCGGGCTTTGTATCTCGTTGCCGGGCTTATCGCCCTGAAAAACGAGCGGGATAAGTGCCAATGCCGCCGTAAGTGCGGTCATCAGTATCGGGTTGAGCCTGTCCATCGAGCCATGTACTACAATCTCACGCAATTTTGAATCTTGAACTTCGATTTCCGAATCAATCCCTTCTGACTTCAACTCATCGCTCGAAATTTGCAATTCTTCATTGTGCTGCTGCATGTGTTGGTATTTGGATATAAGCAGGATTCCGTTTCGCGTAGCGATTCCGAATAGGGTGATAAAACCGATGATGGACGGAATGCTGACAATATCGGACGTGAAGAACACAGCAAACACGCCGCCAATCAACGCCAACGGTAAGTTCAGCAATACAATGGCTGATAGCGTGAGGTTTTTGAACTCGCCATAGAGCAAGAGGAAAATCACACATAACGCCAAAAACGAGGTGATAAGCAGGGTTCGCGAGGCACTTTCGGCACTCTCAAACTGTCCACCGTATTCCACGCGGTAGCCTTCGGGCAGGTTGATATTTGCACCGATGTTGGCTTTGATATCCTCTACGACACCTTTTAGATCACGCCCCGACACGTTTGCCGAAACTACGATTTTACGCTGTACGTTTTCGCGGGTAATAGTGTTGGGGCCGCCAACGGAAACCACTTCGGCAATTTCTTCCAACGGCACTTTACGCCCGTTGCCGATGTCAATCAGAGCGGCTTTCACTTGGTCGATACTTTGGGTGTAGTTTTGATTCAAGCGAAGCACCAAATCGAAGCTGCGTTGCCCTTCGTAGATGTCCGCCAACTTTTCGCCGCCATACGCTATGTCGATAAACTTATTGAAATCTTCAATGGTGATGCCGTACTTGGCTAACATACCGCGATTGGCGCGTACCTGTAATTGTGGTGTTTCGGTTTGCTGTTCCACCGCCACGTCTACCAGTCCGTCAATTCCCTTGATGGAATTTTGGATTTGGTTACCCATCATAAATAAGCGGCTTAAATCGGGGCCGAATATTTTAATGGCAATGTTGGCACGAGTTCCCGAAAGCATATGGTCGATGCGGTGTCCCAAAGGCTGCCCGACGGTAGTCGCCATGCCCGGAACGCCTGCCAACGTGTGGCGTACATCTTCCATAAATTCTTCTCGTGAACGGTCTTTTAGTTGAAACATCACATCAATTTCGGCACTGTTGCTGCTTTGTGCATGTTCGTCCAACTCGCCGCGTCCCGTGCGCCTTGCCGTTCCCGTTACTTCGGGAATATTCATTAGTTCGGTTTCAATTAGATTACCCAAACGACTGCTTTCTTCCAACGAAACACCGGGTTTGGTTACGGCAGAAATGACCAACGAACCTTCATTAAATTCGGGTAAAAAACTCTGTCCCATTGTAAAAAACAAGCCAAGCGACACAATAAACACGCCGATAGTTGGATACAACACTTTCTTTTTGTTGCGTAGCACCCATTGCAGCGATGAACCGTAGAAGGTTGAAAGTTTGCGGGTCAGCAAGCTGTCTTTTTCGTTTTTATCCAAATACTTATCGCCCGAAAGCATCAACTTACACATGAGCGGCGTTACGGTCATGGCGACAATCAGCGACATGAACAGCGAAACAATATATGCCACGCCGAGCGGTTTAAGCATTCGTCCTTCCATTCCCGTAAGGAAAAACAGGGGAACAAACGCTACAATGATAATGAGCGTAGCATTGAGGATAGAAGCACGGATTTCGCGCGAGGCATCGAATACTATCGTGAAAGAGGACTGTCGGTGCTCTTTGGGCTTGCGATGGTTTTGCCGCAGGCGTTTGTACACGTTTTCCACGTCGATAATGGCATCGTCCACCAACGAACCGATGGCGATACACATCCCGCCGAGGGTCATGGTATTGATGTTCATGCCCAACAGGTAGAGTACGATAATTGCACCCAACAGCGAAAGCGGAATAGCCACAACGGATATAACCGTGGTGCGTAAACTTCCCAAAAACAGGAACAGAATAATGACTACGAACAGCGCGCCTTCCATCAGTGCGCCACCCACGTTATTGACGGATGATTCGATAAAATCTGCTTGACGGAAAATTTTGGTATCCAACTTTACATCTGCGGGAAGTGTGGCTTGTATTTCTGCCAACCGCCGTTCGATGTTTTCGGTTACGTTGAGCGTATTGATATTGGGCTGTTTGGAAATGGCAAGTATAACGGCGGGCTTGCCGTTTTGCGAGGCTGAACCCAACTTTAAGGCACTGCCGATAACAATTTCCGCCACATCTGAAACAACAACGGGTTTACCATTTACGGTTTTAATGAATGTTGCTCCCAACTCTTCGAGGCTGTTGGTTCGAGCCATGCCGCGCAGGATAAATTCGTTACCGTAGTCGCGGATTACGCTGCCCGACGAATTGGCGCTGAATGTGCTTCCCACGTTTTCCAACTCGTTCATGCTTACACCGTAAACGTCCATCTTTTGCGGGTCGGCAAGTATTTGGTACTGCTTGTAATCGCCGCCGATAATGGTTACCTGCGACACGCCGCCCGTGGCGAGTATCGAGGGTTTTACCACCCAATCGGCTAAAGTGCGCAGTTCCATCATCGAAGTGCTGTCGGCTTGCAAGCCAAGTAGCAGGATTTCGCCCATGATGCTCGATTGCGGGGCTAATACGGGAACGACATCGGCGGGTAATTCGCTGCCGAGCGATACCATTTTTTCGCTTACAATCTGGCGGGCTTTGAAAATATCCGTTCCCCATCCGAACTCTACCCACACGAAGGAATATCCCTGCATGGATGCCGAGCGGACGCGGCGTACATCGGTTGCACCGTTGACGGCTGTTTCGATATGGAAGGTTACCAACCGTTCCACTTCTTCGGCAGCCATGCCGTGTGCATCGGTCATTACAACTACTGTCGGGGCTGTGAGGTCGGGGAACACGTCAATATCCATCTTTTGGGATATGTACGTTCCGCCTACAATCAGCAGCACCGCTCCCAGCAACACAAATAGTTTGTTATTGAGAGAGAATTTTATGATTTTATTCAGCATGTTGTCAATGGATTAATGCACGTGTCCCGAATGCGCATCCAACGCCCCCGAAGCCTGTGCCAGTTTTACTAATATTGCGCCTTTGGCAACAACACGGTCGCTATCCGCTATGCCTGATACTACTTCTGTGCGGAAACCGTCGGTTACGCCTTTTTTGATTTCCCGTTTCTCGAAAAATTCGGGTGTCAATTGCACGTAAACGAAGTAGTTTCCCATTTCTTCCACAACGGATTCATTGGGTACGGTGATTGCTTGCGCGTTGGTTTGCGTTTTGATGTACATTTCTACGAAACTGCCCGATAGTAATCCTGCACTGTTTTTCACTTGGAAAACAACGGGTATAAGCGGATTAGCGAGGTCGGATGATTTGCCGAATGACACTACACGTCCGTTCAATTCTTCCAATGTAAAGGTGCGACCGTCGTCCAACACTTTGATGTTGGCAGAGGTAATGCCGCCCAAAATCGAAAAATACTTGGGTTGCAATTCGGCTTTGATAAGTAAATCGCGGTTTTGCGAAACCACCAATACGGGTTGTCCCGCTTCGGCGTATTGCCCGTTGCTGACCAATACCTGCGTGATAAATCCGCTGATAGGTGAAGAAACGGTTTGCTTTCCTGCCGAAAAATTCTTCCGTAGGTTGTTGAATACGGCTTCGGCGTTGGTAAATTCCGTTTGTGCCTTCAACAGTTCGCTTTGCGAAACGATGTTGTCTTTTGCCAACTCTTTTTTACGGTCATACTCGGCTTTAGCTCGGTTGTATTCGCTTTCAGCACCGCTGTAACGTACCATCAGGTTGTTGTCAGCCATTCCGCCGCCTTCAATGGAAAACAGCGATTGTCCTGCGCCAACGGCTTTTCCGTCCACCACATCACCGTTCGGAAAAAGTACAATGCCTGCGGTTTTAGCCGTTATAATTTGTTGGTCGCCCTGCGAAGGTTGGATTTGCGCAGTGGTTCGGATAATTTGCCCGAAGGGTTCGCGTGTGGCTGCCGCAGTTGAGAAATCGACTTTCCAACTTTGTTCTTTGGTAAATACTACGCCGTTGCTGCTCGAAGCCACGGCATCTGCCGCGTCGTGCTGTGCATCGTGTACATCGGTATAAACCTTAATGTTGGAAACAACGATTTGCGAAGTTCCCTGCGGTGTTGCAATGTCGAACACCAATTTTCCCGTTCCTGCGGTGGCAGGTTGCAGCGAAAATTTATAGATGCCGGGGCGTGTAGGTGTTTCGAGTGTTTGACGTGCGCCATCGGTTCCGACAATTAAACTTACCGTTATTTTTCCTTCTGTAATCGGTTTGAAATTTTTCAGGAAGGAAAAGTGGGCGAGAATATCGCTCGGTTGTCCCACGACAAAAGGCGTTGCTTCGGCGAAAACCTCAAAATCGCTGCTGTATGCGGTGAGTTGAAGTTTTTCGTCGTGCGGATGGTCGCCTGCGGGTTGTTCTGATTTGCCTTTACAGCCGAACATGACGGCAGTAAGGCATACTAAATATAGGATGCGTTTCATCTTTTACTTGATTTTAGAGAATAGGGTATCAGCAACCGGGGAACAGAATTGCGTAAAGCAACTATTCCCGATTGTCAATTCCCAATTCGATTATTAATGTTTGTGAGGTTTGCCGTCGCCGTGGTCGTGCGCTTGACCGTGGTCATCGTGCTTTTGATTTAGGCTGTCTTTCTTGGCGGCAGTCGTGTCGGCTTCTACCTTGAAAGTTTCTTGTGCAGGCTTGGCTGGGTCGGCGGCATGGTCGGTATGTACGCTACCATCATCGTGCTTATGCGTACCGTTATTACTGTTGGATTTGTTGCCGCATGAGGCAAAAAGGAAACCGCAGATTGCGATGGCTAAAAATATCTTTTTCATTTGAATTTTCGTTTAATTTTTTTGAACTGAATTGAATAATCACAAACCACAAAGCCTGTTACGGGCTGTGGTTGTAAAACGCTCGATAAAAAATTAAACGATAGGTGGGGCGCGTGGCGGAACGCCTAAAGTAAAGGCTATTGGAATTTTAAGCGGGACATAATAAATGTTCTGCTTGTCAATTTCAACCTCTTTAGGTGTAAAGTCAAATGTTTGAACCGCATGGCAGTATAGCGTAAGGGTTGCAAACAGTTGGGCAATGGTATTGCTTGAACTTAATGTATAAACTTCGGGGTGCTGCGATTCCTCATGATGGGGAAACTTATGTGTATCATGGTGATGGGTTGAACCGTCAGCATGATGATGTTCGTCGTCATTATCATGGAATACATCAATCGCCGCACTAACGGTTTCCCAAAGGTGCGTGTGATGGTCGTGCGGGATAATGGTATGTATTAATACCGAACCATATACCGCAAGAATTAGATATGATATGACCTTCCTAAATCTCATGTTTGCAAAGATATGGATTTTTTTAACATGATAGGATAATTCTTATATGGAAAAAAATTTGTGCAAGGTGCAAGTCTATCTATATATAGATGCTTGCACCTTGCACAAAGGATAAAAGATTAATAGTGAGAATGTTTGTTGTTATTGAAAAAATGTGTAATTTTGAACCTGAGTTCTAAGCAGTCAAACGGGTGACAATAGCCGCCAAAAAGGCCAAGTAAAGCAATTTACCCCCATTTGTACCCCATGAACGAAATTGAAATATTGAATCACTGAATATTAGCGTAATACGGGTAGGGTTTTAAACCCGTCCGGACCGCTAAATGGGAAAAGGACAAAAAGACGAATGTAAGTCTTTGATTGTCAAGAGTAAGTAGAAAACGTACATTAACTGTACCCCCTACATTAAAAATAAGGGATAATCTACTAACAGACAGTCAGTTAAAGCGAAAAGTTCATCTTCCGTCCATACCGCCAAAGTTAAAGCCGAAAGGTGACAAAAATTAGTTAAATCCTACAATATCAACATATTGTAGGATTTTTATTTTTATCCATATAGCCAGAAAAAGACATTAAACAGGCATCGAACGCCTTAATTCGTTCCCCAAAGTGTTCACCCTAAGCGGAAAAAGTGTTCACCCTAAATCGTCTTTAATTGGCAGTGTATCAGACATTTTTGGAAGTACAAGATTTACTCATTCAAGAAACAATATTGTTTTATTTGTAATTAAAAATGAGTAGTTATGAAAAGTACATTTAATGTCATTTATTACATCCGTCGGGACAAATTAAAGAAAGACGGAACTGCACCAATTTTCTGCCGAATCACAATCTCTCAAGAGAAAGTTAGCTTTAATATAAAAGCAGCAATAAATGAGAATATTTGGGAATCAACTACAGGCAGAGCAACAGGTAAAAGTAAAGATGCTTTAGGTATCAATAAGATTATAGATTCTTATTCCACTCTAATCAAAGAGAAATACAACGAGATATTCGACAGAGACGGGATTGTCTCTACAGAAGCATTAAAAAATAGTATTTTGGGTATCTCCTCCTCCCCTAATGATATTCCAATCTATCTTTTGGAAGTCTATCGTCAGCACAATGAAGATATGGAAAAACTGGTCGGCACAAAATACTCTCCCGCTATCCTGCAAAAATACAAGTGTGTTTATAAAAAGATTCAGACATTCTTAAAATTCAAATACAATCTGTCTGATATAAAACTGAAAGATATTAAACACAGTTTCTTAACGGATTTTGAAACTTATCTTAGAATTGAAGGGAATTGCCAGACCAATACAATCGGGCGCAACATGAGGCTTCTGAAGAAGATTATCAATATAGCAAAGAATAATGGTTGGATCATTGCAGACCCCTATGCGAATTATAAAATTCATTTTGAGAAGGTTGACAGAGGATATCTGACCGAAGAAGAGATAAAAGCAATTATTGAGAAAGACTTCTCTATTGGCCGGATTGAAAAAGTAAGGGATATATTTATATTTTCCTGCTTTACAGGACTTTCATATGCAGATATATATGAATTAACGTATGACGATATAAAGCCTCATTTTGATGATAATTTATGGATTATGAAGAAGCGTGTTAAAACGAATACAGATATAACCGTTCCGTTGATGGATATACCGCTTTCTATAATCGAGAAATACAGAGGGAAACAAAAGAACAACAAAGTTCTTCCGACAATGTGCAATCAAAAGATGAACTCTTATTTGAAGGAAATTGCCGATTTGTGCGGTATTGAGAAGCACCTCACCTATCACATGAGCCGTCATACATTTGCAACGACGTTTTTATCGTTGGGTATTCCGATCGAGTCTGTATCGAAAATGCTGGGGCATACAAAAATTCAGACGACGCAGATATATGCCCGTATAACCAATAACAAGATAGCCAATGAAATGAACGCTATTGCGGGAAAACTAAAAACTTACGAATCAAAAAGTGCTATTGTTTAATCTAGTTGAATTTATGGAAACAGGATATATAAAGTTTACAGACATAGATACTGACAGACCAATTATTGAAGTGAAAATTGTAGATGGTACAGTTTGGATGACAGTAAATGAAATCGCTGATCTGTTTGGGGTTTATACTCCGACAATCAGCAAAAATCTAAAGGCTATTTTTAGGGATAGTTTATTGAAAGAAGCAGCTGTGACAAAAGAATACAGATATATCCGAAATGAGAAAGAAGAATATATTCGCATTTACTATAATTTAGAAGTTATTATTTTCTTGTGCTTTCGTATTCAATCCCTATATGCCAAAGCTTTTCGGGAATGGGTGTTGAATGCTTTTTGTGAATACGGAAGGGTAAAGGCAAAATCTGAAATGATCATAATATTCAATGCTAACACAGGAAAATCATCATTTAAAAATTTGAATTGATATGGAATTACAAATTATTCAAAATAAGATATTTGAAGTTCGCGGATTACGAGTGATGATTGATTTTCATTTGGCAGAACTCTATCAGGTTGAAACCCGAGTTTTAAAACAGGCTGTTCGAAGAAATATAGAGCGTTTTCCCAGTGTTTATGTTTGAACTGACGGATGAAGAAGCTATGAAATTGATAAACATAGGGGTGTCACAATCTGTGATACCCTCGGGCTATAATGTTGGGATATCTAAGATATTTGCATTCACCGAGCAGGGAGTAGCTATGCTCTCATCTGTATTACGAAGCAAAATATCAATTGAAATCAATATTTCAATCATGCGGGCATTTGTAGTTTTACGCCAATACGCTTTAGATTATGCAGAGCTTAACCAAAAGTTAGAAATATTTATGCTAGAAACGAATATGCAGTTTAATGAAATATATCAGGCTCTGACAGAGTTAGCCAGTACCAGAGAACAGGAAAATAAACCCAGAAAGCGTGTCGGATATATCCAAAATTAACAAGAGGAGCAATAGCTCCTCTTGCTTGTTTCTAAGACTAATTTTCTCTTTTCCATTTTATAAAATTATGTCATCTTCTTTCAATAGTGCAAAAACCTTTAATACACCGGGGACCTGAGCCGGTTCCTGCTTATACATCTCTAAGTCGAAAAATTTCACTGCAGCAATTTCATGACTTGGCTGTATTTTCTCTGTTAAATCATATCGAAAAGTGTCCTGTTCCATTATCAATTCAGGACTTTCTCCGTATGCCGGAGCAGAAATATGTTTGTATTTTTCGATTTTATCTGGTTGCAAGTCAATATTTAATTCTTCATGAATTTCTCTGATAAGTGCTTCTCTGGAAGTTTCTCCTTTATCTACTTTCCCACCCGGTAAATACCATGCATTCTTATTACTACTGTATGCTAAAAGCAATTGATTATTTTTTGTAACGACCAGTCCTGCTGTTAATAATGTCATTCTTATCCTTTATTTATTATAGCCTAATGATTGAAAAATCACTTTGTCTTAAAATTATATTAAGTCAAAGGTAAACGGACTCAATCGCATTCTTATTGAACTTCCCTGTAAAATTCAGCAATATATTCTTCCATAAATGAATGGCGTTTTGAGCTATCAGCTTAGCCGATTCTGTATTCATCAGATCCTTTAGTTTAAACAACTTGTCATAAAAGTGTTGAATACTTGAATTCTCTTTCTTCTTTTCATCAGGACTATATAAGATACGGTTTTTACTTCCACCATATGCAAAACACCGGGCAATACCAATTGCTCCGATAGCATCCAAATGGTCTGCATCTTGTACTATCTCGGCTTCAATTGAAGATGGCTTATTCCCTTTACTGAAAGAAACCTGAGAAACAATCTCAATTATCCGATCTATGATTGACTGTTCAACAGCCAAGGATTTAAGAAATGCACTGATTAACTCTTCTGACTTATCTATTCCGTTATGTAGTTTATGATCGCCCAGATCATGTAACCAAGCCGCCAATTCAACAATAAAACTATCCGCTTGTTCTGTTTTCAAAATCTTTCTGGCATTAATAACCACTCGTTCTATATGATAGTAGTCATGTCCCGTTCCTTCTTTAAGAAAAGTTTCTTTGATATATTCCTGTGCTTCTATCAGAATATCTTTATTCTCCATTCTTTTACTTATTGAAAAATATCCATAATGGTAAATTCACATTCTTTGGATTGGTGTTTATTAATCAGCGGGACAAGCCGTCTGAAATGCTCTGACTGACAATGTCTGTCCAATGCATCATGATTCGGCCATTCTTCAATGAAGATAAAGTGAGTTTTATCGTCCTGATCTATATAAAGATTGTATTCTATACAATCCTTCTCCTGTTTGGTCTTAGCAACCAATTCTTCATAAAGAGGTTTTACTATTTCCAAATACTCTTCTTTTATAAAATCCTCGGCTATAACTTTTATCATTTTGTTTTTTACTAAATTCTAATCTCAATAATATCATTAAGATTGGTCGTGTATCGTTTTGAGAGATGCTCCTGACGAATATTCTTACTATAACCGTTTCCCTGAACTGCAAGTTTTACAGTATCACGTCCATTCTTTTTATTTATCTCATCCAAAGTCCGGTTTAATCGCTGTAGCTTATCACGGTCTTTTTCATCAAAGAAATCTCGCAGTGCATATTCTTCGGGGATAATATCAATCAATACAACTCCAGCCCTTTTATATTCCAGATTCGGCAAATAGATAGAATCTAAAGCCTGACGGCAGTAACCAATAATCTCGGCTGTATCCGATGTGTAGAAAGACAAAGGAACAACCTTTGAAGGTTTGTATACATCCTCGTCAAATCGATCGGTTTGCACAAAAATATAAACGGCTTTGGTAACGGTTTTCTGTTTCCTCAATTTAGCGACACTCAATGAAGCTAAAGAAGCAATGGACTCCAATAAATTATTGTATTCCGTGATTGGCTGTCCAAAACTTCTGGATGTACATATCTGTTGTTTCTTAGCCGACAGTTCATCTTTTTCAATACAGGGGATACCTTGTAATTCCAGCCAGGTACGCTCCCCGATTACAGTCATCTTACCTCTGACCCATGATCGAGTCTTTTGTGTTAGATCATATGCTGTTTTTACTCCGTGATATTCAAGCATCTTTGTATGCCGACGCCCGATTCCCCAAACATCACCGATAGGTGTCTTTTGTAATGCTTTAATCCGTTTTTCTTCACTGTCAATAATACAAACATTGTTATATGCCTTGTATTTCTTGGCAAAGTGATTAGCTATCTTTCCTAATGTCTTAGTCGGTGCTACGCCTATGGATACAGAAATTCCTGTATTTTTAGTTACTGTGCGGACGATATGTCTGCTATAGCTTGTAACATCCTCTATTCCGTGCAGATGAAGAAAAGCCTCATCCACAGAATATACTTCCATATCGGGAACTAGATTGGATAGTGTATTCATTACTCTATCCGACATATCTCCATAGAGTGTGAAATTGGTGGAATAAACCCCAACATTATACTGCTTAACAAGCTCTTTTATTTGAAAGAATGGTACTCCCATTTTTATACCTAACGCTTTGGCCTCATTGCTTCGGGATATAACACAACCGTCATTGTTGCTGAGTACAACAACAGGACGATTGTTTAATGCCGGATTAAAAACCCGTTCACACGAAACAAAGAAGTTATTACAATCGATTAGAGCGTACATTAATCAAAATACAATATTCCGTTATGTTGATATTTTACATTTTCACTTGAAAGGACCTCTCTTTTGAATTTTTCACCACAATGCCTACAGGCATGTTTTATATGATTCAATTCTCCCATTTGGCTTTTTCCACATAGTGGGCAAAGTATATATCCCCACTTATATCCAGTTAATCTACTTCTAAAGTCAGCTTTCGCATATGACCTCCATGTGATTATCTGCGAAGTTTCATTTATTACATTTTCTATATACTGTAAAAAATCTGATGTGTAATTTTCTTGATTTTCATGCTTAGCCAATTCTTCATGAATTTCATTTGAACCGAATCTAATAACAATCCAACCTGCCGCCTGAAAGTTTACGTCCTTTTTTCTGTCTTTATTACTATGTTTTTGTCTATGAGAACGAATTCCATCACATTCAATTGCTATTTTAACAGGATTATTCAATACCCCTCCATAAATAGCAAAATCTACTTCATATTCTATTCCAGGACTTCCCATATCATATACATCTGGTATAAGAACCATTTCATTAGGCTTTACAAAATAATTCTTCATATCACTAGGATATTGATTCAATATCAGATAAAATGCTTTTTCTAAATCAGAATATTTATCGTTATTTATATAGTTGTCAATTATCTCGAATATATTTTCTGAATATGTCTCACTATATTCAGAATAATCATCCTCTATCCTAACACGTAGACGATTTATTAAAGTTTTTATATCCATATTAAGCAAACTATCTCTGTTTTTTTATTGAATAAGTAACAATCCCCCAGATAAGAAAATCATTATCTTCTGTCACTTTAACGGGTTTATATTTATCATTGGCAGGTATAAGCCACACTATCTCTTTTTCTATTTTGATATACTTAATAGTGAATTCTCCATCGACAAAGCAGACCGCCATATCTCCGTTCCGCGGCTCTAAAGATTTATCAATAATCAATATATCTCCATCATAAACACCTGCATCTTGCATGCTGTCACCACGCACACGGCCATAGAATGTGCTGGACGGATGGCGAACCAACTCTTTATTCAAATCAATAGCCAGATCCATAAAATCCTGTGCCGGACTGGGGAATCCGGCTTTGATCCCTCCGTCAGCTATAGGAAGTGATAATTCAGTATCTACTTCAGCACGAAATATTTCAAGAGATTTCTTTTCCATCAAAACAAAAGTACATAAAGCAACAGAGATAACGTGAATTAAGAATCTTAATTAATACATCCATATTATAGAATTTTACTTTCTGTTTCTCTTTTTATAACCACTCCTCTTTTGGTAGAGTCATCTCTTGATCGGTCTTTCTGTTCATCGGGCAAAGGTATGAATGGCTTTTAGTCCTACATATTCATTGCCTGACGGTTTTCGCAGAAATCTTCCTCTTTCCTTTCAGGCGAGCGTATTTACTGACGAAAAAATATGCCTGTCTAAAAGCCTATACCCATTTGTTGCCCTTGAAATAAAAAACGACCGACACGGCGGATGACGCATGAAAAAAAAAGTCGCAGTTATGAGAAACGAAAGAAAAATAATGAAACAAAACTCCCTCTCCTCTGGAATCATCATAAAATTGGGTTTAGGGGTAGCAATAATGGCTTTATGTGCGTGGATAGTAACGCAAGTGAGTATAAACATCTCTCTTATTACAGGACTTATCGGTGGCTATCTGATTATATGTCTTGTATTTAAGCTAGTAAAGCTATTCATCAAGATGATCTTATCAATCCTTGCCTTTATCATTCTTATCTCCATTTTCTTAATTCTAATCTTTTAAACTGTACAGCCATGACAAAATTATATTCATTATTCGCAGGAATAACAACCGACACAGAAGTGAAAGCAGTAGCAGAAAACCAAATTATTCAAATCGAAGGATATTCTTATGACCGTTATGTAGTCCACCAAATTACACACGACAAATACGGCTATCACTATCATCTGATTAACCTCCGTACACTTGATATGCAACAATCTGAAATCATTAAACCGTTGAGCCAAAAGTTTGGAATCGGTATGTATTACGATGAAAACAATATTGAATTCATGCCTGAAGAAGAAGTCATTGAACTCTATGCCAAAGCAAAGGCTAAAGAGGATGCAGAACAGGAAAAAGAGCGACAAGAAAATGAACGCAGAAAGGCTGTAAGGGAGATCGGTCGAAAATGGCTGAATGAAAACTTACCCCAAGATGCCAAAGCAATTATTGTGGCTCGCCTGAAAGCAGATGAATCCGACTCACAAACCGATTATTATGCCTCAAGGGTAACACGCACTGTAATCTTAGGTTTTTCCAAACACAAACGTGATATATTTTCCGAAATGAGGAAGTATGCTTCAAATTTTGAAGAAACAGCACATCTGGCAATCTATAATGAGGACTATGAACACAGAGAAAAGTATTCAATGGGTGCAGGCTATTATTTAGGAGAAAGCAAATACAGCGGATGGATCATTGAAAAATCTCCTATATACGACAGAAAGAATAAAATTGATGAATTTGCCTATGTGGCAGGATGTTCCGATGGTATTTATATCACTAACAGCAATGGTAATAATACTTCTATCGAAAACGAGAAAGAGCCAACCCTCCAATTTGAATCTGATAACCTTTCCTTTGAGATCGTTGCTTATTCAGAAAAAGCAATTGCCCTGTTCGGAGATACTAAAGAAATCAAAGATTTACTTAAAGCAATGGGTGGAAAATTCAATCCAAGACTGACACACAACAATGAAAAGCAAGCAGGATGGATATTTTCCAAAAGTAAGAGAGATGAATTAAACACAGTACTAAACTTAAACAAATAACAACTATGAAATCAACAGCATATTTCACACGAACTATATTAACACATTTAGAACAAAGGGCAACAGTAGACCCTTTGTTCGCCCAATCATTTGCCAATATAAGCAAGAACATTGATGATTGTTGTACTTACATTTTAAACGAAGTACAGAAAAGCGGTTGTAATGGCTTCACTGATGACGAAGTCTACTCAATGGCAGTACATTATTACGACGAAGAAAATATAGAAGTCGGTAAACCGATTGATGCCCGAATTGCAGTTAACCATGTTGTAGAACTGACAGAAGATGAAAAACAACAGGAACGCCAAGATGCCATTCAGAAAGTACAGAATGATGCCTATGACAAGATGATGCAACCCAAGAAAAAGACAACAGCTAAACAAACAGCCAATACCAACCAACTAAGCCTATTCTGACCTATGAAACCAAATAATAAATTCCAGCAACAAGTTGTAGAAGTAAGCAAGACATTACCTGCTATTACCAACGAACAAATACAATGGGGATATGATAATGCAATTGAATATCTCGGTTATCGATCAAAAAAAGGTATTGTAACCTGTGCCAAATGCGGACACTCATGGCAGGGAGAAGGGGAACTGATTACGACTATTTTAGGTTGTGATTGTCCGAACTGTAAATCAAAGCTGACTGTAAAAGCTACAGCCAAACGGACATTCAATGACAGCTATTATATGACTGTTATTGATACCCATAAAGGATATCAGGTACTACGCACTATTATGTTAGGATATACAAGCAAAATCGGAGAATTACCCAAATACAGAGCATCCGAAGTGACGCAACGTTGGATTGCTTCCGATGGGAAGTACTGCACATTTGCACGTCTTCGCCAAACAATGGGTACAATGTATTATGATTCTTGGATATTTCATACTCCATTGGAATTAAGACAAGAGATTGATGTCTATAATCGTATCTATACAGGTGCAGTATATCCAAAACAAAAACTAATACCTGAACTAAAACGTGCAGGCTATAAGAAAGCCTTATACAATCAAAAACCATTAGATTTATTTCGTATCCTACTAACGGATAGTAAAGCTGAAACGCTAATAAAAGCTAAACAAGCCAAGCTATTAAAGCGTATTATGGATAGCGGATGGAAGAACATTGATAACTATTGGCAATCGATTAGAATTTGTATTCGTAATAACTACAAAATCAAAGATGCTACCCTTTGGTGCGATTATATTGACTTACTTCGCTTCTTTGGCAAAGACTTGCGCAATGCAAAATATGTTTGTCCCGATAATCTGAAAGCAGAGCATGACCGCTATGTAGCCAAGAAAGCAAAAGCAGATGCTCAATTAGAGATTGAAAAGCAACTCGCAAAAGAAGATTCATTCAGAGAGGCAAAAGCCCATTATGCTCAGTATATGGTTATGCGTAGCCATTTAGATAACACGCAGAATATAAATCCGATATACTCCAAACGCTACGCATAATATTTTAAAACTTTTTCAAAAAGTCAATAAGGTTACCGTCTTTATTCCAATCTGGCAGATCGTAATCAGGAATGTTATCCGGAAAAGTTCTTTCGAGAAGTTTACGCTTAGCCTCAATATCCAATGTGGCATAAATTTCAGTTGTCTGAATGGAAACGTGACCTAACCAGTCTCTTATCACAACCATAGTATAGCCAGCTTGAAGAAGGTGCATTGCTTTGCTATGTCTGAGAACATGAGGAGTAACCTTCACCGGCATATTATTGTCTTCAACTAGGTCTGCATATTTCTTCAAAATATGAGTGATTCCTCCTCTACTTAATGCTTGCCGACGTTGATTATAAAACAAAGGATGGTCTAATCGATGTGTGGCAGTTAATTTATTTTCTTCTAAATAGTTAGCCAATAATTTAACAGTATTTCCAACAATGGGAACAATCCTTGTTTTGTGTCCTTTCCCAGTTAGAGAGATTGAAGCAGGGGACTCTAATCTAATATTTTGAACCTTCAAGTCGCAGAGTTCCTGAACGCGGGCTCCTGTGTCATAAAGAACGCTAAGTATAACGGCATCTCTTCTTTCTCCTTTCTTGCTCATATCTGGTTGTCTTAACAAAGAACTCACCTGAGATACAGTAAGATGATTTAAAAGAGGCTGAACATTTTTCTTAAAGGGTATCTGCATCACTTGTTGACAACTCAATAGCTGTTTAGGATCTTGCATCTGAAGATAGCGGAAAAATGAATGAATAGCTGCAAGGCGCTGATTTCTGGTGGCATTGGAACTTTTTCTTTCTTTTTGTAGCCAATCAAGATAATCACGGACAGATTTGTTATTGATATTTTTCAATCTTAACTTTTCAGGAGAAATGGATAGCTGATCATTGAAGAAAATCACCAGTAACCGAAAAGTGTCGCTATAAGAGGAGATTGTATTCTTACTTAGATTTCGACATCCAATTAAAAAATCCGTAAAAAAATGCTCAAGATGATTGGCAAAATCAGTCGTATTTTTCATGACTTATTGTATTTTGTGATGAGTTGAATGGAATAATAGCTCCTAATGTTTGTTCTATATTGGATCTGATATCCTGAACCAAATCGTAGCTTAGGTGTAGATAATAAGCGGTATCTCGATAGTAGGTATGCCCCATATATGCCTGAAGAATTGGAAGGTATGCATTCGGATCTTTCCCTTCTTGCATCCATTTACGTAGACAGTTTACAGCAAATGTATGACGCAACGAATGAACACAAGGAGCTCCTCGTTCGCCAACTTTTGTTCTTCCATGATGTGATATTCCCGCTTTCCATAAGAATCTGCGAAGATTCCTATTTATATTTTGGCTTGTCATGGGATTGTTTTTGAGTCCAGGGAAAAACCACGTCTGTGGCGTAGAGAAAACATGAACCTTTTGAGAGTACTCCCTAAAATGATTAAGTAACTCTAAAGACAATGGTATTTGCCTACATTTTCCTAATTTGGTTTGTGTTAAAGTCAAAATGCCGCGCTCCAGATCAACATCCTGCACTTTTAATAATCTGGCTTCTGTCACTCTGAGACCACAACAATATAAAAGCCGGAAGAAAATCGGCATTACAATGTGCCGTAAAGGAACTTCATAACAAAACAAGCAACCGTTATCGATGGTAGCAAACAAACGTTTGATCTCTTCATCACTGAAAATATAAGGAGTATATTTCACTTTTTTAGCCAGCACCCCTTTTGGCAGTATGTATGCAGATTCTCCTTTACGTACAATGTATCTCGCCAACTCGTTGAGTGGAGAGAGCCGAGTTTCTTGAGTAGAAGGATGTTCACCGCGATTAACGGCTACCCAGTGAAGAACAATTTCCTTATCGAGGATAGTCGCATTTGGATAATTTTTTAAGCAGAACTGGTCAAAACGTTTTAACATCATTGCTTGAGACTTGTACTTATATCCCAATGTCTGCTTTTGTTCAATGAGACCTATTATATCTTCAGAAAAACCAGAGTAGTAGATATTATTCATAGATTATCAATATTTAATGTACATTCCTTTAGCAGATTCAAGCTACTCTTGAGATAAATCGCAGTAGTGGTAGGGTCTACATGTCCCATCAATTGAGCAATTTCCTCAATTGGAACATGCCTTTCCATTAAAGAAGTAGCATAAGTATGGCGCAAAGAGTGCATACCGAATTTCTTATTTTGGGGCATTGATATATGTGCCATTTTCATATACTTTTTTATCATATCCAGCAGACGGCTTGAATCTCCAAAAGGGCAGATTGGTGCTGTGTGCCGGACAAACACATTCTTATCCTCACAGTTAGGGCGACCTTTTTGGATGTAATCAATCAAAGCCCAGCCTATTTCTCGTGGCAGAGGGTAGGTTACGGGTCTTCCTGTCTTCTTTTGGATTATTTCAATCCGATTTTCATCCCATTTAATGTCATTAAACTTTAGAGACTTTATGTCTACACATCTCATCCCAATCCTACTGGCTAACAAAATGATCGCGTAATCTCGCTTGCCGGAAGGATTACCTCGGTCAATAGTATCCAGCAATTTTTTTAGATCTGCGGGATCCCAAATTGATGGAATACGGGCTTTCTGCGGTATTTTTACAGTTGGCAAAGAACTGGATAAATCCGTATTCGTATACCCTGAAGCTTTGAGAAAGCGCAAGAAAGCTCGTATTCCACAAAACATAAATTCAACCATCTTTGGGCTATAACCAAGAAGTGTTTTTACGTAATCTACAAGTATGCCGGGATTAATGTCTTTAGCTATGAGCTCTCTTGATTCAATGAATGAAAGTAATTTACTTACTGTGCGTATATACCCTTTTGTTGTAGATGTTGCATAGTCCATAGAAACACAATTTGTGTGAAATTCGGTCAATAGTTCGAGATGAAATGCGTTGTTTACAGTGAAACGTGTTCGTATATGGCGATGCAATAGTGTACCATGTTGGTGGAAATCACATAGCATCTTGATAGAACGGTAAAGCCAGGTGTTACTTGGAGTGAGTTTGTCTGCCCTTTCCTTTGTGAAGAAATCGCATTTCCCTTCAAGATACTCCATCGCCGTTTTCATCGAAAAATATTCTTCTTGTTTAGTTTCAAAGAACATAACCAATTTAGCCCAATTCCTTCGGTGTTGAACCAATGATGTTTTTTTGTACTGCATTCTGGCAAGCTCTTTATTCAAAAGGCTTACTAATTCTTTTGGTTTAATTTTTTCCATCTTAATTGAGTTTAAAATACAACTAAGTATACGGAAAACATAGCTAATTCAAAATATTATGCACAGTGTATTTGCTTTATTTTATTAGTAAGCAGCGTGTTATCACAAATGCTACGCATAACCATATACTGAGCATAATGA